>KL569492.1:36634-37196 GCA_000715685.1 Streptomyces lilacinus
CTTCGACCTGCTGCACGCCGGCCACGTCAGCCTGCTCCAGCAGGCGCGCGGCATCGGCGACTGCCTGATCGTCTGCCTGAACTCCGACGCCTCCGTGACCCGCCGCAAGGGCCCCGGCCGCCCCATCAACCCCCTGGCCGACCGCGTCCGCGTCCTGCGCGCCCTCCAGTGCGTGGACGCCGTCGCCGTCTTCGGCGAGGACACCCCGGAACGCGTCCTCTCCCAACTGCGCCCCCACCTGTGGGTCAAGGGCGGCGACTACGCCGTCGGCCAACTCCCCGAAGCCGACCGCCTGGCCTCCTGGGGCGGCCAGACCGTCCTGCTCCCCTACCTCGACGGCCGCTCCAGCACCCTCCTCGCCAGCCGCGCGGCCGACGCCGTGGGACGCCACTCATGAGCCCCCACCGGCACCACGAGAGCGCGACACCACGGTGGGCGCGGAGGCCCCTGCGGGTGCTGGGGACGTTGGTGCTGCTCCTGCTGGTGGTGATGGTGGTGTGGGCGCTGCTGGTGTGAGGACCGGGGGTTCGGGGGCGGAGCCCCCGAGAAACGGTGAAGGGGC
>KL569493.1:0-6551 GCA_000715685.1 Streptomyces lilacinus
TACGGGAAGGGGCGGGATTGGGGAACCGCTCCCGCAGGGCAAGGCCTCAGCCGTTGCGGCGCAAGGCCTCGGTGAGGCGGATGGCGGCGTCGAGGACGGCCTGGGCGTGCATGCGGCCGGGGTGCCGCGTGAGGCGCTCGATCGGCCCGGAGACCGAGACGGCCGCCACGACCCGGTTCGACGGCCCCCGCACCGGCGCGGAGACCGACGCCACACCGGGCTCCCGCTCGCCGATCGACTGGGCCCAGCCCCGCCGCCGTACGCCCGACAGCGCGGTCGCCGTGAAGCGCGCCCCCTGCAGCCCGCGGTGCAGCCGCTCCGGCTCCTCCCAGGCCATGAGGACCTGCGCGGCCGACCCGGCCTTCATCGGCAGCGTGGAGCCCACCGGCACGGTGTCCCGCAGTCCGGACAGCCGCTCCGCCGCCGCCACGCAGATCCGCATGTCGCCCTGGCGCCGGTAGAGCTGCGCGCTCTCGCCCGTGACGTCCCGCAGGTGGGTGAGGACCGGGCCCGCCGTGGCCAGCAGCCGGTCCTCACCCGCCGCGGCGGCGAGCTCGCTCAGCCGGGGGCCGAGGATGAATCTGCCCTGCATGTCGCGCGCCACCATCCGGTGGTGCTCGAGAGCCACCGCGAGCCGGTGCGCCGTCGGGCGCGCGAGCCCGGTCGCCGTGACCAGCCCGGCGAGGGTCGCCGGGCCGGACTCCAGTGCGCTCAGCACCAGAGCCGCCTTGTCGAGAACGCCCACACCACTCGAGGCGCCACTAGAGTTGTCCATGCAACGATACTTCCGTCTCACTCTGTGAAACGCAAGTTCAATTTTTCCCGAGACGCGCCAACCTGGAACGGACAGCACCCACTGCCACAGGAGAGACAGCGATGGGACGGACACTCGCGGAGAAGGTCTGGGACGACCACGTCGTCCGGCGCGCCGAAGGCGAGCCCGACCTCCTCTTCATCGACCTGCACCTGCTCCACGAGGTCACCAGCCCGCAGGCCTTCGACGGCCTGCGGAAGGCCGGACGTCCGGTCCGTCGGCTGGACCTGACCATCGCCACCGAGGACCACAACACCCCCACCCTCGACATCGACAAGCCCATCGCGGACCCCGTCTCCCGCACCCAGCTGGAGACCCTGCGCCGCAACTGCGCCGAGTTCGGCGTGCGGCTGCACCCCCTGGGCGACGTCGAGCAGGGCGTTGTCCACGTGGTGGGACCGCAGCTGGGACTGACCCAGCCGGGCACCACCGTGGTCTGCGGCGACAGCCACACCTCCACCCACGGCGCCTTCGGCGCGCTCGCGTTCGGCATCGGCACCAGCCAGGTCGAGCACGTACTGGCCACCCAGACCCTGCCGCTGTCGCCGTTCAAGACGATGGCGATCACGGTCGAGGGCGAACTGCCGGAGGGCGTCACCGCCAAGGACCTGATCCTGGCGATCATCGCGAGGATCGGCACCGGCGGCGGCCAGGGATACGTCCTGGAGTACCGCGGCCCGGCCATCGAGAAGCTCTCGATGGAGGCCCGGATGACCGTGTGCAACATGTCCATCGAGGCGGGGGCCCGGGCCGGCATGATCGCGCCCGACGAGACGACCTTCGCCTATCTGAAGGACCGCCCCCACGCCCCACAGGGCAAGGACTGGGACGCCGCCGTCGCATACTGGCGCACCCTGCGCACGGACGACGACGCCGTCTTCGACCACGAGGTCGTCATCGACGCCACCGCGCTCTCCCCGTTCGTCACCTGGGGCACCAATCCCGGCCAGGGCGCGCCCCTGTCCTCGGCGGTCCCCGACCCCGCCTCGTACACCGACTCCTCGGAGCGGACGGCGGCGGAAAAGGCGCTGGAGTACATGGGCTTGACGCCAGGTCAGGCGCTGCGCGACATCGCGGTCGACACCGTCTTCGTCGGCTCGTGCACGAACGGCCGCATCGAGGACCTGCGGGCCGCCGCGTCCGTCCTCGAGGGCCGCGCGGTCGCCGACGGCGTACGCATGCTGGTGGTCCCCGGCTCCGTGCGGGTGGCGCTGCAGGCCGTCGAGGAGGGGCTGGACAAGGTGTTCACCGCGGCCGGCGCCGAGTGGCGGCACGCGGGCTGTTCGATGTGTCTGGGCATGAACCCCGACCAACTCGCGCCGGGCGAGCGCTCCGCGTCGACGTCCAACCGCAACTTCGAGGGCAGGCAGGGCAAGGGCGGCCGCACCCACCTGGTCTCCCCGCAGGTCGCCGCCGCCACCGCCGTCCTGGGGCACCTGGCATCGCCCGCCGACCTGGCCGGCGCCCCCGACGTCCGTACCCCCGTGGAGGTCTGAGTCCGATGGAAGCGTTCACCACCCACACCGGCCGGGCCGTCCCGCTGCGCCGCAGCAATGTCGACACCGACCAGATCATCCCGGCGCACTGGCTGAAGAAGGTCACCCGCGACGGCTTCGAGGACGGGCTCTTCGAGGCGTGGCGCAAGGACCCCGAGTTCGTGCTCAACCGTCCCGAGCGGGCCGGTGCCTCCGTCCTGGTGGCCGGTCCCGATTTCGGCACCGGTTCCTCCCGCGAGCACGCGGTCTGGGCGCTGCAGAACTACGGCTTCAAAACCGTCGTGTCGTCCCGCTTCGCCGACATCTTCCGCGGCAATTCCCTGAAGAACGGTCTGCTGACCGTCGTCCTGCCGCAGGAGACCGTCGAGGCGCTGTGGGAGCTGACCGAGAACGACCCCACCGCCGAGGTGACGGTCGATCTCGTGGCGCGCGAGGTACGGGCCGAGGGCATCACGGCCGGTTTCGACCTTGACGAGAACGCCCGGTGGCGTCTTCTGGAGGGGCTGGACGACATCGGTCTGACCCTCCGGCACGAGGCGGACATCGCGGCCTACGAGACGCGAAGGCCCACGTACAAGCCCTCCACGACCCTGGCCTGAGGTCCGGTTCCGGCTCGTTTGGCCCAGTGTCGGAGGGCTCTTCCCGGCCCCGGATTTTCGCTGCTCACCCAGGGTTTGGCATGATGCGCCCCCTGTCTTCGGACAGGGGGCGCATCGCATTGTTGAGGCCCTGTGAAGCGACAACTCGCCTCAGATGGCACAATCGGTGCATGGAACGCGACAGCCAACTCGAGCTTTACCGGCTCGTCGCCGACCAACTGAAGGAAGCGCACGCGAGAGTGCGCGCACTGCAAGTCCCGGAGGGCGTACGGATGGCGCTGTCCCGGCAGCTGCTGGCCATCACGGCCTCGGCGAAGCACGATCTCTCAGGCGCGGCAAGGCGTCTGGACCGGCTGATGAACGACCTCGACAAGGGCCGTTTCCCCGAAGAGCCCGGCAGGCACGGAACTCCGTGATGCGCCGGGTTCGTTGCGGCACAAGGGTGATTAGACCGTTTCGTGTTTGATTTGCGGTATATATCTGCCTAACGTGCGAAAAGCTGGAGCACATTCCAGCCAATGTCTCCGAAGGGGAAGACGTGAACAAGGCGCAGCTCGTTGAAGCGATTGCCGACAAGCTCGGTGGCCGTCAGCAGGCCGCAGACGCGGTCGACGCGGTACTGGACGCGATCGTCCGCGCGGTTGTCGCCGGCGACCGGGTCTCGGTCACCGGCTTCGGCTCGTTCGAGAAGGTCGACCGGCCGGCCCGCTACGCCCGCAACCCGCAGACGGGTGAGCGCGTCCGGGTCAAGAAGACCTCGGTGCCGCGCTTCCGCGCGGGCCAGGGCTTCAAGGACCTGGTGAGCGGCACGAAGAAGCTGCCGAAGGGCGGCGAGGTCGCCGTCAAGAAGGCGCCCAAGGGCAGCCTCACCGGCGGCAAGGTCACCGCCAAGGCCGCGGCCAAGAAGGCCACCGCGAAGAAGGCGGCGGCGAAGAAGGCGGCTCCGGCGAAGAAGGCCGCCGTCGCGAAGACCGCCGCGGCGAAGAAGGTCACCGCCAAGAAGGCGGCGCCCGCGAAGAAGGCGACGGCGAAGAAGGCGCCCGCCACGAAGGCCGCCGCCAAGAAGACCACGACGGCGAAGAAGGCCGCCACCGCCAAGAAGGCGGCCCCGGCGAAGAAGGCCGCCGCCGCGAAGAAGACGGCGCCCGCCAAGAAGGCCACGACCCGCACCACCACCGCGCGCAAGACCACCGCCAAGAAGGCCGCCGCCAAGAAGAAGTAAGGCAGCGAACGTACGGCGTGACGCGCCGGGCCGGGCTCCCCTCGGGGAGCCCGGCCCGCGGTGCGTGGTGGCCCGGTGGACCGGCCGCGAGGACCGGACCGCTCGAGAAGGTGCGCAGAAGGTCTGACTCAGAAGGTCTGCAGCGTCACCAGCGTCACGCGGCGCTCCGCCACGGGCCCCGTGGCGCCCTCCGCGAACTCGATCCGCACCCGCTGTCCCGGCCGCAGCAGCCGCAGGCCGCCGGCGTCGAACGCCGCCGTGTCGAAGGGCACGGGCGTGCCGTCGTCCAGGAGGACGCTCCCGGAGCGGGTCGAAGGATCGAAGGTGTACGCGGTGGCCTGCATGGTCAGCAGCCTAGTCCGCCGCCCGGCCGGACAGCGGCAGGGCACTGACGAGGGCCGCCGTCCGCGGCCCCACGCCCAGCGCCAGGGCCGCCCGCAAATCCGCCTCCGTGTCCACGTCCTGGCGCACGGAATCCACGTCCGACAGCTCGATCTCGCGGGCTCCCGAAGCACGGTGCCGGGCGCGCGAACGGCCCTCGAACGCCGGAGCCAATTCCTTTCCGGGAGCCGCCGCCAGCAGCGTCGTACCGATTCCGGCGGCGTCCGCGAGAAATGCGCGCGGGAATTCCGCGGCCGAATCGAGCACCCGGCCGAGTTCCGTCGGGCGCAGCGCCGGCAGATCCGCGTTGAGCGTCGCCACTCCCGTCCGTCGCCGCGCGCGGACGACGCGGGCACCGTGGGCCAGCGCGGCGTTCAGGCCCCCGCGGCCGGGCGGCTCCGGCAGCACCCGGGCGCCCAGCGCGGCCAGCCGCGCCCCGGCCGGCCCGTCGTCCGTGACGACCGCCACATCGTGGACGGAACCGCAGGCCAGAGCAGCCGCCACGGTGTCCTCCGCGAAGGCCAGCGCCAGCGCGGCACCCGGCAGGCCCGCGGCACCCGCCGCGAGCCGGGTCTTGGCCGCGGCCAGCGGTTTCACCGGCACCACCAGCGTCCAGACCACCCGCGCCCCCTCTCCGTCGTAAACCGCCCCATTGTCACCCGCTGCCGCAGCCGGGAGCGGAGCGCGGGGTTACGGTGTTCTCGACAGACCGGGTACCTGGGGCGACACTTGTCCGGCCCCCGGGTGAGCGACAACGCCCGAAGCAGCTTCCAGGTCCCAACAGAAGGGTGTCCGAGTGTCCCGCCACAGAATCGGCTTCTGGTACCGCTTGGCGGCGGTGTTGGTCAAACCGCCGCTCGTGGTTCTGTTCAAGCGGGAATGGCGGGGAATGGAGCACATTCCGGCCGACGGCGGATTCCTCACCGCGGTCAACCACAACTCGTACCTCGACCCGCTGTCGTACGCCCACTTCCAGTACAACAGCGGCCGCGTCCCGCGCTTCCTCGCCAAGGCCGGCCTCTTCAAGGGCAGCTTCGTCGGCACGATGCTGCGCGGCACCGGGCAGATCCCCGTCTACCGCGAGAGCGCCGACGCCGCCACCGCCTTCCGGGCCGCCGTCGACGCCATCAACAGGGGCGAGTGCGTGGCCTTCTACCCCGAGGGCACCCTCACCCGCGACCCGGACATGTGGCCCATGGAGGGCAAGACGGGCGCCGCGCGCGTCGCGCTGCTCACCCAGGCCCCCGTCATCCCGGTCGCCCAGTGGGGCGCCAACGAGGCGATGCCGCCCTACGCCAAGGAGAAGAAGCTGCGGCTCTTCCCCCGCAAGACCCTCCGGGTGCTCGCCGGCCCGCCCGTGGACCTCTCCGCCTACTACGGCAAGGAGCCCACCGCCGAGGTGCTGCGCGAGGTCACCGAGAAGATCATGTCGGACATCACCGGCCTCCTCGCCGAACTCCGCGGCGAGCCGGCCCCCGCCGAGCCGTACAACCCCCGCAAGGCCCGCGCCGCGGCCCGCCACCAACCCCAGGAGGACAGCAAGTGACGCGCTGCGCCGTCTACGGCACCGGCTCCTGGGGCACCGCCTTCGCGATGGTCCTGGCCGACGCCGGCTGCGAGGTGACGATGTGGGGTCGCCGCGCCGAGCTCGTCGATGCCGTCAACACCGGCCGCACCAACCCCGACTACCTTCCGGGCGTCGAGCTCCCCGCCGCCGTGCGGGCCACCACCGATCCCGCCGAGGCGGCCCGGGGCGCGGCCTTCACCGTGCTGGCCGTGCCCTCCCAGACCCTGCGCGGCAACCTCACCGAGTGGGCGCCGCTGCTGGCCGCCGACACCGTGCTGGTCTCCCTGATGAAGGGCGTCGAACTGGGCACGGCGAAGCGGATGAGCGAGGTGATCGAGGAGGTGGCCAAGGTCTCCCCGGACCGCGTCGCCGTCCTCACCGGCCCCAACCTGGCCAAGGAGATCGCGGCCCGGCAGCCCGCCGCCGCCGTCGTCGCCTGCCGCGACGAGTCCGTGGCCAAGCGGCTCCAGGC
>KL569493.1:6825-11234 GCA_000715685.1 Streptomyces lilacinus
CTGCCACACCGCGTACTTCCGCCCGTACACCAACACCGACGTGGTGGGCTGCGAGCTCGGCGGCGCCGTGAAGAACGTCATCGCCCTCGCCGTGGGCATCGCCGACGGCATGGGCCTGGGCGACAACGCCAAGGCCTCCCTCATCACCCGCGGCCTGGCCGAGACGACCCGCCTGGGCTTGGCCATGGGCGCCGACGCGCACACCTTCGCGGGCCTGGCCGGCATGGGCGACCTCGTCGCCACCTGCTCCTCGCCGCTCTCCCGGAACCACACCTTCGGCACCAACCTCGGCCGCGGGATGACGCTCGAGGAGACCATCGCCGTCACCCGGCAGACCGCCGAGGGCGTCAAGTCCTGTGAGTCCGTGCTCGATCTGGCCCGGCGTCATCATGTCGACATGCCGATCACGGAGACCGTCGTGGGCATCGTCCACGAGGGCAAGCCGCCCATGGTCGCCCTCAAGGAGCTCATGTCCCGCAGCGCCAAGCCCGAGCGGCACTGACGTACACCCTCCCACCAGGTACTCTCAACGCGATATGAGCAGCCAGACCTCTCCCCAGAGCCCTGACCGGAAGCCGCGCGTCGCGGTCGTCTTCGGTGGTCGCAGTTCCGAGCACGCCATCTCCGTGGTCACCGCGGGCGCCGTGCTGCGCGCCATCGACCGGACCAAGTACGACGTGCTGCCGATCGGCATTACGACCGACGGCCGTTGGGCCCTCACCGCCGACGACCCCGAGCGGATGGCCATCGCGGACCGCGCGCTGCCGAGCGTCGAGCAGCTCACCGACTCCGCCGAGGGCAGCGTCGTGCTGCCCGTCGAGCCCGCCAGCCGCGAGGTGGTCTACACCGAGCCGGGCGCCGTGCCCAAGGCCCTGGGCGAGGTCGACGTCGTCTTCCCGGTGCTGCACGGCCCCTACGGGGAGGACGGCACCCTGCAGGGCATGCTGGAGCTCGCCGGCATCCCCTACGTCGGCGCCGGCGTCCTCGCCTCCGCCGTCGGCCAGGACAAGGAGTACATGAAGCGCGTCTTCATCTCCTTCGGCCTGCCCGTCGGCCCGTACGAGGTGATCCGCCCCCGCGAGTGGCAGGCCGACCCGGCCGCCGCCCGCAAGAAGATCGTCGACTTCGCCGGCGAGCACGGCTGGCCGCTCTTCGTGAAGCCCGCCCGGGCCGGCTCCTCGATGGGCATCACCAAGGTCGACGACCTCTCCGGCCTCGACGAGGCCGTCGCCGAGGCGCAGCGCCACGACCCGAAGATCCTGGTCGAATCGTTGCTGCGCGGCCGCGAGATCGAGTGCGGCGTCCTCGAGTTCGAGGACGGCCCGCGTGCCAGCGTGCCCGCCGAGATCCCCCCGGTCTCCGCGCACGACTTCTACGACTTCGAGGCCAAGTACATCGACTCGGCCTCCGGCATCGTGCCCGCCCCGCTGACCGAGGACGAGACCCGCCGGGTGCAGGAGCTGGCGATCCTGGCCTTCGACGCGGCCTCGTGCGAGGGACTGGTCCGCGCGGACTTCTTCCTCACCGAGGACGGCGAGTTCGTGATCAACGAGATCAACACGATGCCCGGCTTCACGCCCATCTCCATGTACCCGCGCATGTGGCAGGAGAGCGGCGTGAGCTACCCCGAGCTGGTCGACCGCCTGATCCAGGCGGCCCTGCGCCGCCCGACGGGCCTGCGCTAGGACCGCACGGGGCCGGGAAGCTAGGAGGCGATCCCTTCGGGGATCGTCTTCCGGACGGCTTCGGCGACATCCGACAGGGCGCCGAAGCCGCCCGGCACGTCCTTCGAGAGCGTGATCTCCACCCACGCCTCGCGCAACACCGTGGTGCAGCGGACGGAACCGTCGTCCTGCTGCTCGGGCACCCACCTGACGCCGTCGACCTCCACCGTCTCCGCGTCGGGATGCCGCTTGAGGAGCTCCGGCTTCGGCACCCCGCAGCGCAGGGACACCGACGGGCCGCCGCCCCAGACAGCCGTGAAGTCCGAGGCGGGATCGGTGGAACGCCGCTTCAGACCGTCCACGGCGGAGGGCAGCTCCTCGTGCAGCGCCCGGCACGGCGCGACCTGCGCCGCGGGCGGGGTCGGCACGGGCGGACCCGCCTGCCGGCCCGGTGCCGAGCAGGCCGCGGAGGCGAGCAGCAGGGCGACGGCGGGCAGGCCGAGGGGCCGGTGGAGCGAGAACTTCACCGGCCGAGCATACGGGGAGCTAGATGTGGACCACCGGGCAGGTCAGGGTGCGCGTGATGCCCTCGACCTTCTGGACCTGAGCGACCACCATGCGGCCGAGCTCGTCCACGGTGTCGGCCTGGGCGCGCACGATGACGTCGTACGGCCCGGTGACGTCCTCGGCCTGGATCACCCCCGGGATCTTGCCGATCACATCGGCCACGGTCGACGCCTTGCCGACCTCGGTCTGGATCAGGATGTACGCCTGTACCACGGAACCTCCAGGGCGGCTTCGAGGATCATGTGGAGAGAAGAGACGCCACGGTACCGCGTCACCGCACGGTCCGGGGAGACCCGCGCGGCCTGCGCGGCGCGGAACACGTCAGGAACAGGGCAACCGACACTCCGAGGAGGAGCTCAGTGAAAGGCACCGTGGGCGAGTTGGGGGAGTTCGGCCTCATCAGAGAGCTCACCTCCCGGCTCACCACCACCCCGGCGGTCCGCCTCGGACCGGGCGACGACGCGGCGGTGGTCGCGGCGCCCGACCGCCGGGTCGTGGCCAGTACGGACGTGCTCCTCGAGGGGCGGCACTTCCGCCGCGACTGGTCCACCGCCTACGACGTCGGCCGCAAGGCCACCGCGCAGAACCTCGCCGACATCGCCGCCATGGGCGCCGTGCCCACCGCGGTCCTGCTCGGCCTCGTCGTCCCCGCCGAGCTCCCCGCCACCTGGCCGACCGAGCTCATGGACGGCATCCGCGACGAGTGCCAGGTCGCGGGCGCGGCCGTGGTCGGCGGCGACGTGGTGCGCGGCGAGACGATCACCGTGGCCATCACGGCCCTCGGCGACCTCCGCAACCACGAGCCGGTCACCCGCTCCGGCGCCCGCGCGGGCGACGTCGTCGCCGTCACCGGCTGGCTGGGCTGGTCCGCGGCCGGCCTCGCCGTGCTCTCCCGCGGCTTCCGCTCGCCGCGCGCCTTCGTCGAGGCCCACCGCCGCCCGGAGCCGCCGTACCACGCCGGCCCCGCGGCCGCCGCGCTCGGCGCCACCGCCATGACGGACGTCAGCGACGGCCTCATCGCCGACCTCGGGCACATCGCCGAGGCCAGCAAGGTCCGCATCGACCTGCGCACCGCCGCCATCGACGTGCCGACCCAGATGTCGGACATCGGGCAGGCCGTCGGTGTCGACCCGCTGCAGTGGGTGCTCACCGGGGGAGAGGACCACGCCATCGTCGCCACCTTCCCGCCGGACGTGAAGCTGCCGGCCCGCTGGAAGGTCATCGGCGAGGTCGTGAATCCCTCCGCCCTGCCGCAGGTCACCGTCGACGGCGCCCCCTGGGACAAGGCCGGCGGCTGGGACCACTTCGGGGACATGGAGCCGGGGGAGTAGATTCGGCGCCATGCCGATACCCCGCACACCCCCGAGGGTGCTGACCGTCGCCGGATCCGACTCCGGCGGCGGTGCGGGCATCCAGGCCGACCTGAAGACGATGCTGGCCCTCGGCACGCACGGCATGAGCGTGGTCACCGCCGTCACCGCCCAGAACTCCCTGGGCGTCCAGGGCGCCTGGCCCCTGCCGGCCGAGGTCGTGCGCGCCCAGTTCCGCAGCGTCGTCGACGACATCGGCGTCCAGGCGGTGAAGACCGGCATGCTCGCCTCGGCGGAGCTCGTGGAGACGGTGGCCGAGCTGCTCACGGACGTGGCGGCGCCGGTCGTCGTCGACCCCGTCGGCATCTCCAAGCACGGCGACGCCCTGCTGGCCGCCTCCGCGCTCGACGCGGTCCGCACAAAGCTCCTGCCGGTCGCGACGGTCGCCACGCCCAACCTCGACGAAGTCGCCTGGCTGACGGGCGTGCGCGTGGCCTCGGAAGCCGACCTGCCGCGCGCGGCGGACGCGGTCCTCGCGTACGGGCCCCGCTGGGTGCTCGTCAAGGGCGGCCACCTCGAGGGGGACGCGGTGGACCTGCTGACCGACGGCACGGAGGCGCATTGGCTGCGGGCGCCGCGGCACGACAATCGGCACACGCATGGGACGGGGTGCACCTTGGCTTCCGCCATCGCTGCGGGGTTGGCGCGGGGGGACTCGGTGCCGGACGCGGTGACGGCGGCCAAGTCCTACGTCACGGGCGCCATCGCCGCCGGTTTCCCGCTGGGCGCGGGCATCGGTCCGGTGCGGCACGGTTGGTCTTTCCCCTGACCCGCCCCTTCCCGTCCTCAATCGCCGGACGGGCTGAAA
>KL569493.1:11559-12434 GCA_000715685.1 Streptomyces lilacinus
GTTACGGGAAGGGGCGGGGTGGGGGAAAGCAAAAAGCCGGCCCCCCAAAGGGGACCGGCTTTCAAGGGGCGGCGAGGCTGCCGCGCTACTAGCTAGTTAGCGCGAGACCTTGCCGGCCTTGATGCACGAGGTGCAGACGTTGAGGCGCTTCGGCGTCCGACCGACCACGGCACGCACACGCTGGATGTTCGGGTTCCAGCGACGGGACGTACGGCGGTGCGAGTGCGAAATGTTGTTGCCGAAGCCCGGCCCCTTGCCGCAGACGTCGCAGTTGGCAGCCACGGGTCACTCCAAAGACTTCAGATGCACTTACGGGAAATCCCGGCGTGCCGGGTCGTAAGGTGACTGGCTTGCCAGGGGGTATGGCCTGACTCTCATCAGGCAACCGGAGCAGCATACAACGACCGCTCCAGGACAACGAAACTACCATGACCGGCCCCTACCCCGCCCGGCCTGCCCGAACGGGACCCCCGCGGGACTACTCTGCTGCCCGCACCGCCCACAGCCCGGAGGAGGACCCACGTGCCGCTGCCGCACACGCTGGACGCCGAGGCGGTGCGCACCTGGTGCGCCCTGGCGCTCGACGCGCTCGGGCGGGCGCGCGAGGAGATCGACGCGATCAACGTCTATCCCGTCGCGGACGGCGACACCGGCACCAACCTCTACCTGACCGTCGAGTCCGCGGCCCGGGCCGTCGACGCCGTCTTCGACGGCCACGCCACCACCGGACCCGGCTCCCGCCCCGGCCTCGCCGAGGCCGTACGGGCCATGTCCCACGGCGCGCTGATAGGCGCCCGCGGCAACTCCGGCACGATCCTGGCCCAGCTCCTGCGCGGCATGGCCGAGGTCCTCGCGGCCTGTCTCTTATACACATC
>KL569494.1:0-4855 GCA_000715685.1 Streptomyces lilacinus
TCCGAGGCCGAGAAGTTCGTGAGCTCGGTCAAGGGTGATGACGACTGGGCGTACGACGAGAAGAAGGTCGACCACCAGAAGCGGATCCGCAGCGACATCGACGAGACGGTCGCGGCGTTCTACGAGGCCGAGCGGCGTGCCGCCAACAAGATCACGGGTCTTGTGGGTGGTACGCACTTCATCGCCGACGACGGTTCCCACAAGGACAACATGTACGGCTTCAAGGCTGATGACTTGAAGCACGCCAAGGTCCCCTGGGGTCAGCCGGAAGAAGAGCGCCACCACTGGTACGAGGTCGGCCACTGGGTGAAGTCGTTCGTCTGGGACGGCCTGATCGTCGACGGCGTCTGGGGCACCATCAAGGGCCTCGGCACCCTCGTCGGGTTCGACGGCTGGGACGCGATGAAGAATGCCTGGAAGGGTCTGGGCATGCTCGCCGTCGGCGTCGCGGTCTACTCCAGCCCGATCGGCCGGGCGATTCCGGATTCGATGCTGCCGAAGTTCGTCCAGGATTCGAAGAAGGTCGCCCGCGAGGCCGGCAAGGCGATGCTGGCGTGGGACGAGTGGGGCAAGAACCCCGCCCGAGCCGCCGGTGCCGTCACCTTCAACGTGCTGACGTCCATCACCGGCGCGGGCAATGTCGCCAAGGCCGGCACGGTCGCGAAGGTCGCGAGCGTGGCGGGCAAGGTCGGCAAGGTCATCGACCCCATGACCTACATCGCCAAGGGTCTCGGCAAGGGCATCGAGGGCATCAAGGTCGCGATCCCCAAGGTCGGCGACATGATGTCCGGCCTCAAGGTGGGTTCGAGCGACGTCAAGGTCAACGCTGCCGACTTCTCGATGCCGCACGACATCACCGTTCCGCACGACGTCTCCGTACCGACGTCGCCGGCCGACAACTCCGTGAAGCTGCCCGACGGAACGATCCTCCACGAGAACGGCACCATGGTCTCCCCGGCGGGCAAGCCCCACTCGGAGCCCATCCCCGTCGAGGCGTCCGCCACCGACCGCGCCGCCCACCAGCAGATCCCCGCCTCCACGGCGACGCCCGCCCACGCGCCGTCGGTGCACGCCGGGGAGCCCGCCCTCGTCCACGCCGGCGGCGGTGCCGCCGACAACGCCGCTGCTCACGGTGCCGGCAACGCCGCCGCTCACGGCGCGGAGAACGCGGCCCGCAGCACGGGTTCGCACGCCCCGACCGTGGACGCCCCCCGGGAGATGCCGGGCGGCGGACACGACACCCCGGGTGCCGGACCCGCCCACCACGACGCGCCCGCGTCGCACGACCACGGCAGCAGCAGTGGGAATGGCAGCGGCAGCGGTCACACCGGGGGCCACGACACGCCTTCCCACCACGACGCGCCGGCCTCCGGTCATGACACACCCTCCGGCCACCCCGGCGACTCCGCTCCCCACGAGCACGAGCCGACCCACGAGCCCGCCCACGACACCCCGGCTCACGACGCCCCCGCTCACGACGCCCCCGCCCACGACACCCCGCACGAGCCCGCCCACCACGACACCCCCGACCACCCCGACCCCCACCCCGAGCGCCCCAGCGAGCTCGGCGGCAAGCACGACGCCCCCGTCTACACCCCGCGCGACGCCGTACCGCCGCACTCCACCGCCACCGCGAGCCACCTCGACATCCGCAACGAGCTCCGGCACGGCCCCGCCGGCCTGCGGGAGCCGTACGCCGTCGACCAGATCCTGCTCGAGGACGCCGTGCCGAGGGACGCCGCCGGAAACTTCCAGCGGTTCCCCGACCCGACGCAGCAGTGGTCGCAGCTCCAGAACGACGGCGGCCTGCAGATGCCCGGCCGAAGCAACAACTGCGCGGACTGCACCAGGTCGTTCCTCGAGACCTGGTACGGCAACCCGCAGGTCTCCGCGCCGCGCAGCTGGGACCAGCTGCCGGACGGCACCCTGGACCGGATGTCGGCCGAGCGGAACTCGACCGCGAACATCGAGCGCTGGGCCGGCGCCCCCTACCACTACGAGGGGAAGGGGCCGGTCTACGACCTGCTGGCCCAGCGGCTGCGCGCGGCCGGGCACGGTTCCTCGGCGGCCATCGCGGTGGCCTGGCCGGCGCCGCCGGGCGTCACCGCCACCGGCCACGCCTTCACCGCGGTGAACCACCACGGGAGGATCCTGTGGGTGGACACCCAGGCGAGGGTCGTCAGCGACGCTCCCATCCACATGAACGCGACCGGTGTCTGGTCGATCGTCCTGGACGCCAACCGCAAGCCGGTCCCCCCGATGCCCCACCACGCTCCGACCGTCGGGACCACACCGATCACCCCGATCACCCCGACCACCCCGACCGTGAAGTAGGGAAGTAGGAACGCCCATGTCCTCCAACGCACCTGTGCCGTCGACCCCCGACGAGGCCGTGGCCATCGCCCGTGCCTACTGCCCCCCGACCTGGCCGGACGGGAGCCCCATGGGGCTGGCGGTGCACGAGTTCGACACCGGTTACCTCGTCTACGCGACGGGCGCACCGGAGCCCGACCCGACCCGGCCGCCCGAGAACCTGGGCGGTTCGCACATCGTGATCGCCAAGGACGACGGCGAGGTCAGCTTCGTGCCCAACTTCCCGTTCGAAGACGCCATCCGGCTGTACCGCGAGCACTACCGCCCGGGCGGGTCCCAGCAGTGACCACCCCCGCATCCGTGGCGACCGCCACCCTCCGGGCCCGCGTCCGCGGCTGCCTGCTGGGTGGTGCGATCGGTGACGCCCTCGGCAACCCGATCGAGTTCCGCTCGCTCGCCGCGATCCGCGCCACGTACGGGCCCGCCGGCATCACCGGTCCCGTCGCGAAGGGCGACGGCGTGGTGGGCCGGATCACCGACGACACGCAGATGACGCTCTTCACGGCCGAAGGGCTCGTCCGCGCCGAGGCCCGCGGCCGCGCCAAGGGCATCGGCGGCGCCGAGACGTCCTGCGTGCGCCACGCCTACCTGCGCTGGCTGGACACGCAGGACCACGCCGCGCCGCCGGCCCCGACCGGCCCGTACGACGTGGTCCGCTCCGGGTGGCTGCGCCTCCAGCCCTGGCTGTACGCGCGGCGCGCGCCCGGCAACGCCTGCCTGTCCGGGCTGCGCCACGACCACGTACCCGACCCGTCCGAGCCCCTCGACGGCACCCCGGGTCCGGTCAACCCCGACTCCAAGGGCTGCGGCACGGTCATGCGCTCGGCGCCGTTCGGCCTCACCGGCGCGCCCGCCGGCCGGGCCTTCGAGCTCGCCGCGCACTGCGCGCGGATCACGCACGGGCACCCCACCGGCGCGTACGCCGCGGGCGCCTTCGCGGCGATCGTCCGACACCTGCTCGACGGCGAGTCCCTCGAGGGCTCCGTCCTGCGCGTCCTGGAGCTCCTCGCCCGCCACCGCGGCCACGACGAGACCACCGCCGCCCTCCGCAAGGCCCTCGACCTGGCGGCCGGCGGGGCGCCGAGCGCGGAGAAGGTCGAGACGCTGGGCGGCGGATGGGTCGCGGAAGAGGCCCTCGCCATCGCCGTCTACGCGGCCCTGGCCCGCCCGGACAGCGTCACCGGCGCTCTCCTGCTGTCCGTCAACCACTCCGGCGACAGCGATTCCACGGGCTCCGTCTGCGGCAACCTGCTCGGCGCCCTGCACGGGGACGCGGCGCTGCCGCCGTCCTGGCTCGCCCTGACGGAGGGCCGCGCCGTCGTCGCGGAGATCGCGGACGACTTCTCGTACGCATTCCACGGCATCCACAGCGTCCACGGCACCCTCCGCGCAGCCGTTCCCTTCGACGATTCGGTCTTTCCGCGTGAGCGCTACCCCCACAACTGACCCGGCAACTGACCCGGGCGCCCGGTCCGGGGGCGGCCTGGCTATTGTTCAAGGCCGTCCACATCGCGCGTGGTTCACAGGAGCCGGCCACCAGGGCCGGCAAGGCGGGGAATGATGGCGAAGGATTACGACAGTCAACTGCTGGAGTCCGTCTCGGTGCGGCGCCGTCGCATGCGCGATGCCCTGCTGTACGGCGCCCAGCGGGCGCGGCGCACGGCGGACGAGAAGCTCGGCAAGGTGTTCGCCGGAATTGCCGTCGCCGCGGTTCTCTGCGCCGGTTGTGTGGGGTGGTCGTTCATTCAGCACACGCTGGCCAAGCAGAAGGAACAGCAAAAGCAGCAACAGCAGCGCTATGCGCCGGCCGTGACGCCTTCGGCGTCGTCGTCGCCCTCGTCGACGGAGTCCCCGTCGACCAAGTCCGTGAAGGTTTCGAAGGCGCCGCAGCCCTCGAAGACGCCGAAGTCGGGGAAGTCACCGAAGTCGGGAAAGCCTTCGCCTTCTGCCTCGTACACGAAAACGGCAAATAAGCCGAAAGGAACGCACACAGTGACGGAGCCGACCCCATGAGCGCAGTGATAGGTTCTGCCGCGTGGTGAACGTGGGGGCAAAACAGCGTACGGAATTGAGCAGGGTCACCCTGATCGGGGAACACCGGCGGGTGGATCTTGTTTTGCCCGCGGACGAGCCGATCGGGCGCCTTCTGCCCGACGTACTTCGGCTGTTGGACGACAAGGTCGGCGACCGACCGGCCGCGCGGCATCTGATCACCGCTGACGGAACGGTTCTCCCGCAGGACGGCACGCTCACCGACGCCGCGGTGCCCGACGGCGCCCTGCTGCGGCTCGTACGCGTGCACGACGCGCCCTCGGCGCCGGTCGTGCACGACGTCACCGACGAGCTCGCCGAGGACCTGGACGTACGGGCCTGGCGCTGGCGGCCGGCGGCGCGGCAGTGGACCGCGAGCCTGGCCACCATCGCGCTCGCCGTGACCGCCGGTGTGCTCGCGCGCGGCAGCCTCGGCCCTGTCTCTTATACA
>KL569494.1:5114-6192 GCA_000715685.1 Streptomyces lilacinus
TGTGTATAAGAGACAGCGTCGCCGCCGTCGGGGCGGTCGCCGCCCGGCTGGCCAAGGGGCGCGGCCCCGCGGCCCAGGCGCTCGGCACCACCCTCGTCCTGGCCGGCGGCGCGCTCGGCACGCTCGCCGCGTGGACCGCCGCCGACGCCCACGCCTGGTCCGGGCCCGCGCGGCTCGCCGGCACGGCCGGCGCGCTCGCCGCGACGCTCGCGCTCCTCGGGCTGTTCTCACCGCTCGGCAAGGGCGGGCTGATCGGCGCGGTGGCGATCGTCGCGACCGCCGGGGTCTGGGAAGCCGTGGCCCTCTTCCAGGACGACCCGGCCCGCGTCGGGTCCGTCATGGCCGTCGTCTCCGTCGTCGTCCTCGGCCTGCTGCCCCGCCTCGCGCTGATGGCCGCCGGCCTCACCGGACTCGACGACCGCCGCTCCGGCGGCGCCTCCGTCAGCCGGCACGAGGTCGAGACCGCGCTGGCCGCCACCCACCGGGGCCTGGCCCTGGCCACCGTCGTCGTCGCCGCCTCGGCCGCGGCGGGCGGCCTGCTGGCGGTCACCGCGACCGGCCCGTGGACCGTCGCGCTGACGGCGCTGCTCGCCGTCGTCCTGCTCTCCCGCTCCCGGGCCTTCCCGCTGGTCGCCGAGGTCGTGGCGCTGCTCGCCGCCGCCCTCGTGCTGCTCGTGCGGCTCGCGGTGCTGTGGATCGACCACGTCCACGGCACCCCCTACGGCCCGCTGGCCGCGCTGGCCGCGGTGGCGGTCGCGCCGCTCGCCGTCCTGGCGATCCGGCTGCCGGAACACGTCGGCGTACGGCTGCGCCGGGCCGTGGACCTCGTCGAGACCCTCGGCGTGGTCGCGCTGTTCCCGCTCGCCGTCGGGGTGTTCGGCGTCTACGTACGCCTGCTGCACCAGTTCTGACACCCAGGAGTTCCAGGAGAAACGCATGGCCCAGGACGACTGGCAGGGCGATGTTCTGCGCAACCTGCGCAACTTGAGCAACGACCTCAACGAGCTGGACAAGCTCGAGGAGCTCACCGAGCAGCGTCGGGCGCAGGCCGCCGAGCCCGCGCCCGACGGCTCCGGCG
>KL569494.1:6422-6828 GCA_000715685.1 Streptomyces lilacinus
GGACCTCCCGCTCGCTGCGCCGGCTCGTCGGGTCCTCCGCCACCCGCGACGTGGAGGAGGCGACCCGGGTCGCGCAGGCGCTGCAGCAGCCGCTCACCACGGGCCGGCAGATCGTCGTCACCAGCATCCGCGGCGGCGCGGGCAAGAGCACCGTCGCCGCGCTGCTGGGACGCACGTACGCGCACTACCGCCAGGACCCCGTGCTGATGCTGGAGGCCGACCCGGCGCTCGGCACGCTGCCGGCCCGGCTCGGCGTCACCAAGGTGCGCTGGACCACGAGCGACCTCGCGCAGATCATCGACCCGTCGATGCAGCTCACCGACGTCGTCGGCTACCTCGTCCAACTGCCCGACCGGGGCTGGCTCTGTCTCTTATACACATCTCTGAGCGGGCTGGCAAGGCAGAC
>KL569494.1:7090-13599 GCA_000715685.1 Streptomyces lilacinus
GGCAGCCGGCTGGAGCTGGCCGAGTACCGCTCGGTGATGGTGGCCCTGCGCCGCTACTTCGGCATCACCGTCGTCGACTGCGACACCCTGCCCAGCGAGCTCTCGCGCACCGCCCTGTCGGCGGCCCAGGCACGCGTGCTGGTCACCCCGGCCACCGCCGAGGGCATCACCAGCACCCGCGCGGTGCTCGACTGGATGGCCTCCCTCTCGCGGCCGAAGATGCTGGCGGGAACCGTCGTGGTCGTCGCGGCGTCGTCCCCCCACGTGACGCTCGACGTGACCGCGGCGAGCGAACACCTCCGGCTCGACGGCGTGCAGGTGGTGACGCTGCCCTACGACCGGCACCTCGCCGCCGGCGGCCCCATCCGCACCGAACTGCTGGGCCAGGGCACCCGCGAGGCCGTCACCGAGCTCGCCGCCGAGGTCCTCACCCGGGCCATGAGCAGGCGAAACCCTCGATGACGGCCCGCAGCCCCCGGTCCGCGACGACGCGGGCACAGCCCCCGATCAGCAGGCGACCTCCCGCGAGCAGCGGGCGACGTCCTTCGACGAGCAGGCGAAGCACCCGATGACCACCCGCATAGTCCACCGCCCCGCCCGGACCACCCGGCCCCTGCCGGCCCCCGAGGCGCGCACCATCGAGCCGCCGCCCAACCTGCCCGAGGGCAAGACGGGCGGCGCCCTGCACAGCCTCATGCCGATCGCGGGCGTGATGAGCTCCGTCATCATGATGACGGTCGTCCGCAACAGCCAGTTCGCCGGACTCGGCGCGATCGTGCTGGTCGTCACCGTCATCGGCTCGGTCGGCATGCTGCTGTCGCAGCGCGGCAAGGCCCAGCGCACCCGCCGCCAGCAGCGCGAGCGCTACCTCGAGTACCTCGAGGAGCTCCGCGAGGAGCTCGGCGCCGAGGAGCGCGAGCGCCGCGAGGTCGCCCGGGTCCTCGACCCGCCGCCCGAGGCGCTCTACGACCTCGTGCGCGACCCCGCCCGGCTGTGGGAGCGCCGCCGCCTCGACGCCGACTTCCTGCGCGTGCGCGTGGGCACCGGCCGGATGCCCGTACGGCCCCTGACGGTCGGCCAGCAGGGCGGCAGCGTCCTCACCCCGCCCGACCGCTTCATGCTCAACGAGGCCGGGGCGCTGAAGAACCGCTTCTCCACCGCGGCCGACCTGCCGCTGACCGTGCCCCTCGACCGCGTCGGCAACGTCAGCGTCGTCGGCGAGCGCGAGGGCGTCCTGCGCGTCGCCCGCGCCCTGCTCACCCAGGCCGCCGTCACCCACGCCCCCGACGACGTCGCCCTCGCCCTCGCCTGCTCCGGCGACCGGATGGAGGACTGGGCCTGGCTCAAGTGGCTGCCCCACACCCTCGACCCGGAGGAGCACGACGGGCCCGTCAGCGCCCGCCGCATCGCCCCCTCCCTCGGCCAGCTGGCCCGGCTCATGAGCCGCGACCTGCGCGCCCGCGCCTCCTACGCCGCCGAGGTGCGCCGCGGTCTGTCCGGCAAGGAAGCCCTCGAGATGGCCGGCCGGCTCCTCGTCGTCAGCGACGAGTACGGCGAGGACGCGGCCGAACTGCCGCGGCCCGACGAGGCCGTGGCCCTGCAGGACATGGGCGTCACCGTGCTGCACCTGGTCGCCGAGCGCGTCCAGGAGCCCGGCCACGTCTCCCTGCGCATCACCGTCGACGGCGACCAGGTCCACATCGAGGACCTGCGCCCCGCCGAACCCGTCACCGCCCGGGGCACCGTCGACCAGGCCACCGCCGCCGGCGCCGAGGGCCTGGCCCGACTGCTCTCCCCGCTGCGCCTGTCCGCCGAGTCCCTCGTCGACGCGCCGCTGTCCGGACCCGTGGACTTCGCCGAGCTCCTCGGCATCGACGACCCGGCCGCCCTCGACGTGCGCACCCTGTGGCAGCCGCGCGGCGAACGCGCCTTCCTGCGCGTGCCCATCGGCGTCAGCGACAGCCGCGAACCCGTCCTCCTCGACCTCAAGGAAAGCTCCGAGCTCGGCATGGGCCCGCACGGCCTGTGCGTCGGCGCCACCGGCTCCGGCAAGAGCGAGCTCCTGCGCACCCTCGTCCTCGCCCTGGTGGCCACCCACCCGCCCGAGGACCTCGCCATGGTCCTCGTCGACTACAAGGGCGGCGCCACCTTCGCGCCCTTCGCCGACCTGCCGCACGTCGCCGGCGTCATCACCAACCTCGAGAACCAGGCCGGCCTCGTCGAGCGCGTCCACTCCTCCCTCGCCGGCGAGGTCCAGCGCCGCCAGCAGGTCCTCAAGGACGCCGGCAACGTCGCCGACATCGGCCACTACGCCGCCCTGCGCGAGACCCGGCCCGACCTCGACCCGCTGCCGCACCTCTTCGTCGTCATCGACGAGTTCGGCGAACTGCTCACCGCCAAGCCGGACTTCATCGACCTCTTCCTGTCCATCGGCCGCATCGGCCGCTCCATCGGCGTGCACCTGCTGCTCTCCAGCCAGCGCATCGAGGGCGGCAAGCTCAAGGGCCTGGACACCTACCTCTCCTACCGGCTCGGCCTGCGCACCTTCTCCGCCGACGAGTCCCGCACCGTCCTCGACACCGCCGACGCCTTCAACCTGCCGCCCATCCCCGGCTTCGGCTACCTGAAGGTCGACGTGAGCGCGTACGAGCGCTTCAAGGCCAGCTTCGTCTCCGGCCCGTACCGCGGCCCCGCCCTGCGCGACACCGAGGACACCGGCCCGGTCGTCCTGCCCTACCCCGACTTCAACACCCTCGCCGAGCCCGAGGACGCCCCCGGCGACGCCGAACCGGCCATGCGCCACCGCAACCCCGGCCCCACCACGATGTCCGTCATCGTCGACCAGCTCCGCGAGGCCGCCGCCCCCACCCGCTCCATCTGGCTGCCCCCGCTGCCCGAAGCCGTCGCCCTGGACGCCTCCGCCGGCCCCGTGCAGGCCGGCGCCCGCGGCATGCAGCTCGCGGTGCGCCCCGGCGCGCTGAAGGTGCCGCTAGACCACCCTGCTGCGCACCCTCGCGCTGTCGCTGGCCATGACCCACACCCCGCGCGAGGTCGGCATCTACGGGCTCGACCTGGTCGGCGGCGGCCTCGCCGCCCTCTCCGGGCTGCCCCACGTCGGCGGCATCGCCGGCCGCGCCGACCGCGAGCGGGCCGCCCGTACGGTCGAGGAGGTGCGCGGCATGCTCGCCGCGCGCGAGGAACTCTTCCGCGAGCACGGCATCGACTCCGTCGAGCGGCTGCGCGAGCTGCGCGCCGAGGGCCGGCTGCCGGAGCTGTCCTCCACCGAGATCGTGCTCGTCATCGACGGCTTCGGCGCCCTGCGCGACGACTTCGTCGAGATCGAGGACGCCGTCACCGACCTCCTCAAGCGCGGCGGCGGCTACGGCATCCACGTCGTGGCGTCGATGCTGCGCTGGAACGACGTCCGCATCGCCACCCAGGCCACCTTCGGCACCCGCGTCGAGCTGCGCCTCAACGACCCCGGCGACAGCAGCATCGACCGCAAGCTCGCCGAGACCCTGGCCCCCGACGAGCCCGGCCGCGTCCTCACCGACGGCAAGCTCTTCGCCCAGACCGCGCTGCCCCGCATCGACTCCCTCGCCTCCACCTCCGAGCTGGGCCCGGCCGTCGAGCAGGCGGCCATGGTCATCGGCGCGTCCTGGTCGGGCGACGGCGCCCAGCGCGTCCGCGTCCTGCCGGCCCGCATCCCGACGGCCTCGCTGCCGTCGCCGACCGCCGAACCCAACCGCGTACCGATCGGCCTCGACCAGACCGCGCTCGCGCCCGTCCTGCTCGACCTGTTCAAGCGCGACCAGCACCTGATGATCCTGGGCGACAGCGAGTGCGGGAAGACCAACCTGCTGCGCCTGGTCACCCAGGGGCTGATGGAGCGCTACTCCGACGAGGAGATCGTCTTCGCGGTCATGGACCCGCGCCGGGGCCTGCGCAAGCTCGTCCCCGAGGAGTACCGCGGCGGCTACGCGCACAACACCCGGCTCTGCGGCGCCCTGGCCGCCGGCATCGCCACCGAGCTGGAGAAGCGCATGCCGGACGACACCCAGGACGCGCTGATGTCCGGCACCTGGTACTCCGGGCCGCGCATCGTCATCCTCATCGACGACTACGACATCCTCACCACCGCGGGCCAGCAACCGCTCGCGCCCTTCCTGCCGTTCATCCCCTCCGCCCAGGACATCGGCCTGCACTTCGTCGTCACCCGCCGGGTGGCGGGCGCCTCCCGCGCGCTGTACGAGCCGTTCATGATGACCCTGCGGGAGAGCGGCACCACGGCCGTCGTCATGACCGGCGACCGGCAGGAGGGCCAGCTCTTCCCCGGCGTCTACGCCGCCGCCCAGCCGCCCGGCCGGGGCACGCTCGTCCGCCGCGGCGAGCCGACCCGACTGATCCAGACCGCGCTGGCGGCCGAGGACGGCGACCGGACCGACACCCCCGGCACGCCGGGGAACCACGCCTGAGCAGGGGGACCACCGCATGACCAAGGACGTGATCGCGCTCACCGAGCGCATGCCGGACGCCTGGAGCGTGCTGGCGGGCCTGCTCTCCGGCGGTCCCGACCTGCGCGTCCAGACCGCCGGCGACGGAGCCGTCGTCCAGCTCTGCGACGACGAGGGCCGGCCGCTGGTCTCCGTCGAGGCACCGCTGCTGATGCAGGTGCCCGGCGAGGCCGCGCGCCTGCTCGGCACGGACGCCGGCACCGCGCCGGAGGGGCCGCGCTGGTGGGTCGAGGCCCGCGCCTCCACGGCCGTCCCCCAGGCCGAACGGCTCGCCGGCGTCTTCGCCGCCCGGCTCGCCACGCTGCTCGGCGGCAGCGTCTGGCCGCCCGACGCCCCCGGCACCGAGGACCCCGGCCCGCCCGTCGACACCTCCGGCATCACCGCCGTCCCGGCCCCCGCCGCCGCCCAGCCCGCCGTCGACGTCCTCACCGAACAGGCCGCCGTCGTCCTGCAGGACCGCCCGGTCGTCGCCATGACCAGCTGGCTGTCCGAGGCCGTGCGCGCCGCCCTCGAGAGCGACCGCGGCCTGCAGGTCGTCACCCCCGGCCACTGCCGGCTCTCCCTGGCCACCCGCACCACGCTCGTCGCCCAGCCCTCGCGCTGGGTCGTGCAGGACCCGCGCGACGGCTACTACGACGGACTCTCCGGCGCCGTGCTGCGCTGGCAGGACGGCGCCTTCGCCCCCGCCCGCGACGCCCAGGGGGAGACCCCCGTCGCCGCCGCCTTCGCCGAGACCGCGCGCACCGACGAGCGCCAGCTGATCATCTCCCTGCGCACCCGCCACCAGCCCGACGCCCACCTCGTCCTCGGCGGCGCCCTCGAGGCCGCCTGGCAGAAGCTGACCGGCGCGCCTCCGGCCGGCTGGGGCACCGCCGAGCCCGCCAACCTGCCCTGGTCCCGGCGGCAGCTCACCGACCTGGCGTACGAGCGCGCCCCCAAGCCCACCTGGACCGTCGTCGTCGGCGCCCCCGACCGCCCGGCCCAGGCCACCCTGCGCGTCGTCCGCACCTCCCAGGGCGTGGAGGAGGACATCACCCTCGCCCTCGGCTACGGCCCCGGCGAGCAGCCGCCCCTCGACGCCCTGCGCGAGCTCGCCGACGAACTGGTCACCCGGCACGGGCTGACGTCCATGCTCTGCCAGCTCCGCGAGGCCCGCCGCGACCTGACCGCCCCGCCGCGCCTGGAGCGCCCCCCGATGCCGTACGCCTTCGCCCTCGGCGCGGAGGAGGTCCGCGAGGTCGGCCGCACCCACGCGAGCCGCACCCCGCTCCCGAACCGCCCGATCGAGCTCGGCTCGGGGGCGCGGCCGGGCTTCTTCTACGTGCTGGGGGACGGCGAGTCGGCGGAGGGCTGGTCGTCGCTGGAGACGCTGATGCGGCACCTGCGCTCGTCGGAGAAGCCGGCGTAGTTCTCTCAATCGCTGGACGGACTGACTTCGTCAGTCCGTCCAGCGATTGAGTTACTTACGGAACACCCACCCCAGCCGCGGCTCCACCACCCATCGGAACACCCGCCGCACGGGCCGCGTGCACAACGCCGTCATCATCGCGACAGCGACGATCGTCACGACAAGGCCTGTCTCTTATACACACAGAGAATGTGTATAAGAGACAGGTACCACTCCCACCACCGCGACAGCTTGATCGGAAACGCGTGCAGCAGGAACGCGTACAGCGTCCCGCCGCCCAGCGCCGTGAACCACACCCGGCGCGCCGGCACCCACGCCAGGAAGCAGGCCGTCAGGACGGCGGCGCAGCCGAAGAGGGCGAACGTCATCACCGGCGCCGTCCAGAGCGGCTCGTGCAGCTCCTGGACGCTGTAGTTGCGGTAGAGCCACCCGGTGTCCAGCCGCGGCGCCAGCCAGTACGCCACCGCCACCGCCGCCGCGAAGACCGGGACCGCGGCGACGCGCACCCGGCGCCGTCGCAGCAGCTCGAAGTGGGAGCGCTCGAGCCGCAGGCCGATCACGAAGAACGGCCTGTCTCTTATACACAT
>KL569494.1:13826-18199 GCA_000715685.1 Streptomyces lilacinus
GCGCTGGAGCCGCAGGCCGATCACGAAGAACGGCAGGAACTGCAGCACGCGCTGCAGGTCGAAGTCGTCACCGATCTCGGGGGTGACGGCGGCGAGGAGGGCGACGCCGAAGGCGACCGGCACGGGCCACCGGAGGGCCTGCCACAGGGGCGTCGTCAGCCGCCACACGAACAGCGCGGCCAGGAACCAGTTCAGGTACCACGGCTCGAGCAGCGAGAACGGCTCCGGGGGCGCGTCCTCGGCCCAGTGCTGGAAGAGCGTGAAGGCGACCTCGAAGATCAGGTACGGCACCGCCACGCCGGTCAGCAGACGCCTGACCTTGGCCGGGCTCATGTCGAAGCCGCGGGAGAAGTGGCCGGAGATCAGGATGAACGCCGGCATGTGGAAGGCGTACACGGTGAGATAGAGGGCGGTCGCCGCACGTCCGGTGTGGGTCAGCGGCTCCCACGCATGGCCGAGGCCGACCAGGACGATCGCCAGATACTTCGCGTTGTCGAAGAACGGATCCCGTTCGGACGGGGCGACGGCGGGGGCGGCGGGCCGTGTGGGAGAAGGGGCCACCGTGGCAGGGGCGGCGGTGGGGGACATCCGAGGCACCCTAGCGGCGCAAGCGGAGGCCGTAAATCCCCTACGGACCGTCGATGGACCTCCGACGGATCCCTGTTGAATCCCTGACGGATCCCTGACGAACACCCGGCGGAAATCACTCGTGCGGGCCCCTGGAACCCCTGGTAACAGGCCGATGAATCGTCACGGCATCCCATATCGGGGGGAGTTGGTGGCACGATGGTCCGGTGGGGGGTGTGCGGAACGGCATCGCTCCCGGGCCCGGCCCAGGTGTCTCCGACAGAAGGTGTGATCAGTTGTGGCCATTTCACTGTCCGTGGTGCTGCTCTTGGCGATCATCCTGGTGGTGATGATCCGCAGCAACAACATCAAGGCGGGGCCCGCGATCGTCGCCATCCTCTTCGGGTTCTTCCTCGCCTCCACGGGCATGGCGCCGTCGATCAACCGTTTCCTCGGATCGCTGGCCGAGACCATAAACCACATCAGGTTCTGATCCGGCTGCTCGGCTGCCCGGGCTCCGGGTCGACAAACACCTCCGGGCAAACACCTCTCCGGGCAAACACCTCCGGGCACGCAAAACGCCTCCGGCCGGGCCGGAGGCGTCATGGGGTGGAGCGGGCGACGGGAATCGAACCCGCGTAGCCAGTTTGGAAGACTGGGGCTCTACCATTGAGCTACGCCCGCGCGCGCCGCTGCGAAAGCCCAAGGGCGGCGCGGCACGCTGTGCATCGTAGCGGGTCGGGGCGGTGCCCCGCACGTCACCCCCGCGAGCTCCCCCCGAGGCCCGCGCGCGCCCCCTCATCCCCGAGCTGTCCTGCGGGAAAGCGGCAGCCGACACCCCCGCGGCCATGTACCCTACGTGTCGCACCGACGGGGTGTGGCGCAGCTTGGTAGCGCGTCCGCTTTGGGAGCGGAAGGTCGTCGGTTCGAATCCGGCCACCCCGACCAGCAAGATCACATTGTGGGGCTCCTCCTGCTTGCGGTTACTATGCAAGCTGCGCGTCTGTGTGTCTCTCTACCGGGCGCGATCGCTGAACATCAGCATCCGCTGAACAGCAGAAACCCAGCTGAACAGCAGAAACCCAGAAGTCAGCCCCAAGGAGACCGAACCGTGAAGAGCGCCGTGGAGACCCTGAACCCGACTCGGGTTCGGCTCACTGTCGAGGTGCCCTTCGAGGAGCTCAAGGCCAGCCTCGACGCGGCGTACAAGAAGATCAACCAGCAGGTCACGGTGAAGGGCTTCCGCCAGGGCAAGATCCCGGCCCGTGTCATCGACCAGCGGTTCGGCCGCGGTGCGGTGCTGGAGGAGGCCGTCAACGACGCGCTGCCGAAGTTCTACACCGAGGCCGTCAACGAGGCCGAGCTGAACCCGCTGGGCCAGCCGGACGTGGACATCACCGAGCTGAAGGACGGCGAGCTGCTGGCCTTCACCGCCGAGGTGGACATCCGCCCGGCGCTGGAGATCCCGGACTACTCCGGCATCGAGGTCACCGTCGACGCGACCGAGGTCACCGACGAGGACGTCGAGAAGTCCGTCGAGCAGCTCCGTGAGCGCTTCGCCACCACCTCCCCGGTCGAGCGCGCCGCCGCCGAGGGCGACATCGTCACCGTCGACCTCGAGGCCAAGGTCGACGGCGAGGTCCTCGAGGACGGCGTCGCCAGCGACGTCGACTACACCATCGGTTCCGGCCAGCTGCTGGACGGCATCGACGAGGCCGTCACCGGCCTGGAGGTCGGCGGCACCGCCACCTTCACCTCGCAGCTCAAGGGCGGCAGCGCCGAGGGCAAGGACGCCGAGATCAAGGTCGACGTCAAGTCCGTCAAGGCTCGCGAACTGCCCGAGCTGGACGACGAGTTCGCCCAGCTGGCGAGCGAGTTCGACACGCTGGACGAGCTCAAGGCCGACAGCCGCAAGCGCCTCGAGCGCATGAAGAAGTTCGACCAGGCCACCCAGGCCCAGGAGAAGGTCCTCGAGGAGCTGCTGAAGCTCGTCGAGGTCCCGATGCCCGAGAAGCTGCTCGAGGACGAGGTCAAGACCCGCAAGCACAACCTCGAGCACCACCAGCTGGGCCAGATCGGCATGACCCTCGAGAAGTACCTCGAGATGCAGGGCAAGACCGCCGAGGAGTTCGACGCCGAGCTCCAGGAGCAGGCCGAGAAGGGCATCAAGACCCAGTTCGTCCTCGACGAGATCGTCAACAAGGAGAAGGTCGGCGTCAACCAGGAGGAGCTCACCGAGCACCTCATGCGCCGCGCCCAGTCCTCCGGCATGAGCCCCGACCAGTTCGCCCAGGCCGTCGTCGAGCAGGGCCAGGTCCCGATGCTCGTCGGTGAGGTCGCCCGCGGCAAGGCCCTCGCGACCGTCGTCGAGGCCGCCAAGGTCGTCGACACCAACGGTGACGTCGTGAACCTGGACGACGAGGACGAGGAGACCGAGGCCGCCGAGGAGACGACGGAGGCCTGAGCCTCGCGCCGCTCCTGACCTCTTCCGCGCGCATGCGGTCCGTACGCACCCGTACGGGCGCGCAGGAGTCGTGAACGGACGGGCCCGGACGTGTTCGGCCCCCGCCACCCGGCGGGGGCCCCACGTCCGGGCCCGCCGTGCTTTCCGGGGCCCGCAGGGGGCCTTCCGGGGCCCGCCCGGGGATCTTCCGGGGCCGCACCCCCACGACCCTTCGGCCGGCCTCCCGGGCCGGTGCGGCGCCTGCGGAACCTGCGCTCAGAGCGAACAGTTCCTGATGCGGGATGGCGCCTGCCGACCAGCGCGTTAGGGTCCGTAGATACGAGGGCAGGGGAGACATGGCAGCGCGCCGGCGCCGTTCCGGCCACGCCATCCCCCGGTCCCCAGAGAAGACGCGGAGACGGCCCGTTGCCGTCAGAGACGAGCAGGTGGATACGTGACGAATCTGATGCCTTCCGCCGCCGGTGAGATCGCCATCGGTGGTGGCCTCGGCGACCAGGTCTACAACCGGCTGCTCGGGGAGCGGATCATCTTCCTCGGCCAGCAGGTCGACGACGACATCGCGAACAAGATCACCGCGCAGATGCTCCTCCTGGCCGCGGACCCGACCAAGGACATCTACCTCTACATCAACAGCCCCGGTGGGTCGGTCACGGCCGGCATGGCCGTCTACGACACCATGCAGTACATCCCCAACGACGTGGTCACCATCGGCATGGGCCTCGCCGCGTCCATGGGCCAGTTCCTGCTGACCGGTGGCACGCCGGGCAAGCGCTTCGCGCTGCCCAACACCGACATCCTCATGCACCAGGGCTCCGCGGGCCTGGGCGGCACCGCCACGGACATCAAGATCCAGGCCGAGCAGCTGCTGCGCACCAAGAAGCGCATGGCCGAGATCACCGCCGCGCACACCGGCCAGACCGTGGAAACGATCATCCGTGACGGTGACCGCGACCGCTGGTTCACCGCGGAGGAGGCCAAGGAGTACGGGATCATCGACGAGATCATCACGCACGCCGCTGGTGTTCCGGGCGGCGGCGGCACGGGCGCCTGAGCGCCCTCGCCGACCCGCTGACAGCCGTATTCCAGCCCACAGACCCGCCACCAGGATGGTGAACACCCGCATGAACATCTCGTCCCCCAGCGGCCTCTACACCGGCCCGCAGGCCGAGGCCCGTTACGTCGTTCCGCGCTTCGTCGAGCGCACCTCGCAGGGCGTGCGCGAGTACGACCCGTACGCGAAGCTCTTCGAGGAGCGCGTGATCTTCCTCGGCGTGCAGATCGACGACGCCTCCGCCAACGACGTCATGGCGCAGCTGCTGTGCCTGGAGTCGATGGACCCGGA
>KL569494.1:18438-22283 GCA_000715685.1 Streptomyces lilacinus
GGACCCGGACCGCGACATCTCGATCTACATCAACAGCCCCGGCGGCTCGTTCACGGCCCTCACGGCCATCTACGACACGATGCAGTTCGTGAAGCCGGACATCCAGACGGTCTGCATGGGCCAGGCCGCCTCCGCCGCGGCGATCCTGCTCGCCGCCGGCACCCCGGGCAAGCGCATGGCCCTGCCCAACGCCCGTGTGCTGATCCACCAGCCGTCCAGCCAGACGGGCCGCGAGCAGCTCTCCGACCTGGAGATCGCCGCGAACGAGATCATGCGCATGCGCACCCAGCTGGAGGAGATGCTGGCCAAGCACTCCACCCAGCCGATCGAGAAGATCCGCGACGACATCGAGCGCGACAAGATCCTCACCGCCGAGGACGCGCTCGCGTACGGTCTGATCGACCAGATCGTCTCGACGCGCAAGTCGTCCGTGGCCGTCTGACCGGTTTCGTCGACCGGCCCACCGGGCCGGCCGGCCGGTCCCGGCACCACACCGCGCCGATGACTGACGGGCGCTCCCTTGGCCGAGTAGGGCCAAGGGGGGCCCGCACGGGGGGCCCGGCAAGGTACCGTCGATAGGCAAGCACTCGGGTTCGCAGAGCAAGGCGGATCCCAGGCGAAGGGGAAGCACCTCGTGGCACGCATCGGTGACGGCGGCGATCTGCTCAAGTGCTCGTTCTGCGGCAAGAGCCAGAAGCAGGTGAAGAAGCTCATCGCGGGTCCTGGTGTGTACATCTGCGACGAGTGCATCGACCTCTGCAACGAGATCATCGAGGAAGAGCTGGCGGAGACCTCCGAGGTCCGCTGGGAGGAGCTCCCGAAGCCGCGGGAGATCTACGAGTTCCTCGAGGGCTACGTCGTCGGCCAGGAGGCTGCCAAGAAGGCCCTCTCCGTCGCCGTCTACAACCACTACAAGCGCTGTCTCTTTGTGTATAAGAGACAGAGCCACAACCGCGACGACGGCATCGAACTGGCCAAGTCCAACATCCTGCTGCTCGGCCCCACGGGCTCCGGCAAGACGCTGCTCGCCCAGACGCTCGCCCGCATGCTGAACGTCCCCTTCGCGATCGCCGACGCCACGGCCCTGACGGAGGCCGGCTACGTCGGCGAGGACGTCGAGAACATCCTGCTGAAGCTGATCCAGGCCGCCGACTACGACGTCAAGAAGGCCGAGACCGGCATCATCTACATCGACGAGATCGACAAGGTCGCCCGAAAGAGCGAAAATCCGTCGATCACACGAGACGTGTCGGGCGAGGGCGTCCAGCAGGCCCTGCTGAAGATCCTGGAAGGCACGACGGCCTCGGTGCCGCCGCAGGGCGGCCGCAAGCACCCGCATCAGGAGTTCATCCAGATCGACACGACGAACGTCCTGTTCATCGTGGGCGGTGCCTTCTCCGGCCTCGAGAAGATCATCGAGTCCCGGGCGGGCGCGAAGGGCATCGGCTTCGGCGCCACGATCCGCTCCAAGCGCGAGATCGAGGCGAGCGACCAGTTCCAGGAGGTCATGCCGGAGGACCTGGTGAAGTTCGGCATGATCCCGGAGTTCATCGGCCGCCTCCCCGTCATCACGTCCGTCCACAACCTCGACCGCGAGGCGCTCCTCCAGATCCTCGTCGAGCCGCGCAACGCGCTGGTGAAGCAGTACCAGCGACTGTTTGAACTCGACGGTGTCGAGCTGGACTTCGACCGCCCCGCCCTCGAGGCCATCGCCGACCAGGCCATCCTCCGCGGCACCGGCGCGCGCGGCCTGCGCGCCATCATGGAAGAGGTCCTGATGTCGGTGATGTACGAGGTGCCGTCCCGCAAGGACGTCGCACGCGTCGTCATCACGGCGGACGTCGTCCAGTCGAACGTCAACCCGACCCTGGTCCCGCGCACGCGGGGCAACGAGCCGGGAGAGCGGCACGAGAAGAGCGCGTAGCGCTCGGCGCGTTGTACGAGAAGGGGGCGCCCGGCCGGAAGGCCGGGCGCCCCCTCAGTCTTCTCGTGGGGTCTCAGCTCTCGCTGATGAAGATCTCCTCGGCTGTGGAGACGGTGAACGCGCGGTCCACCCAGTACCCCAGCGTGTCGAAGTATGTGCAGCTCATGACGCGCTCCCGGATCTCGGGCGACACGTCGATTCCTCGGTTCTCCAAAACGCGCAGAACCATCTCCGCACGTTCCACCAGCCGTCCCTGGGCCTCGCCCTCCATCCACGTCTGCTCGATGAGGGTGCCACGGCCGGGGAAGTAGGTACGCGGCATGAGGTTCCTCCAGATGTCTCGCGCCGGGGAGTTCCCCAGGCCGATTTCCAGCAGTTCCGAGTAGTAGGCGATGGACTCCGGGTCGGCCGTGTCCAGAGCACGGGCCAGCGCTTCCAGTATGGCCGGAGCTTCCTCACCGTGCCCATGAGTCATCGCCGAGAACGTCGTCAGCGCCAGGTTTCGGGCGGCCCGGTCCGGGTCGGTGATCACGGGTACGTTCCCGGGCCCGAGGACCAGCGGATGCACGGACAGTGCGGTCCAGCCCTTGGGACCGAGCCGGAAGGGTCCGGCAGCCCAATCGGCGGTCGCCTTGTCCTGGCAGACCACAAGCAGTAGCGCCGGGCAGCGGTACTTCGCCTTCAGATACGACAGGTAGTACGCCCAGCTGACCTCCTTGTCTGGATCGCGGCGCCCTTGAGCCTCGATGGCGAGGACGAGTCCGGTGCTGCCGTCGGGTGGCTCGATGCGCAGCACGCTGTCCACGCGCCGCTCAAGGGGCCTGATCTCCGTTGTGTCCGCAGTGAGCACCTCGATGGACGCCTTCGCCGGTAACGGCACGCCCAGGATGCTGAATACAGGCTCGAGCAGCTCGGGACGGTCCTGGAAGATCCGGTGCGCCGCCTCGTGGTGTGAAGTGACCATGGTGCGACGTTAGGGCTGCGGCCCCGTGGAATGTCTGGTTGTCGGCGAACGATCACTCGTTCGAGTGTCGGGTGATTCGGACCCCGCCGAATCTCCTCGCAGGGGGCGGGTTCGGTGCCGGAGTCTGAAGCGGTCAGCAGGACACCGATCGTTTCGATTCCAGGGAGACACCATGCTCATCCGCAGAAAGGCCCTCACCGCCCTCGCCGCCGCAGCCATGCTGAGCGGCCTCGCCATGGGCTCCGCGAGCGCGGCGGCGCCGGTGGCCGACCAGCAGCAGTCGATACAGGCGATCAAGGGAGGCTGCGGCTGGTACAGCGGCAACGCGATCACCAAGCGCGGGGACAAGGGCGACCGCGTCTACGAGGTCCAGTGCCTGCTGCTGGGCTGGGGCTACAGCGTGGGCTCCAGCGGAATGGACGGCGACTTCGGCCGCGGCACGGAGAGCGGCGTCAAGGCCTTCCAGCGCGACCGCGGTCTCGCGGTCGACGGCGTCGTCGGCAAGAACACCTGGGCCGCGCTGCGCCGCTGACGCGCGGGCGGGAAAGGAGCGGACATGCGCCATCGCGGAAGGCTCGTCACCGGTCTGGCCACCACGGCACTGACCGCCGGCCTCCTGGCCGGCACGGCGGTGGCATCGGCCGACGCGGCTCCCTCTCGGAACTCGGCAGGGACCGCTGAGCGCGAGTGCAATTACTACCACGGCAGACCGCCCGTCATTCGGCCCGGCACCAGCGGGCCGGCCGTGCTGCAGATCCAGTGCCTGATCAACACCCGCAGCAACTACCCGGATCCGGTGCCGGAAACCGGGGACTTCGACCCGCCGACCATCAAGGCGGTGGGGTATGTGCAGAGGTGCAACGGGATAGCGGTCGACGGAGTAATCGGCCCCAGGACCTGGCGAGCGCTCGAGCACCCCATTCCGGCCTGCGCGAAGTGACCCACGCACCGCGGCCG
>KL569494.1:22580-23298 GCA_000715685.1 Streptomyces lilacinus
ATGTCGCGGCGGCCGCGGTGTCGGTTCACCCAATAGCGCGTGAGCTGAGTGCCGAAACGTTCGCTCCGCGCCGGGCCACCCGATCGTGGCTATGGTGAATGCGGAGGCGGTTGCCCGCCCATAACGCTGGGCCTGGAAGGAGGCGCCGCGATGACCCTGATGGATCACGACATGGCCGAGGACGTCTTGCGAGGCAAGCCCGATCACGACCTGCTGCGCTTTCTGGACAAGATCCCCGAGCTCGACGAGCTGAAGATCGAGCTCATTGACGGAAAGATCGTTATGCAGGCATCGGCGGCACCGCTGCACAACCTCATCGTGGGCGATTTGGCCTTTCAGTTCAGAGGCAACGACTGGGTGGCACTTCCTGAGCAGGCTCTGATCTCGGAGATCTCAGGGTTCGAGCCGAAGCCTGACCTCACCATCACCACCATCGATGCGGTGGCGGACAACCGCAATCCGTTCCCCGTCGAACGGACACCGCTCGTGATCGAGATCGTGTCCTCGGACAGGAGCAGCGACTACATCAAGAAGCGCCTCTGGTACGCCAGCAGCAAGATTCCGCAGTACCTGCTCATCGACCCGTACGACGGCACGTGCGAGCTCCACACCCGGCCGCAGGGCCTGACGTATCGCACCGTCGACACGTACGAGTTCGGCGAGCCGATCAAGATTGGCGAGCCGTTCTCCTTCGCCGTCGACACGGCCAAGTTCAAGC
>KL569494.1:23624-24428 GCA_000715685.1 Streptomyces lilacinus
GCCGTGCGCGTCACTTCTCCTTGCGGACCTCGTTGCGGACCTTGGCCGCGGCCTCGGAGAGTTCCTTGGCGGACATGACGCTGCCGCTGGAATTAGTTGCGGCACCGGCGATGCCGCCCTGGCTCTTGGTGACCCGGTGCTGGACTACGCCGACGGCGCTGGTGTCGCCCCACATGCAGGTGGAGAACTCAACCGAGCTCGAGACGGTGCCGTAGGTGAAAGTGCTCTTCTCTGCCTTGCACTTCATCACCGCGCCGTCGAACCCGCTCGGGGTGAAGTCCGTCCAGGGGGTAACCGTTTCCACCTGGGTCTTCAAGCTTCGCTGCTTCTGCTTTTCATCGTTCGTGGCGATCAGTGCGCTGACCGTCTTGTTCGGATCGGCAATGTTTCCATAGACGCCACCGACCGAGAGCCACTGCTTGTCCGCATTGCCGTAGATCTGCTGGACGACCGTGCCGTTCTCGACGCCTGCCGCCTTGGCTTCCTGGTCGTTGGCGACGCTCTTGGTCTGGTCCGGAGTCGTCTCCGTGGCCTTCGTGAACTTGCCGTCGAGGACCGACTCCGGCATCACCATCGTGTACGGCTTCACGTCGCCGTCACCACCCGCGCCGCCGCCCAGGAAGAACATCGCGCCGCCCACGAGCGCGCCCACCACGACCAGGGCGCCCACCGTGATGGCGATGGCCTTGCCGGCGCCGCCGCGCTGGGGCGGGACCGGCGGGGGGTACTGGCCCGGCATGCCGGGGTGGCCGTACGGGGGGTGGGGCTGCTGCGGGGGGACGCCGTAGGGCCTGTCTCTTATAC
>KL569495.1:0-798 GCA_000715685.1 Streptomyces lilacinus
CCCCCAGCGCGCGCAGCGCCTCCCGCTGGGTGAGCAGCGACGCCCCCGCCCCAACCCCCGCACACGCATCCAGCGCCACATGCGCCGTAATGTCGCACGACCCGTCCGGCACCGGCCGCACCTCCCGCCCCTCGCGGAAGCCGGTCAGCGTGCCGAAGGGCGGCCGGGCAGCGCGGTCGTGGGCGTAGTCCACGGCCACCGCCAGCCCGGCCCGCAGCGTGGAGACCGCCCGAGACCACGCCGCGTCCCGCGGATGCCCGATCTCCGCCCGACTGCCCGGCGGCGCCCCCTCCAGCGGCCACCACCGCGCCAGCCACGCGGCGTCCGCGCCGGAGACCGGGTCGCCCAGCAGCTCCTCGCCGTCCTCGCGCACCAGCACCTGGCGCGCCGTGCCGGCGCCGTCCGCCTCGGCGACGTCCAGGGGCACGTTGTCCAGCCACTCGTTGGCGAAGAGCAGGCCCCGGACGCCGTCCGGGGGAGCGTCCAGCCAGGTCACCCGGGGGTCGAGGCCGGCCGGCCGGTCGGCGAGCTCCACGGCGTACGGGCGCAGCCGCGCGGCGAGCTCGGCCGGGCACTGCGCGAGAACGCCCGTCACGAGCTCGCCGCGGCCCGCGCCCATGTCGACGAACGCCAGCTCCGCCGGCTGCCCCAGCGCCTCGTCGACGCGGCGGAGCAGCTCCGCGACGGCCCCGGCGTACAGCGGGGAGGCGTGCACGGAGGTGCGGAAGTGGCCGGCGGGGCCCTCGGGGCGGCGGTAGAAGCCGCCGGGGCCGTAGAGGGCGGCCTCGGCGGCCGCCC
>KL569495.1:1067-4814 GCA_000715685.1 Streptomyces lilacinus
CGCCCGCCAGGTCCTCGTCCCGCTCGAACCGTCGCTTCCGCCTCTTCCGCTCGCCATACGCACACGTTAAGCGGCCGCGCCGGACCACGACCCTCCACCTTGGGGAGTAGACGGCGGCGAGGTGGATCGATCGCCGGGCTGACCCCGGCGCGGACCGGGCATGCCTACGCTGGGTGACGTGCAGCGTCTTTACGACTTCCTCCGCAGACACCCCACCGGTGTCGACAGCTTCTGGGCCCTTCTCCTGCTGGGGTTCAGCGGTCTGTCCGTCGCGTCCGAGGGCAGCGGCAGGGCGTCCGTGGCCGTGCAGGTCGTCACGGCGCTGGCGCTGTGCACGGTGATCGTGCTGCGGCGGCGGTTCCCGGAGAAGATGCTGCTGCTGGCGACCGCGGCCGGCGTGTTCCAGCTCGTGCTGGACGTGGGGCCCAACGTGTGGGACTTCGCCATGCTGGTGATCATCTACACGGTGGCGGCCGGCAACACCCGCTGGGCCTCCCGCTACGCGCTGATCGGCGGCCTGTGCGCCCCCGTGCTCGCCACGATCCGCTGGCCGGGGCCCGACGAGTCGCCGGGCAAGAGCATCGTCGGCATCGGTTTCCTCGTCGTGCCCTTCCTCCTCGCCTGGGTGCTGGGCGACTCGATCCGCACCCGGCGCGCCTACTGGGCGCAGCTGGAGGAGAAGGCCGGGCGCCTGGAGAAGGAGCGCGAGCAGCAGGCGCAGATCGCGGTCACCGCCGAGCGCGCCCGCATCGCCCGCGAGCTGCACGACGTCGTCGCGCACAACGTGTCCGTGATGGTGGTCCAGGCCGACGGCGCGGCCTACGTCCTGGACTCCTCGCCCGAACAGGCGAAGCAGGCCCTGGCGACGATCTCCGGCACGGGCCGCCAGGCCCTCGCCGAGATGCGCCGACTGCTGGGCGTGCTGCGCACCGACGACAGCGCGGAGGGCGGCGAGTACGTCCCCCAGCCCGACGTGGAGCAGATCGGCGAGCTCGTCGAGCAGGTCCGCGGCGCGGGGCTGCCGGTGGAGTTCACGGTCGAGGGGGCGGCGCGGCCGCTGCCGAGCGGCGTGGAGCTGACCGCGTACCGCATCGTGCAGGAGGCGCTGACCAACACCCGCAAGCACGGCGGCCCCGACGTGGAGGCCAGCGTCCGGCTGACGTACTTCGACGACGGGCTGGGCCTGCTGATCGAGGACGACGGGCGCGGCGCGCAGCACGAGCTGTACGAGGAGGGCGGCGCGGACGGCAAGGGGCACGGCATGATCGGCATGCGTGAGCGCGTCGGCATGGTCGGCGGCACCCTGGACGCCGGGCCCCGGCCGGGCGGGGGCTTCCGGATCAGCGTGCTGCTGCCGATCAAGTCCGGCCGTTGAGCGGCTGCGTACGCTGCCTACACCACTACTCCGAGAGGGACCTCGCATGTCCATCCGCGTGATGCTCGTCGACGACCAGGTGCTGCTGCGCACCGGCTTCCGCATGGTGCTGGCGGCCCAGCCCGACATGGAGGTCGTCGCCGAGGCCGGGGACGGCCAGGAGGCGCTGGAGGTGCTGGCCGCCACCACGGTGGACGTCGTGCTGATGGACGTCCGCATGCCGCGGATGGACGGGGTGGAGGCGACCCGCCGCATCTGCGCCGGGCAGAACCCGCCGAAGGTGCTGATCCTCACCACGTTCGACCTGGACGAGTACGCCTTCTCGGCGCTGAAGGTCGGCGCGAGCGGCTTCATGCTCAAGGACGTGCCGCCGGCGGAGCTGCTGGGCGCGATCCGGGCGGTGCACAGCGGCGACGCGGTGGTCGCGCCGAGCACCACCCGCCGGCTCCTGGACCGCTTCACCCCGATGCTGCCCAGCACCACCGCCGAGCCGGCCAGCCCGGAGCTGGGCCGGCTCACCGAGCGGGAGCGCGAGGTGATGCTGCTGGTGGCCCAGGGCCTGTCCAACGGCGAGATCGCGGCCCGGCTGGTGCTGTCGGAGGCGACGGTGAAGACGCACGTGGGCCGCATCCTCACCAAGCTGGGCCTGCGGGACCGGGTGCAGGTGGTGGTGATGGCGTACGAGAGCGGGCTCGTACGGGCGGGCGGCCAGAAGTAGCGGGCGCCCCCTAGCGCAGCACCCCTTCGACGAAGTCGCTGCCCAGCCGGGCCACCACGGTCAGGTCCAGCTGGTGCAGCACGTAGCGGCCGCGGCGCCGCGTCGTGATGAGGCCGGCCTTCTTCATCACGGCGATGTGCCGGGACACCTCGGGCGGGGTGATCTCGAGCGCGGTCGCCAGCTCGCCGGTGGTGTAGGAGGCGCGGCCGAGGTAGCGGCACAGCCGCATGCGCATCGGGTGGGACAGCGCCTCCAGGCGCAGCTTCAGGAGGTCCAGGGAGGCGGGGCCGGGGAGCTCGGGCGCGGCCACGGGGTAGTGGATCACCGGCCGCCAGCCGGGCGCGTGGCCCACCAGGACGTGGGGCCAGCCGAAGGCCGACGGGACGAAGGTGATGCCCGCGCCGACCGCCGGGTCGAGCGCGCTCGTCCGGCCGGTGCCCAGCTTGTCGACGACGATCCGGGCGCCGTCCTCCGTCAGCGCGATCGCGGACGACACCTCGGCCAGCGCCTCGGCCAGCCCCTTGCGGCGCAGCACCTCCGTCTTGTGCCGGGCGTCGGCGGCGAGCTGGATGCGGACCCGCTGCCACACGTCGTTGAAGAACGCCTCCGCGCAGTCCTCGAACAGGCGGCGCAGCCAGGCCCGTACCGCCGGCGGGTCCTCCAGCAGCCGCTTGGCGAAGTCCAGCTGACGGGGGCCGCGCGCGGTGGCCCGCTCGAGGGCCGCCGCCCGGGCCTTGGCGTTGACCAGCGGCGAGGGGCCCTTCAGGCTGTAGTGCCGGGAGCAGGAGATCTCCAGGGCGGCGTCGACGAAGACGTCGTCGGAGAGCCGGTCCAGCAGGTCCAGGTCCTCGGCGAGCGTGGCGCCCGGCTGGCCGTGGGTGTCCGGCAGCGCGGCGAACGGCATGTTGATGTCCGAGAACGTCGAGGCCCACAGGAAGTCCGCCTCGCACAGCCGGTCCGCGAGGTCCGGCTTGAGGGCGGAGTTGGTCGCCGTGGCCCAGCCGTGCAGGCCGGGGTGGTGCCCGGGCTCGGCCAGGGCGTGCAGCGCGGTGCACAGCTCGGCCAGGGGCGCGGGACGGAACACCAGGCGCTCGTGCGGCAGCCCCGCGATGTCGATCATGACGCTCATGCGCTCATCGTGCCTCTCCCCGCGGGGCCCGGGCCGCCATTTGACGGTCCTCGTCAATCCATGCGGCGCCCGCCCGGCGGGCACCCCACCGTGGAGGACATGAACGCAAGCCAGCAGCACATGCTCGACCTCTACCGCGCCGCCCAGCACCAGGAGCCGGCCCCGCCGGCGCCGGGCAGCGGCGACGTACGGGCGGTGCGGGAGATCCGTACGTGGATGAAGTTCCGCGCCGTCCTCGCGGGGCGCGTCGCGACCCGCCGCCTCCGCCCGACCGCCGCTCCCGCTCCCGCTTCCTCACCCCGCGTCGCCGTCCCCGCCCCCGTGCCCGTCCAGCCGGTCCAGCAGGGCGCCGACCGCCTCCCGGACGTCTGCGGCGGTCCAGTCCAGCGCTGACGCGCCGACCGTGACCTCGGTGGTCGCGAGCCCGGGCACCGGGGCGGCCCGCCAGGTGCCGAAGAGCCACGTTCCGGTCTCCTCGGCGAGCCGGACGCCGGCCTCGGTGAGCGCGTCCGGCGGATACGGCAG
>KL569495.1:5087-5279 GCA_000715685.1 Streptomyces lilacinus
AGAGATGTGTATAAGAGACAGCCTGGAACTGATGGGTGTGCGGCACGTCCGGATGCACCCGGAACCACGGCACCCGCCCGGCGCGGAAGGCCTCCTTCAGCGCCGCCGCGACGACCTTCGCGTGCGCCACGTACGACGGCAGCCGCGGCAGCTCCCGCTCCAGGCCCAGCAGCGCCGAGAGCGCGGTGGGGA
>KL569495.1:5518-9998 GCA_000715685.1 Streptomyces lilacinus
CTGGAACAGCTGCCCGCCGTAGCGGTGACGCCAGGCCTTCGCCTCCTCCACCAGCGAGGTCGGGCCGGCGAGGACGGCACCTCGAGGGCGCGCCAGCGGCAACGCGTTATCCGCGGCCCTCCCGGACATCGTCGACCAACGCCTTGAGCCGTTCGGTGTCGAGGGTGAATCCGACGGGTGCCGGCAGCTCGATGGGCTTGCCGAACGCGGCGGTGTGACGCTGTTGGTAGGCACCGTCGCCGGGCTCGCTGTACACGGTGACCTCGCCGGCTCGGCGGTCGACGAGCAGGAACACCGGGATGCCCGTCTCGGCGTAGGCACGTGGCTTTTCGACACGGTCACGCCGGTTGGTGTCGCGATCGTGCGACGTGATCTCGACGGTCATGAGGGTGCCGTCCGGCTCGGCCCATTCCCCGGCCCGGGCGAAGTGCGCGATGGGGGCGAGGGTGCCGTCGGGTCGTGCGCGCCCCTCGCGGTACGTCTCGGTCTTGAGGCCCTGGCCGGTGTGAAGGTCCATGGTGGGATGGTGCTGAATGCACTGTCGTAGCAGCCACATCGTGATCGCCTCGTGGAGCCCATCGGGCACGACTTTGACCCCCATTTTCCCGTCGATGAACTCCAGGCGCAGGCCGTCCGCCTCCCGCATGGCGGCCCGTGCGAGGCTCTCGAACTGCTCGGTCAGCATCTGCGCATCCGTGTGCGACTGCTCATCCGTGTGCGGCCGTTCGTCGAGTGCGGTCACGGCGTGCCTCCTCTGCCTGAGGACTTCAGGCTAGCCCCTGCTGCCGACAGCCGCCGGGCGCTGACCGGCTGGTCACCAGAACGGGTAATCGAGTTATCCACAGCCCTGGGGACGGCCCGGAGAGGGCTCGGCGGGGCTCGCGTAGCATGACAAAGGAATCGTCCGGTACCCCCGCGGACTGGAACGGAAGGCATCCCGCCGCGTGAACGCACACCTCTCCTCCGAGTACCCGAGCCCCCAGGACCGTCCCGCCCGGCTCACCGTCGGCGTCGTCGGCGCCGGTCGCGTCGGGCCGGCCCTGGCCGCGTCGCTGCAGCTCGCCGGGCATCGTCCGGTCGCCGTCTCCGGGGTCTCCGACGCCTCGCTGCGTCGGGCGGCGACGATGTTGCCGGACGTGCCCGTCATGGCGCCCGCCGACGTGCTCGCCCATGCCGAGCTGGTCCTGCTGACCGTGCCGGACGACGCCCTGCCGGGGCTCGTCGCGGGGCTCGCGGAGACCGGGGCCGTCCGGCCCGGGCAGCTGCTCGTGCACACCTCCGGGCGGCACGGCACCGCCGTTCTCGACCCGGCGACCCGCGCCGGCGCCCTGCCACTGGCCCTGCACCCCGCGATGACCTTCACCGGCACCCCGGTCGACGTGCAGCGCCTGGCGGGCTGCTCTTTCGGCGTCACCGCCCCCGACGAGCTGCGGCTGGCCGCCGAGGCCCTCGTCATCGAGATGGGCGGCGAGCCCGAGTGGGTCGAGGAGAGCGCCCGCCCGCTCTACCACGCGGCCCTCGCCATCGGCGCGAACCACCTGGTCACCCTCGTCGCCCAGAGCATGGAGCTGCTGCGCACCGCCGGCGTCGAGCACCCGGCCCGCATGCTCGGCCCCCTGCTGGGCGCCGCCCTGGACAACGCCCTGCGCAGCGGCGACGCCGCCCTCACCGGACCGGTGGCGCGCGGCGACGCCGGCACCGTCGCGGCCCACATCGCGCAGCTGCGCGCCCACGCACCCCAGGCCGTCGCCGGCTACCTGGCGATGGCCCGTACGACCGCGGACCGCGCCCTCGCGCACGGCCTGCTCAAGCCGGAACTGGCGGAGGACCTGCTCGGTGTCCTCGCGGACGGAGGCAACCAGTGACCATCCAGCTCACCCGCACCGCCGAGGAGCTGCACGCCCTCCCGCGCGCCGGCCGCCGCGCCGTCGTGATGACCATGGGCGCCCTGCACGAGGGCCACGCCACGCTCGTCCGTGAGGCGCGACGGCTGGCGGGGGAGGACGGCCAGGTCGTCGTCACCGTCTTCGTCAACCCGCTGCAGTTCGGCCCCGGCGAGGACCTCGACCGCTACCCGCGCACCCTCGACGCCGACCTGCTGATCGCCGAGGAGGCCGGCGCCGACGTCGTCCTCGCCCCCTCCGTCGAGGAGGTCTACCCCGGCGGCGAGCCCCAGGTCCGCGTCACCGCGGGCCCGATGGGCGAGCGCCTCGAGGGCGCCTCCCGCCCCGGCCACTTCGACGGCATGCTCACCGTCGTCGCCAAGCTGCTGCACCTGACCCTGCCGGACGTCGCCCTCTTCGGGCAGAAGGACGCCCAGCAGCTCGCGCTCATCCGCCGCATGGTGCGCGACCTCAACTTCCCCGTCGAGATCGTGGGCGTCCCCACGGTCCGCGAGGGCGACAACCTCGCCCTCTCCAGCCGCAACCGCTACCTCTCCGAGGCCGACCGGGCCACCGCGCTGGAGATCTCCCGCGCCCTGCTGACCGCCGCGGCCGCCGCCGACAAGGGCGCCGCGTCCGTCCGCCGCTCCGCCCGCGCGGTGCTCGACGACGCGGCCGGCATGGAGCCCCCGCTGCGCCTCGACTACGTGGCCCTCATCGACCCCGCCGACTTCACCGAGGTCCCCGACGACTACACCGGCGAGGCCGTCCTCGCCGTCGCGGCCAAGGTGGGCACCACCCGTTTGATCGACAACCTTCCCCTCACCGTGGGAGCCACCGTGGGAGCCGCACGATGACCGGCATACGACTGCACGCGCCCGCCCCCGGCTGGGCGGTCGACGCCGACGTCGTCGTGATCGGCTCCGGCGTCGCCGGCCTCACCGTCGCGCTGCGCTGCGCCGCCGCCGGCGCCCGGGTCACCGTCGTCACCAAGGCCCGCCTCGACGACGGCTCCACCCGCTGGGCCCAGGGCGGCATAGCGGCCGCCCTCGGCGAGGGTGACACCCCCGAGCAGCACCTCGAGGACACCCTCGTGGCCGGCGCCGGCCTGTGCTCCGAGGAGGCCGTGCGCGCGCTCGTCACCGAGGGCCCCGACGCCGTGCGCCGCCTCATCGCGACCGGCGCCCGCTTCGACACCGACGCCGGCACCGGCGAGATCCTGCTGACCCGCGAGGGCGGCCACCACCGCGACCGCATCGCCCACGCCGGCGGCGACGCCACCGGCGCCGAGATCTCCCGCGCCCTGGTCGACGCCGTGCGCGAGGCGGGCATCGAGACGATCGAGCACGCCCTCGTCCTCGACCTCCTCAAGGACGCCGAGGGCCGCACGGCCGGGGTCTCCCTGCACGTCATGGGCGAGGGCCAGCACGACGGCGTCGGCGCCGTACGGGCTCGGGCCGTGGTCCTGGCCACCGGCGGCATGGGCCAGGTGTTCTCCGCCACCACCAACCCCGCCGTCTCCACCGGCGACGGCGTCGCCCTGGCCCTGCGGGCCGGCGCCGAGGTCTCCGACCTCGAGTTCGTGCAGTTCCACCCCACCGTGCTCTGGCTCGGCCCGGGCGCCGAGGGCCAGCAGCCCCTGGTCTCGGAGGCGGTGCGCGGCGAGGGCGCCCACCTCGTGGACGCCGACGGCCACCGCTTCATGGTCGGCGCGCACGAGCTGGCCGAGCTCGCGCCGCGCGACATCGTCGCCAAGGGCATCATGCGGCGCATGCACGAGCTCGGCGCCGAGCACATGTACCTCGACGCCCGCCACTTCGGCGCCGAGAAGTGGGCCAGGCGCTTCCCCACGATCCTCGCGGCCTGCCGCTCCCACGGCATCGACCCGGTCACCGACCTCATCCCCGTCGCGCCGGCCGCCCACTACGCCTCCGGCGGCGTGCGTACGGACCTGCGCGGCCGGACGACGGTGCCGGGGCTCTACGCGTGCGGCGAGGTCGCCTGCACGGGCGTGCACGGCGCCAACCGGCTGGCGTCCAACTCCCTCCTCGAGGGCCTGGTCTTCGCGGAGCGCATCGCCGAGGACATCACGACGTCCGGCATCACCGACGCGGGCCCCGCGGAGGCCGCCGTCACGACGGACGCGCCGCCGGCCCTCCTCGTCGCCCCCGAGGCCCGCCTCGCCGTCCAGCGCGCGATGACCAACGGCGCCGGCGTCCTCCGCTCCCGCCAGAGCCTCGTCCGCACCGCGACCGAGCTGGCCCGCATCCGCGACGAGGCCGAGAAGGCCGTCGAGCCCGGCACCGAGGCCTGGGAGACCACCAACCTCCTCCTCGTCGCACAAGTACTTGTCGAAGCCGCCCTCCGCCGCGAGGAGACCCGCGGCTGCCACTGGCGCGAGGACCACCCCGACCGCGACGACGAGCACGCGCGCCGCCACCTCCTCGTGACGCTGCGCCCGGACCGTACCCTTGCGGTCTCCAGCACCGCATCGGCCGCCTTCCCGCCCGTTAAGGAGAACCGCGTGAGCACCCCCGAAGACCGTCCCCTCCACCAGATCGGCCGGTCCGGCCAGGAGCTGTCTCTTATACACATCT
>KL569495.1:10286-16733 GCA_000715685.1 Streptomyces lilacinus
GGCGGCTGCGGCGACGCCTGCGGCTGCGCCGGCGGGGAGTACGACGAGGGCGTCATCGAGTGCGGGCTCGACCCGGAGCTCGCGCGCCTGCTCGCCGAGGCCGGGCTGGACCCCGTGCTGATCGAGGACATCGCGCACCTCGCCATCGAGGAGGACCTCGACGGCGGTGTCGACATCACGACCGTCGCCACCATCCCCGAGGACGCCGTCGCCACCGGCGACTTCACCGCCCGCGAGGCCGGCACCGTCGCCGGTCTGCACGTCGCCGAGGCGATCCTGTCGGTCGTGTGCACCGACGAGTTCGAGGTCGAGCGGCACGTCGAGGACGGCGACCGCGTCGAGGCCGGCCAGAAGCTGCTGTCCGTCCGCACCCGCACCCGCGACCTGCTCACCGGCGAGCGCAGCATGCTCAACCTGCTGTGCCGCCTCTCCGGCATCGCCACCGCCACCCGCGCCTGGGCGGACGCCCTCGAGGGCACCGGCGCCGCCGTCCGCGACACCCGCAAGACCACGGTCGGCCTGCGCGCCCTCGAGAAGTACGCGGTGCGCTGCGGCGGCGGCGTCAACCACCGCATGTCGCTGTCGGACGCCGCGCTCGTCAAGGACAACCACGTCGTCGCCGCCGGCGGCGTCGCCCAGGCCTTCAAGGCCGTGCGCGAAGGCTTCCCGGACGTGCCGATCGAGGTCGAGGTGGACCGCATCGACCAGATCCCGCCGGTCCTCGCCGAGGGCGCGGACCTCATCATGCTCGACAACTTCACCCCCGAGCAGACCCGCGAGGCCGTCGCCCTGGTCGCGGGCCGCGCCCGACTGGAGTCCTCCGGCCGCCTGACCCTCGTCAACGCCCGCGCCTACGCCGAGACCGGCGTGGACTTCCTGGCCGTCGGCGGGCTCACCCACTCCTCGCCGATCCTCGACATCGGCCTGGACCTGAGGGAGGAGAGCGCCTGATGCTGCTCACCATCGATGTCGGCAACACCCAGACCGTGCTCGGCCTGTTCGACGGCGAGGACATCGTCGAACACTGGCGCATCTCCACCGACCCGCGCCGCACCGCCGACGAACTGGCCGTGCTGCTCCAGGGCCTGATGGGCCGGCACCCGTTGCTCGGCGACGAGCTCGGCGACGGCATCGAGGGCATCTGCATCTGCTCGACCGTCCCCTCCGTGCTCCACGAGATGCGCGAGGTGACCCGCCGCTACTACGGCGACGTGCCCGCGCTCCTCGTCGAGCCGGGCGTCAAGACCGGCGTGCCGATCCTCATGGACAACCCCAAGGAGGTCGGCACCGACCGCATCATCAACGCGGCCGCCGCCGTCGAGCTGTACGGCGGCCCGTGCGTGGTCGTCGACTTCGGCACGGCGACGACGTTCGACGCGGTCAGCGCGCGCGGGGAGTACGTGGGCGGCGTGATCGCCCCCGGCATCGAGATCTCGACCGAGGCCCTGGGCGTCCGCGGCGCCCAGCTCCGCAAGATCGAGATCGCCCGGCCGCGCAGCGTCATCGGGAAGAACACCGTCGAGGCCATGCAGTCCGGCATCCTCTACGGCTTCGCCGGCCAGGTCGACGGCGTCGTCAACCGCATGGCCCGCGAGCTGGCCGACGACCCCGACGACGTCACCGTCATCGCCACCGGCGGCCTGGCCCCCCTGGTCCTGGGCGAAGCCTCGGTCATCGACGAACACGAGCCCTGGCTGACCCTGATCGGCCTCCGCATCGTCTACGAACGCAACCTCGCGCGCGCGTAGCCGCCAGCCCGGGTTGTGGGCAATCGTTCCGCAGGGCGGAACGGGTGGGCACAACCCGGCCCACTGGGCCGCACCACAGCACCCCGCGCCGCCAGGCGCGGGCACCCCCCCCCATCGGCGGTCAGCCGGAATGGGCGCCGCGCGACCCGGCGACGTGCCACGCCCGAGATCGTGTGCTAAGCGAATTTTGTCCACTTAGCACTTAAGGTCGCCCCATGCCCACGCCCTATGGATCCCGCGGCGGCATGGCGTTCAGCGCGGACGAGCTGCGCGTACTGCGCCGTGCCCTCGACATCGCACTCCGCCCCCACTCCGTCGTCCTCCGGCCGGGCCCCGGCCGGGACGACGAGGTCCGCGACTGCCTCCGGCTGGCCGACGCCGTCGCCGAGGCCGACCGGGAAGGCGACCGGCTGCGCGCCTTCCTCCACGCCGACCTCACCCGCTACCGCGCCGCCCTGCCCGGTGCCGCGCCCGGCTACATCCGGCGCCTGCGGGACGTCCTCGCGGACGGCTACCGCCCCGGCGCCGAGGACCTGGTCGCCCTGCGCTCGATCTGCGCCCTCCCCGCCGGCGCCCGCGAAACGGCCCGCCGCCGCGAGCTCCTCAGCCGCTGCGAGGCTCTCGCGGAAAACGCCCCCGCCGCCAAAGCCACCGGCAATGCCCCCGGCGCCCAGCCGAAGAATCCCGCCCCGCCGAACAAGCCCGCCCCCGAGCCCCCGTCGGCGCCCCCGGCCAAGCCCACGGCCCCCCGGCCCGACCGGCCCATCCCGACCCCCGGCGAGGTCTTCCCGCCGCGCCGCAAGCCCGCCCAGCCGCCCGGCGCCGGCGGCGTGCTCACCACGGCAAAGAGACAGGCGGCGTGCTCACCACGGCAGGCGGGCCCCGACGCGCCTGAGCCGGAAGCCGGGCCCGGAAGGGGACGGAATCCGGCGCCGGAATCCGGGACCGTCCGGCCGCCCCCACCCGGGCGGCCGGGCGAATCGGGCGGACGCGTAATCTGGACGAGTCGCTCAGCACGCGCAGAAATCCCCGATCCAGAAGGAGCCGACGGCCATGGACTATGTCGCCGCGCTGGTCCCGCCCGTGGTGATGGCGGTCGCTTTCGCCGCACTGGTCGTGACGATCGTCAAGAGCCAGGGTGGTGCGAACAAGGCGAAGGAAGACGCCATCGTCGACGCCGCTCTGGCCCGTGCGGAGGCCGCCTCGGCCGCCAAGCCGGCCGACGCCTGAGGCACGCCCGAAGGCTCTCCCGAAGGCACGCCTGAGGCACACCTGAAGGCACGCCCGAAGGCGCGCCCGAAGGCACGCCCGAAGGCGCGCCTGAGAAACGTCCGAGCCCGCCGGGTGCGTACGCCCCCGGCGGGCTTTTCGCCGCCCGGATTGCCGCGCCGATAAACCGGCATTCAAGACATCTCCCACTATTATTCGCGTGTGGTCCGACGCCTGGGTGAACTGGAAGACGCCGTCATGACGCGCGTGTGGGAGTGGAACCGGCCGGTCACCGTTCGGGAAGTCCTGGAGGACCTTCAGCGGGAACGGTCCATCGCGTACACGACCGTGATGACCGTAATGGACAACCTGTATCAGAAGGGCTGGCTGCGGCGGGAAGCCGAAGGGCGCGCCTATCGATATGAGGCGGTCTCCAACCGGGCCGCGTACTCGGCCGCACTGATGAACGAAGCCTGGTCCTTGAGCGACAACCCCGCGGCCGCTCTCGTCGCCTTCTTCGGCATGATGTCGGCCGAACAACGCGAAGCACTCCGCGACGCCATCCGCGTCGCACAACTCGACGGGCCCGACGAGGCGCCGGGAGCGCCGGGGCGATAGCGTCCGGACATGTCCGCACTCTCTAAAGTCGTCACCGTCCGCAGGGCCCGCACCAGCGATGTGCCCGCCGTCCGCCGGCTCATCAACGCCTACGTACGCGACCGCATCCTGCTCGACAAAGCCACGGTGACGCTTTACGAGGACATCCAGGAGTTCTGGGTCGCCGAGCGGGACGAGGACGGTGCCGTCATCGGCTGCGGCGCGCTCCATGTGATGTGGGAAGACCTCGCGGAGGTGCGCACTCTGGCCGTCGACCCCGAGGTGAAGGGCGGCGGAGTCGGGCACCACCTACTGGAGAAGCTCCTGCAGACCGCGCGCTGGCTCGGGGTGCGGCGCATTTTCTGCCTCACCTTCGAAGTCGACTTCTTCGCGAAGCACGGCTTCGTCGAGATCGGGGAGACCCCGGTCGACGGTGATGTCTACAGCGAGCTGCTGCGTTCCTATGACGAGGGTGTTGCGGAGTTCCTGGGTCTCGAACGAGTGAAGCCGAACACCCTTGGCAACAGCCGGATGCTTCTGCATCTGTGATCGCGGTCCCTATGTCCGAATCGCGCCCCTATCGCGCGGGCCCGGAAGCCATCGTTCCCATGCCGAAGGCGGACTGAACCTTCCCGGGGGGTTTGTGTTTTTCCGGGAAAGGCGGTTTGCTATTCCTCCGTAATCCCTTTTCCGCTGACGAAAGGAATCCCCCGTGGCGCAGAAGGTTCAGGTCCTTCTTGTCGATGACCTCGACGGCGGCGAGGCCGACGAGACGGTGACCTTCGCCCTGGACGGCAAGTCCTACGAGATCGACCTCACCACGGCCAACGCGGACAAGCTGCGCGAGGCGCTCACCGACTACGTGAAGGCGGCCCGTCGCACGGGCGGTCGCGCCGCGAGCGGCCGGGCCAAGGCCCGCGTCGCCTCCGCCGGCGGCACCCAGGACACCGCGAAGATCCGCTCCTGGGCCAAGGAGAACGGCTACAGCGTCAACGACCGCGGCCGCGTCCCCGCCGAGATCCGTGAGGCGTACGAGAAGGCCAACGCCTGACCGTCCGCCTCGTCCGGCGGCCCTTCCGGCCGTCTCCCCGGCGGCTGACCCCTGCGCGCCGCACCGGCGCGCAGCAGGCGGGCCCGATGGCACTCGGTGGCCGCGGCGCCCACCAGTCGTACGAGGTCGGGGGCGCCCGCCTCGCCCCCGAGGCCGGTGACCGGCAGGGTCGGCTCCACCTCGCACCCCGGCTCCGGAGGCCGCACCCACACGGCCTCCACTGCCTCCCGCGGGCCGGAGCCGCAGGCGCCGCCGCCGGTGGTGTCCGGGGCGCCGACGGCGCCCAGCGGCACGGGGGCCGGGATCCGGCCGCCGCGGCCCAGCGCGGTCAGCTCCAGGGCCACCCCGCCCCACTCCAGCCAGCCGAGCAGCCCCGGCAGCTCGTCGGCGCTGCCCATGGCGGTCAGGAACCACATCGTCCCGGCCCGCTCGTCCAGCGCGACCGGCCCCGTCGCCGGCACCCGGGCGAGCACCGCGAAGCCGGCCTCCGCAGGCATCCCCAGGGCGTCGAACCGCACCCCGGTGAGCAGCTCCACGGGCCGCCCGCCCGCGGTCGGCGCGGTCGGCCAGCCGAGCACGCACTCGTACCACTGGCGCCACCTGCGCCGGAGGCCCGGGTCCGGCGGCGGGGGCGAGTCGTCCGAGGGGCGGCACGGGCGCGGAAGGACTACCGTCATGAACGGTGCAACTGTGGAAAACCCAAGAGGTTACGCAGTGTGGAGAGTTGGGCACGCTGCGTATAAGACCTCGGGGGCGCACAGGCGCTCCCGGTGGTGCGGGGGTGTTCGCCCGTAGCGGATGCGTAGGGGGTGCGCCGCATGGACTGTCAGTGCCGGGGGGTAGGACATTCCCCGTGGGAAGAGGCGGTATCGCGGGCTCTCGGGCGCGTCACCGGGGGTGGCGACCGCTCCGGGGGCGGGCGTGTCGGGCCGGGCGGGCGTTCGCCGTCGGCGTAGTGGCGGTGGGCGTATATGCCTGGCCTGCGGGAACATCGTCTCCCACCATCGGGTTGGAGGAGATGTCGGCTGTTCGGCAGCAGGTCTCCCCGCCAACGCGGGGGTGATCCGGACGGATGTCGGCAGTTGGAATGAGCTGTCCCGTCCCACGGGACTAGCATGCGGAAGGACAGGGAGGGGACCGACCCCTAACTGCCTGACCGCTCTGAGGAGCGATTAACGATGTTCGAGAGGTTCACCGACCGTGCGCGGCGGGTTGTCGTCCTGGCTCAGGAAGAAGCCCGGATGCTCAACCACAACTACATCGGCACCGAGCACATCCTCCTGGGCCTGATCCACGAGGGTGAGGGTGTCGCCGCTAAGGCCCTGGAGAGCCTCGGGATTTCGCTCGAGGCGGTCCGCCAGCAGGTGGAGGAGATCATCGGGCAGGGGCAGCAGGCCCCGTCCGGCCACATCCCCTTCACTCCCCGTGCGAAGAAGGTCCTGGAGCTGTCGCTCCGCGAGGCCCTTCAGCTCGGCCACAACTACATCGGCACGGAGCACATCCTGCTCGGCCTGATCCGCGAGGGCGAGGGCGTCGCCGCCCAGGTCCTCGTGAAGCTGGGCGCCGACCTGAACCGGGTGCGGCAGCAGGTCATCCAGCTGCTCTCCGGCTACCAGGGCAAGGAGGCCGCCACGGCCGGCGGCCCCGCCGAGGGCACGCCCTCCACCTCCCTCGTCCTGGACCAGTTCGGCCGCAACCTCACGCAGGCCGCTCGCGAGTCCAAGCTCGACCCGGTCATCGGGCGCGAGAAGGAGATCGAGCGGGTCATGCAGGTGCTGTCCCGCCGTACCAAGAACAACCCTGTCCTCATCGGCGAGCCCGGCGTCGGCAAGACCGCCGTCG
>KL569495.1:16995-22496 GCA_000715685.1 Streptomyces lilacinus
ACCCTGTCCTCATCGGCGAGCCCGGCGTCGGCAAGACCGCCGTCGTCGAGGGACTGGCCCAGGCCATCGTCAAGGGCGAGGTGCCCGAGACCCTCAAGGACAAGCACCTCTACACCCTCGACCTCGGCGCGCTGGTCGCCGGCTCCCGCTACCGCGGTGACTTCGAGGAGCGCCTGAAGAAGGTCCTCAAGGAGATCCGCACCCGCGGCGACATCATCCTGTTCATCGACGAGCTCCACACGCTGGTCGGTGCGGGTGCCGCGGAAGGCGCCATCGACGCCGCTTCGATCCTGAAGCCGATGCTGGCCCGCGGCGAGCTGCAGACCATCGGTGCCACCACGCTCGACGAGTACCGCAAGCACCTGGAGAAGGACGCCGCCCTCGAGCGCCGCTTCCAGCCCATCCAGGTCGCCGAGCCGTCGCTGCCGCACACGATCGAGATCCTCAAGGGTCTGCGCGACCGCTACGAGGCCCACCACCGCGTCTCCATCACCGACGAGGCGCTGGTCCAGGCCGCCACGCTCGCCGACCGCTACATCTCCGACCGCTTCCTGCCGGACAAGGCGATCGACCTGATCGACGAGGCCGGCTCCCGGATGCGCATCCGCCGGATGACCGCGCCGCCGGACCTCCGCGAGTTCGACGAGAAGATCGCCGACGTGCGCCGGGAGAAGGAGTCCGCGATCGACTCGCAGGACTTCGAGAAGGCCGCCTCCCTCCGCGACAAGGAGAAGCAGCTCCTGGCCGCGAAGGCCAAGCGGGAGAAGGAGTGGAAGGCCGGCGACATGGACGTCGTCGCCGAGGTCGACGGCGAGCTGATCGCCGAGGTCCTCGCCACGGCCACCGGCATCCCGGTCTTCAAGCTGACGGAGGAGGAGTCCTCCCGCCTGCTGCGCATGGAGGACGAGCTGCACAAGCGCGTCATCGGCCAGAAGGACGCCATCAAGGCGCTCTCCCAGGCCATCCGACGCACCCGTGCGGGCCTGAAGGACCCGAAGCGCCCCGGCGGATCGTTCATCTTCGCCGGCCCCTCGGGTGTCGGTAAGACGGAGCTGTCCAAGACGCTCGCCGAATTCCTCTTCGGCGACGAGGACGCGCTGATCTCCCTCGACATGTCGGAGTTCAGCGAGAAGCACACCGTCTCGCGTCTCTTCGGCTCCCCGCCCGGATACGTGGGTTACGAAGAGGGCGGCCAGCTCACCGAGAAGGTGCGCCGCAAGCCGTTCTCCGTGGTCCTCTTCGACGAGGTCGAGAAGGCCCACCCGGATATCTTCAACTCGCTGCTGCAGATCCTGGAGGACGGTCGCCTGACCGATTCCCAGGGCCGCGTGGTCGATTTCAAGAACACCGTCATCATCATGACGACCAACCTCGGCACCCGGGACATCTCCAAGGGCTTCAACCTGGGCTTCGCCGCCCAGGGCGACGTCAAGACCGGGTACGAGCGGATGAAGGCGAAGGTCAACGAAGAACTCAAGCAGCACTTCCGGCCCGAGTTCCTGAACCGTGTCGACGACACGGTGGTCTTCCACCAGCTTTCGCAGGAAGACATCATCCAGATCGTCGACCTGATGATCGCCAAGGTGGACGAGCGGCTGAAGGACCGCGACATGGGCATCGAGCTCAGCGCGGACGCGAAGCAGCTCCTGGCGAAGAAGGGCTACGACCCGATCCTGGGCGCCCGCCCGCTGCGCCGGACCATCCAGCGCGAGATCGAGGACATCCTGTCCGAGAAGATCCTCTTCGGCGAGCTCCGTCCGGGCCACATCGTGGTCGTCGGCACGGAGGGCGACGGCGAGGAGAAGAAGTTCACCTTCCGCGGCGAGGAGAAGTCGGCGCTGCCGGACACCCCGCCGGTGGAGTCCGCGGCGGGTGGGGCCGGGCCCAACCTGTCCAAGGACGCGTAAGTAGGTCAGTGCCGGGCGGCCCCGGGACCGTGGATCACGGTTCCGGGGCCGTTTCGCGTGACCAGCTGGTGGGCTTGCTGAACGGCCGGGCCTGGATGTGAACTGCCCCGGTCACCTTCAGCCGGCTCGCCATGTGGGGCGCACCGGAGAGGTCCAGGCCGACTCCGGGCGCGGGCCCGTCGAGCTCCACTTCGCGGAGAGCCGGGAAGACCCGAACAAGGCGCGCGTCCATTGTGCGGCCCTCGGAGAGCGTCAGACCGAGGCTGCTGACCGTCTTGATCGGCTTGATGTCGTCGAGGTCGTCGGCGGTGCGCAGAGTCAGGTCCAAGGCACGGAGGTGAGGAAGCTCGGCCAGCCCGTTCAGCTCGTCCGCCGATGCCAGGGGGCCATCGATGTGCAGCGTCCTGAGCCCCCTCCACTCGCCGATGCTGTCGAGGCGGACAGGGGAGCCGACGTCCTGCACCACCTCCAGGGCGGTGACGCCCGGGTGCGGCGGCGGGATTCTTCCGTCGCCGTCGGCGGGCAGGTTGATCAGCTGCAGGAACGTCAGCTGGGAGAGGCCCGCGATGCCGGCCAGCGCGGCGTACGGAAGGCCCACGGCCTCGAGCTGAAGTGAGGCCAGGGATGCGCCCGGCAAGCCGGTGATGTCCCGCAGACGGGGGCAGTCGACCAGCGTCAGCCGTTCGACCTCCGGATGATCGTGGAGGAAGCGGAGGTCTTCCAGGGAGTGGTTCTCGCGCACCTCGAGCGAAGCCACCCTCCGGCCCCGCAGGGCGTCGTCGAGGGCCCGGGACTCCACATCACAGGAGACGGAGAACGAGCCCACGGGGCCGAGCTGCGGCACCAACGCGAGTTCTTCCGTTGTCGACACGTACAGCCGCACATCGACCAGGTTCATGCCACAGAGGACCTGCTCCGCGTACGTGTGCGTGTCCATGCGCAGCCACGCGGCCGCCACCAATTCGCGGACATGCTTGCGCTCGGACTGTCCGTAGCGTTTCAGCAGGGGAATCGCCGCGTCACTCAGTGACATGAGCACGGCCACCAGCTGCATGGCCGTCTCGGTCGGCAGCTCCTCGGGCCCCGGCAGGATCGGCAGCACCTCGGGCCCGAGCGAGATCAGCCATTCCGCCTCTCTGGCGGTGGTGGGAGGCCCGAGCGCCCTGAGTAGGCACCACACCGTCTCGTACTGCCCCTGATCCAGATATGGCGCGCTGATCGCGCACTGCGCGGCCAGCGTGCGCAGCGACCACAGCGCGTCGCGGTCGCGGGTCATGTCACCGGCCGAGATCAGCTGCGCGATGACCCGCGACACCTCCTTCCGCCCGCAGTGGCCGATGACGAGTCGAATGACGTCCTGCCACTGCTCCTCCACCGCGTGTGCCAGCAGCTCGTCCAGACTGTCGCTCTCCTGGAATTCCTTGGCCGCGAGATAGTCCTGGAAGGTGCGGTGAATGAATTGAATCGAATTCTCGGTGCGTTCCTGCAGTAATCCGCTGCGGGTGAGCAAATACCGCAGCACCTTTTCTGCCGGCCCTTGCTCCCGGACCCTGCGCAGGCCCCGCATCGCCGACTCCAACTGGCGTATCGCCTGGTGGTGGGAGAGTTCGGCGCGGCCGTTGCGGACCAGCCACACGGCGATGCGTTGCAGGAGCTGCCGGCTGTCGTCGATCTCGAGGGAGATGCCCTCCGGCGTGACGATGCGACGGCGCTCGTCGCGATTGCCGAGGAGCATGGCCAGGGCGGAGTCGTAGAGGTGCCAGCGCGTGCGCGGGAGCAGGCCGCTGCGGCGGCGGTGGAGCGCGCAGATCACCGCGCACAGCAGCGGCGTACGGGCCAGGTCGCGCAGGATGTCGTTGCGCCGGAACTCCTGCGACAGGTCCCGTTCGAGGGTCGTGAGCCGGGCACGCTCCTGTCCGGCGCGCTGTGCGTCGGCGTAGTGGCCGCACTCCAGGCGCGCGGCCTTGTGCCAGGCGGCGACGAAGGCCTGGATGTCGTCGTCGCTCATGGGCAGGAGCTGGAGCTCCTCGAAGCCCTCGGTCTCCAGCCAGGCGTGTTCGACCGCGAGCGGGCGCACGGTGACCAGGCAGCGGGTGTCGGGATACATCCGCAACAGGTCGGCGAGCCACTTGCGGGCGGGGGCTCGGTCGGGCTGCGGGAGCTCGTCCAGGCCGTCGACGAGGAGCAGCGCCCGGCCCGCCTCCATTACGCGCCCGGCCCAGCCGCTCGGCGCCTCGTCCACCGGCAGCTGGGCGATGGTGGGGAGCTGGGCGGGCGTGGGGTTGGTGATGCCCTGGGCAGCGAGGCTGCGCATGGGGATCACGAAGGGGATCAGCCCGTTGAGGGCGTCGAGGCTCTCGGGCAGCGTTCGATGGGCGGCGTGGGAGGCCAGCCACCATACGAGGGTGGTCTTGCCGGCTCCCGCCTCGCCGCGCAGCACGGTCCGGGGCCGTGAGCCCAGCAGATCCTCGATGCGCTGCGGCTCGGGGCGGAGGTGGGCGCTGCCGGAGTCCCGGGTGCGGCCGGGTGCCAGCGCCTCGAGGCTCAGGTAGGCGGTGTCCAGGTCCCAGCTGTTCTCGTTGGTGCCCAGGTCGTCGAGGCCGAAGATCTCCATGCGGCTGTAGCGGGCCTTGACCGCTTTGGCGTAGCGCTCTTCGTAGGAGAGGTCCTCGGGGTCGGCGGTCTGCAGAGCCTCCAGCGCAGGCGCCGCTGGCCAGTGCCGTTCCAGGGCGACGGTGAAGCTCACGTTGCGGTGCATGGCGCTGAGGGGAATGGCGTCGATGGCGGAGTGCTGCCAGCCGGCAGGATCCCCCGTCGCTATGCCGAGAAGCACGGGCCCCGCAAAAACGGGCCCTCCCGAGAGCCCCGCCCATGGCGAGCCGCCATGCGCTGGCTGCGGGGGGTGGTGTTCGCTGTGCAGCATGTAGCGGCCGCGCACTCGACCCGACACCGGCATGACTGTCCCCAGAACCTGTACGGCCTCGAGCTCGTTCCCCGCGAATCGCTGAACCTGGGGGAAGCCCAGCACCTGACAGCCGCGCACCGCCCGCCAGCCGGTGACAGCGCCCCAGCGCAGCATCGGCAGGCTCCCACCCGGTACGAGGGCACATTCGGGCTGTAGGAGAGCGGCGTCGCAGTGCTGGGGATCCCCGGACCAGACGATCTGGCAGAGCACTGGTTTGGCGCTGCCGGGTACGACAACCGTCGCGAAGGGGTCGCGGCCGAGGATGTGGGCGGCGGTTAACACCAGCCGCGGTGTCAGCAGCACTCCACTGCCCTGCTGAGTACCCAGTACTGCCACCAGCCGGTCCTCGACGCCCGGCGAGCGTCGCCCCGTCACTGCTCAGTGCCGGCCGTGCCGAACCCCGACAGCCCCGCCGGCCGATCGTTCCCCACCTTCCAGCCTTCCCCCGTCCGCCGATCCTTCGGCGTCAGCGTGAAGGCCACCTTGTGGGTCCGTGCCGAGCCCCGCGCGACATCCGCGCCGCCCTCGACGATCCAGGCCTTCACCTTGCCGCCGGCCTTCGCGTCGCGGCGCAGCTCCACCGTGAACTCCAGGGCGATGTCGCCGACGTCGAAGGCCAGGTCCTCCCC
>KL569495.1:22782-26000 GCA_000715685.1 Streptomyces lilacinus
GGCCAGGCCGGAGCGGATGGCCCGGACCGCTTCCGCCAGCTCTATGTCCTCGAAACCGTTGCTCACCGTGAGCCCCCCGCACGTTGCGTAGACGATCCCCGCCCCGGAGCGTACCCCCGACCCGGGCGCCTCGACCCGGAAACGGCGGGGTCGGAAGGCCGTCCGCGGTGACATGGCGCACAGCCCTCAGGGCGCCTACTACCCGGGATAGCAGCGAAATCGATCTCGAGAATCCCCCGAATTCCGCCGGGAAGGCCGGAACGGCCGGACCGGGAAACGCCCCGCTTCCTACGGCCTGCCCTCGTAAAAGGGCCACTCGACACCCCCGGGAAGCGCTGGTTACCAAGGTATGGCGATCCCGGTTCGCAAGGCCGGGACCTGTTTACGCCTGGAGGAATTATCCGTATGTCGAAGCGCACCGCTTTCCGCAACACGAACAAGACCGTTGTCCGCCCCCGCGCCGTCGCCGCCCTCGTGGCAGCCGGGCTGGGAGCGTCGGTCGCGTTCGGTTCCGGGGTGGCGCTCGCAGCCGACACGGGTGCCTCGGTCGCCGAGTTCCCGGCGTTCGCGTCCGTCGCGGCGCTGGACGGCGCGCTGAACAAGCAGGCCGAGACGCAGCTGAAGGTGGCGGAGAAGGAGAAGCAGGCCGCCGAGCAGGCCAAGAAGGACGCGGCCAAGCGCGCCGAGGACGCCCGCAAGAAGGCCGAGGCCTCGCGCAAGCGTGCCAACGGCTGGGTCGCCCCCGTCGCCGGCTACCAGATCGGTCAGCCCTTCGGCAAGGCCGGCAAGATGTGGGCCCACACCCACAGCGGCCAGGACCTCGTCGTCAACACCGGCACCTCCGTCATGGCCGTCCACGGCGGCACCGTCGTGAAGGCCGGCCCGAACGGCGGCGGCGACGGCCCCGCCTACGGCAACGCCATCGTGATCAAGCACGACGACAACACGTATTCGCAGTACGCCCACCTCTCGCAGGTGAAGGTCTCGGTCGGCCAGACCGTGACCACCGGCCAGCAGATCGGTCTGTCGGGCTCCACCGGCAACTCCTCCGGCCCCCACCTGCACTTCGAGATCCGTACGACCCCGAACTACGGCACCGCCGTCGAGCCGGTCGGCTTCATGAAGGCCCACGGCGAGAACCTCTGACCCGACGGGTCACCGACGGGTCACCGAATACCGAGAAGCCGGCGCACCGCCTCGAGCGGTGCGCCGGTTTCGCGTGCTCCCGTCGCCCGTCCGTGCCTACGGTGGTCGTGGACCCGCAAAACCACCGGTCACTCGGAGCGCGTCATGATCAAGGGCATCGCGATCACCACCGTCTGGGTCCTCGATCAGGACCGGGCGAAGGAGTTCTACACCGAGAAGCTCGGCCTCGAGGTGCGGACGGACATGACCATGGGCGGCGACCAGGGCATGCGCTGGCTGACCGTGGGCGCCAAGGACCAGCCCGACGTCGAGCTCACGCTGATGGTGCCCGGCCCGCCCGGGCTCGACCCCGAGTCGGCGGAGGCCCTGAAGAAGCTGGTCTCCAAGGGCGTCCTCGGCGCGGGCGTGCTGAGCAGCGACGACGTCCACCGCGACTACGAGACGCTCAAGGCCCGGGGCGTGGAGTTCCTCCAGCCGCCGCAGGAGCGCCCGTACGGCACCGAGGCCATCCTCCGCGACGACTCCGGCAACTGGTTCTCGCTGACACAGCGCAGCGAGGAGCTCGACCTCGGCAAGGACTGGGGCGAGTACGTCGACCCCATGTGAGCCACGCCTGCCAATAAAGCCAAGAAATCAGTCCGGCACCTGGATGATCGGGAAGCTGCCCGTGCTGGTCGGCGACGACTCCGGCAGCCACAGCACGGCGATCGCCCCGCCGCCGCCCTCCGCGTCCGGGTCGGCGTTGCGGAAGGTCAGGCGTGCGCCCAGGACGCGGGCCTGGCCGGCGGCGATGGTCAGGCCCAGGCCGTGGCCCTTGCCGGCGCGGTCCTCGCTGCCCGTACGGAAGCGGCTCGGCCCCTCCCGCAGCAGCTCCTCCGGGAAGCCCGGCCCGTGGTCGCGCACGCGCAGCACGCGGCCCTCGACCGTGACCTCGACCGGGCCCTTGCCGTGCTTGGCCGCGTTGGCCAGCAGATTGCCCAGGATGCGCTCGAGGCGGCGCGGGTCGGTGGAGACGTAGGCGGTGCGCACGATCGTGACGTCGGCCTGCGGGGCCACCGAGCGCACCCGGCGCTGCACGAACTCCCCGAGCTCGATGTCCTGCATCTCGGCGCGCTCGGCGAAGCCGTCGAGGCGGGCGACCTCCAGCACGTCCTCGACGAGTGTGCGCATGGCCTGCGCCCGGTCCCGTACGAGCTCGGTGGGCCGGCCCGGCGGCAGCAGTTCGGCCGCCGTCAGCAGGCCGGTGACGGGGGTGCGCAGCTCGTGGGCGATGTCCGCGGTGACGCGCCGCTCGGCCTCCAGCCGGTCGCGCAGGGCCTCGGCCATGCCGTCGACGGCGCGCGCGAGGTCGTCCGTCTCGTCGCGCACCCGGCCGCCGATCGCGTCGCGCACGCGCACGTCCGGGTCGCCGTCGGCGAGCTTGCGCGCGGCGGTGGCGGCCGTGCGCAGCCGGCGGGAGAGCTGGCCGCCGACGAGGATGCCCAGGGCGGTGCCGCCGAGGACGACCGAGACGGAGCCGATGATCAGGGCCCGGTCGAGGTCGTTGAGGATGTCGTAGCGGTCCTTGAACCGGGTGTGAATGGAGAGGATCTTGCCGTCGCGCAGCGGCGTCGAGGCCCACACCTCGGGCGCGCCGGTGCCGTTGTCCTGCAGGTACGTGGCGCGCAGGCCCACCTCGGCGGCGTCGCGCAGCGGCTTGGGCAGGGCGGGGTCGTTGACCTGGGCGCGCAGCATGCGCTTGCCGCCGGTGGACTCGTAGTAGCGCTGGGCGATCTGCACGCGGTCGTCCATCTGGTCCCGGCTGCTGTTGAGCATCGAGACGCGGGCCGCGTTGTGGACGACGAGGCTCAGAGCGACGGCGACGAGCGCGCCGACGCCCGCGATGGCCAGGCTGACCTTCCAGCGCAGACCACTGCGGAGCGCGAGTTTCACCACGACGTCACCACGACAGTCACCACGACCACGACGTCACCAGCACACTCACCACGACAGTCACCACGACACGACCATGATCTGCGGGTCAGCCTCTGAGCTTGTAGCCGAAGCCGCGGACCGTCTCGATGCTGTCTCTT
>KL569496.1:0-202 GCA_000715685.1 Streptomyces lilacinus
ACCGGCTACGTGTTCGGCGGTGCCGAACCCAGGATCCCGTTGCACGATGGAGGGCATGCTGCTGGCCGACGTCGCACGGGTGTCCGGGGAGATCGCGGCGACGAGCGCCCGGACGCAGAAGATCGCACTGCTGGCCGGGCTGTTCCGGGACCTCGAGCCGGACGAGGCGCCGATCGTCGTCCCGTACCTGTCTCTTATACAC
>KL569496.1:495-1149 GCA_000715685.1 Streptomyces lilacinus
GGGGCGCCTGCCGCAGCGCAGGACCGGCGTGGGGTGGAGCACCCTGCGCGACGCCCCCGCCCCGGCGGCGGAGCCCACCCTGAGCGTGCGGGAGGTGGACCACGCGCTGGAGGCGATCGCGGCCGTGGCGGGCAAGGGCGCGCAGGCCGAACGCAAGCGGCTCGTCGACGCGTTGCTGGGCGCGGCCACGGCGGAGGAGCAGCACTTCCTCCTCCGGCTGATCGGCGGTGAGCTGCGGCAGGGCGCCCTGGACGCGCTCGCCGTCGAGGGCCTCGCGGCGGCGGTCGGTGCCGCGCCGGAGGAGGTTCGGCGGGCGGTGATGCTCGGCGGCTCGCTGGGCGCGGTGGCCCGGTCGCTGCTGGCCGGGGCTCCCGAGGAGCGCGCGGCATTCCGGCTGGAAGTCGGCCGGCCGGTGCTGCCGATGCTGGCGCGGAGCGCGAAGGACGTGGACGAGGCGCTGGACCGGCTGGGCCCGTGCGCGGTGGAGGAGAAGCTGGACGGCATCCGGGTGCAGGTGCACCGGGACGGCGACGCCGTCCGCGTCTTCACGCGCACGCTGGACGACATCACCGGGCGGCTGCCCGAGCTGACGGCCGCGGCCCGGGAGTTGCCGGTGGGGTCGGCGGTGCTGGACGGCGAGGTCATCGCCCTGGA
>KL569496.1:1443-3238 GCA_000715685.1 Streptomyces lilacinus
CTCCCGCCTCGACGTGCCGGGCGCGGGGGCGGCGCTGCCGCTGTCCCCCGTCTTCTTCGACCTGCTGGCCGTCGACGACCGTGAGCTGCTCGCCCTGCCGACGTCCGAGCGCCACGCGGAGCTGGCCCGGCTGGTGCCGGAGCCCCTGCGGGTACGGCGCCTGGAGGTTCCGGACCCCGCGGACGCCGCCGCCCGGGAGGCGGCGCGGGACTTCTCGCGCGCGGTGCTCGAGCGCGGCCACGAGGGCGTGGTCGTCAAGGCCCTCGACGCCCCCTACACCGCCGGGCGGCGGGGCGCCTCGTGGCTGAAGGTGAAGCCGGTCTTCACGCTGGACCTGGTGGTCCTGGCCGCCGAGTGGGGGCACGGGCGGCGGCACGGCAAGCTGTCGAACCTCCACCTGGGCGCGCGCCGGCCGGACGGCTCGTTCGCGATGCTCGGCAAGACGTTCAAGGGCATGACGGACGCGATGCTGGCGTGGCAGACGGAACGCCTGCGGGAACTCGCCGTGAGCGACGACGGGTTCGTGGTGACCGTGCGGCCGGAGCTGGTGGTGGAGATCGCGTTCGACGGGCTGCAGCGGTCCACGCGGTATCCGGCCGGGGTGACGCTGCGGTTCGCGCGGGTGGTGCGGTACCGGGAGGACAAGGGGGCGGAGGAGGCCGACACCGTGGACACGGTGCTGGGTTTTCTCCCGCCGGACGGGCTCGATTGAGCCCGTCCGGCGATTGAGGACGCCCTACCGGTTGACGTCCGCCGGGCAGAGGCGCCGCGGCTGCTTGTCGCCCTTCAGCTTCGCGTCGACGCAGCCGCCCGGCAGGCCCTCGTACGGCTTGGTGCCGAAGTTGGCCGTCACAGTGAGCGTGCCGTCACCGAAGACGGTCCGCTGGACCGTGCGGTCGTCGGTCAGCGTGCGGAAGCCCGTCATCGCCTCCGTGCCCGCCGCCCGGTGCAGGGGCGAGAAGTACTTCTGCAGCGCCGCCAGTTCGCTGCCCTGCTTCTCGAGCGAGTCCCCGCCGATGACGAAGTTGAGCGGCGTGTTGTAGAGCATCGCCAGCAGCGCGCGGTTCGTCTTCTGCTGCGGCAGCTTGTCGTAGGGCAGCTCCCAGCGCTCGACGTTGACGAGGCCGTCGTGCAGGGCCGTCTCGTACAGCGGGACGCGGTACGTGGGGTCGTACATGGCCTTGGCGACGGCGGCCGGCAGTTCGGCGGGCTTGAAGAAGACGTCGGGCGCCTTCTCGGGCGTGTAGCCGCCCCACTTCTTCCTGTCGCGCTCGGCCTTCCAGAGGCCGTCGTGGACGGGGGTGCCGGAGCCGTGGTTGTAGGAGAGGACCTGGTTGGACCAGGCGCCGGCGGACTCGGAGCCGAGGGCGAGCTTCGCGTCGTCGGCGAGGCGCTTCATGCGGGCGAGGCGGTTGGCGCGGTCCTGGGACTTGGTCTGGGGGTGGGCGGCGCTGTGGTCGCGGAAGAGCTCGCCGGCGGCGTCGACGTCGAGGAAGTAGCTGTCGGCGCCGTTGGCGGTCATCTGGCGTGTGCGGTCGGCGAGGTAGTGCCGCGTGGGCTCGGCCTTCTCGAACGCCTCGGTGCTCATGTAGCAGCCGCGGTCGTGGAAGCCGGGTTCCGGTGTGCCGTCGGCGCGCTGGACGCAGAAGTCGGGGTAGAGCCGGTCGGGCCAGGCGGAGGTGGGGGTGTCGGACTTCTGGGGGTCCTGGCCGTTGGCGAAGGAGTCGTACGGGCCGACGAGGTAGCCGGCCTGCTTGGCGGCGGTGACGGCGGCGGCGTCCATGGGGTTCGGGCC
>KL569496.1:3457-8275 GCA_000715685.1 Streptomyces lilacinus
CGTCCATGGGGTTCGGGCCGGCGTCGTAGCCGAGCCACATCCGGTCCACGCCGAGCGCGCGCAGCTTGCGGACGCCCTCCGCCGTGCGGGCGCCGCCCCAGACGTAGGCGTGGAAGGCGCCGAGCAGCTTCTTGTTGGCGGGGACGGCCTGGATCTTGCGCTTGAGGCTGCCGAGCCGTCCGTGCTCCGCGAGCCAGGCGCGGTAGTCCAGGGCGGGAGCCACAGGGGAGCCGTCGGTGAGGGAGAAGGCGACGGTGTAGTCCGTCGTGCCCTCGGCCCGGGAGAAGGCGTGGGCGGCGGTGGCGCGCAGCCGGCCCTTCTCGGAGGTGATGTCGAGGGTGGTGCCGATGTCCGTCTCGGGGACGAGATAGCTGGCCCCGGTGCGGCCGGCGGTCCAGCCCCACAGGGGCAGGCTCTGGGTCTCGAGGGCCGCCGTGCTGCCGACGAGCCCGGCCTCGGGAGAGTTCCAGAAGGGGTCGGCGACCGGGAGGGAGAGCCCCTCGCCGCGCGGCAGCTGGAGGGCGGAGACGGCGCGGTCGGCGCCGGTGACGGGCCACTTGAGGGTGCGATCGGCGGCGCCGGTGGACCGGACGGAGACCAGCAGGCGGCCCGCCTGCGCACGCACGGTGACGCTCAGCCCGGTGTCGTCGTACGTCCAGTGGGCGCCGTCCGCCGTGGTGGTCACGCGCCCGGCCCGGCCGGGGGCGGATGCGGCCGGCGCGGACAGCTCCAGGGTCGTACCGGCGTCCGTGCGGGCCGTGACGCGCAGGGTGGTGGTGTCGACGGTGGCGGTGCCGCCCCGGACGGGTAGGTCGACGAGCCGGTCGTGCACCCGGACCGTGTGCGCGGCCGTGGGCGCGGCGTGGACGGGTGCGGCGAGGGTGACGCAGGGCAGGGTCACCGCGAGGGCGACGGCGGCGGCTCGCGCGGTGCGGCCGGAGTCGATGAGGTTCATGAGGAGTTGATAGCGAGCCGCCTTAAGAAGCTTTTAAGAAGTCGCTCACAACGGGCGTTCCGACCAAGGGTGCTGAGGTCACGTCAGCTCTTAAGAACAGCACCCTCGGCCGGAGCGCCGGATCAGCTTCCCTGGAGAAGGTCCAGCAGGTCCTGGCGGGCGAACATGGCGGCGGTGTCGAGCGCGGACGGCATCCCCGCGGCGGGATCCGCGCCGTGCCCGACCAGGATGCGCACGACCTCGGTCTCCCCCTTGAAGACGGCGCCCGCGAGCGGGGTCTGGCCCCGGTCGTTGGGGCGGTTGGGGTCGGCACCGCGCTCGAGGAGGGAGGTGACCGTCTCGGGATGGCCGTGGTAAGCGGCGAGCATCACCAGGGAGTCGCCCCGGTCATTGGTCAGATTCACCGGAACACCCGCGTCCACATAGGCGGCGAGGGTATCGGTGTCTCCGTGTCGCGCCAGGTCGAAGACCTTGGCGGCGAGCTGGAGCACCTCGGGGTCGTGGGCGGGCTCTTCGGACGCGGGAGTCTGCTCGGGCATGGTCAGTCGATCCTCCGTACGGGTGTATCAGCGGTTGCCGTATTAATACTTTCTGTGAAGCTGGAGGGACTCGAGGTGACCGCCCCCCAGTTCCCAGGAGATTCCCATGATCCTCTCCATCTCGGGCGTCGTACTGCTCGGTGTCGTCGTATTCCTGTTCTTCCGCAAGGACAACCTGAAGGCGTCGCACGGCATCATCTGCGCCCTGTTCGGCTTCTACCTCGCGGGCACGGGCATCGCACCCAGCATCAGGGCGGGCGGCGCGAGCCTGGCCGGCCTGCTGGGCGGCATCAAGTTCTAGGCGCCCGTCCCCGCCGCGGCGCACGCGCCGGCGGGGACGGCTGCGAGACCAGGAGGCCGATGTGGGCCGGCGATCACTGCCCCGCCCGCCGGGCGCGGGCACCGCGCTCCCCCGGGGCCGGGACTTCGCGCACACCGTCGCCGACAGTGCCAGGGACGTGCTCCACCCGCTGCTCGTGGTGCTGCGCGGGCTGCGCTCCCTGGCCGGCAGCGGGCGCCGCACATGGGAGCGGACCCCGCGGGACCGGCGCGGCCCGATGCTGCTGCTGACGGCCTCCTGCCTGGCCATCGTGGCCCTCGTCCCCTACGGGCCGACGCTGGGCACGGCGGCCCTGCTGGCGGCGGGCGCCTGGGCGGGGCGCGAGCGGGGCCGGGAGCGGGTGCGCGGGGCCGCGGACGGGCTCGCCGAGGACGAGAGCGCCCGGCTCCAGGCGCTGTACGAGGCGCTGGTGCCCTACTTCTCCGCGCCGCAGGACCCCCGCCCGCTGTACGAGCACGGCGGCGACTGGCGGGCCGCCTTCGAGGAGCACGCCTTCGACGAGCACGGGCGGTTGACCGCCCTGCGGCTGCGTTACCCCGGCTACTTCACCGACGGCGAGGACGGCTCCCGGGCGAGGATCGAGCAGCTGCTGCACCTCAAGGCCGGCCGGGGCCCGGAGTACCGCTTCGACTGGGACGAGGCCGCCAACCGGCTCTCCCTGACCGCGCTGCCCGCCCTCAGCACCGGCATCGGCGCCCAGCGGTTCGTCACCGCCCCGGGCGAGACGGTGCTGGGCTTCACCGACGACCTCTCGGTGCAGCGCGCCCTGCCGGTGACCGACGGCGAGGAGCGGCGCGACGCCCCGCCCGTCGTCTGGCGCACGGGACCGCGCTCGACCGAGCCGCACCTGCTGGTCCTCGGCCGGACCGGCGGCGGCACCACGACGCTGCTGCGCTCGGTGCTGCTGCAGGCGCTGCAGCACGGCGACGTCGTGGTCGTGGACGGCGGCGCCACGGGCGAGTACGCGTTCCTCGCCGGCCGCGAGGGTGTGCTGGCCGCCGAGTCCTCCGTCGCGGGCGCCCTGTCCGTCCTGGAGTGGGCCTGCCACGAGACGGAGCGCCGTTTGCTGGCGGCCAACTTCGCGCGCCGGCAGGGCCGTCCGGCCCCGGACGACGTGCGGCGGCCGCTGTGGATCGTGGTCGACCGGCCCGCGGCCCTGAGCCACCTCGCCGCCGGCGAGGGCCGCCCCGATCCGCAGGAGCTGCTCACCGTGCCGCTCCGGCACGGGCGGACCGCCAACGTCACCGTCGCGGTCGGCGAGCAGCTCGACAACACCGCCCTGCTCGGCCAGGCGGTGTTCGCCCACACCGGGGCCCGGGTCGTGCTGGGCCGGCTCACCCCGGAGCAGGTGACGGCCGTGCTCGGCGCGCCCCCGCACACCACGCCGGCCGAGCACGTGCCGCCCGGCCGGGGCTGGGCCCGGGTGGGCGCCGGCCCGGTGCACCGGCTGCAGGTGCCGGCCACCCCGAACCCGTACGACGAGGAGACCGGCGAGACCCAGCGCCTCGCGGTGATGAGCCTGCTGCCGGACCACGCCGCCCCGCCGGTGGAGCATCAGCCGATGGAACCTCAGCCGGTGGAGCACCAGCTGATGGGGCCTCAGTCCGTGCAGCCCCCGCCGGTGGAGCATCAGCCGATGGCGCCTCAGTCCCTGGAGCCCCCGCCCGTCGCCCCGCCGGTGCCGCCACCGCCGTCGTACGCCCCGGACTGCCCGCCCTCCGCCCCGGGCCCCTTCGCCGCCGGGGATCCCTTCTCCGCCGAGGGCGGGCGGCCGGCGGCTCAGGCCACGTAGGTGCGCGGCGTCTCGACCGCGGCGGTGGCGCCGCTGGCCACCATGCGGGCGGCCTCGGCGAGCCGGGTCGCGGCCTGCTCGGCGACCGCGCCGCCGACGGTGAAGGGCAGCCGTACGTAGCCCTCGAAGGCCCCGTCGACGCCGAAGCGCGGCCCGGACGGCACCCGCACGCCCAGCCGCTCCCCGGCCTCCGCGATCCGCGAGCCGGACAGCCCGCCGGTGCGCGCCCACAGCGTGAGCCCGCCGCGCGGAACGGTGAACTCCCAGTCCGGCAGGTGGCGTCGGACCGCGGCGACGAGCGCGTCGCGGTTCTCCCGGGTCTGGTCGCGCCGTATGGCGATGGAGGCGTCCCAGCCGCCCGTGTTCAACAGCCAGGTGACGGCCAGCTGGTCGAGGACGGGCGTGCCGAGGTCGGCGTAGGCGCGGGCGGCGACCAGGCCGCGGATCACCTCGGGGGCGGCCCGCACCCAGCCGATGCGCAGGCCCGCCCAGAAGGACTTGCTGGCCGAGCCGACCGTGATGACGGCGTTGCCGGCGGGGTCGAAGGCGCAGACGGGCCGGGGCAGTTCGACGTCCGGGTCCAGGGCGAGCTCGGACATGGTCTCGTCGGCGACCAGCAGGGTGCCGGCGGCCCGGGCGGCCTCGACCAGCTCCCGGCGCTGCTCCTCGGGGGCGAGGGCGCCGGTGGGGTTGTGGAAGTCGGCGATGACGTAGGCCATGCGGGGCGCGGCGTCGCGCAGCACCTGGCGCCAGGCGGGCAGGTCCCAGCCGGCGAGCCGGTCGGCCATGGCGACGGGCACGAGCCGGGCACCGGCCTCGCGCATGAGCTGCAGCACGTTGGCGTACGAGGGGGACTCGACGGCGACCCGCTCGCCGCGCCCGGCCATCAGCCGGCAGATCGCGGCGACGGCGCCCATGGCACCGGTGGTCACCATGATCTGCTCGGGCATGGTGGGGATGCCGCGGGCGGTGTAGCGGTCGGCGAGGGCCTGGCGCAGGGCGGGCAGGCCGGCGGGGTAGTCGCCGTGGGTGTGGGCGTAGGGCGGCAGCTCGTCCAGGGCGCCCTGGACGGCGCGGGTGAGCCAGGGCTCGGGCGCGGTCAGGGCCGCGCAGCCCAGGTCGATCACCGAGCCGGCGGCCTCGGGCGGCAGCGGGTCCAGGGCCCGGGTGGGCAGCGGGCTGCCGGCGGGGA
>KL569496.1:8545-14940 GCA_000715685.1 Streptomyces lilacinus
GGGCATGGCGGTCCAGCTGCCTGCGCCGCGCCGGGACTCGAGGAAGCCCTCGCCGCGCAGTGCCTCGTAGGCGGCGGCGACGGTGGTGCGGCTGACGGAGAGGGCGCCGGCGAGCTCGCGCTCGGCGGGCAGCCGGGCGGCGACCGGGACGCGGCCCTCCAGGACGAGCAGCCGGATGCCGTCGGCCAGCGACCGGTACGCCGGCGTGCGGCGGCTGCCCAGCGGCGTCACGGCGCCGCGGCCGTGCTGCGAACCGAGGAGGCGCGCGAGCTGCGTCGCCCCCACCGAAGAGGTCCACTGACTCATCGCTTGCGGTCCACCTTCCCGGAATTGGCCATGGATCATTGGATGACCCAGTCCACAGACTGTCACGTCACAGGCCACTCACACCACCACAGGGGGGATTTTCGTGTCCGCGCCACGGGGATTTCGAGCACGACCGGGACTGATCCGCCGCCTCGCCGCGCTGTACGGCGGGCTCGTTCTGTACGGGGTCAGTTCCGCGCTGCAGCTACGGGCGGGGCTGGGGCTCTCCCCGTGGGACGTGCTCAACCAGGGCGTGGCCCGGCACTCGGGCCTGTCGATCGGCACCTGCACGATCATCATCGGCGCGGTGGTGCTGCTGCTGTGGATTCCGCTGCGGCAGCGGCCGGGGCTCGGCACGGTCTCCAACGTGCTGGTGATCGGCCTGGCCACGGACGCCACGCTGAGCGTGGCGCCGACCCCGCACTCGCTGTGGGTGCGCGTTCCGCTGCTGCTGGGGGCGATCGTGCTGTGCGGGGTGGCCACGGGCCTGTACATCGCGCCGCGCTTCGGCCCGGGCCCGCGCGACGGACTGATGACGGGGCTGCACCGCAGGACGGGGCGCTCGGTGCGGCTGGTCCGGACGGTGATCGAGGTCGCCGTGCTGGCGACCGGCTTCGCGCTCGGCGGCTCGGTGGGGCTGGGCACGGCGCTCTTCGCGGTGGCCATCGGGCCGCTGGCGCAGTTCTTCCTGCGCTTCTTCGCGCCCCTGGGGAAGGGCGCCGAGACCGTGCCCACGGAGCCCCCGGCCGAGGCGGAGGCAGCGGATCCGGCCATGTCCGACCGGGGAGTGCCGGACCCGGTTTAGGTCGGAAACGGGCGGGCCGGTAGTGTACGCCTTCGACCCACCAGATGGATCGTTACTGCGCGTTCAAGTAGCGGCAGCACAGGGTGACAACTATTGCCAGATGTGACAAAACGGGCGCTGGTGGGTACAACAAGGGGCGGCACGACGGGCGACGCATGTCCCTCAACGGGGAATCTTCACCGCCGACCGGACGTTGACCGGATGACGACGACAGCGACACCTGTCCTGTGGGCGACAAGCCCGGGAGGCACGATTCATGAGTGAGCGAGCTCTCCGCGGCACGCGACTTGTGGTTACCAGCTACGAGACCGACCGCGGCATCGATCTGGCCCCGCGCCAGGCGGTGGAGTACGCATGCCCGAACGGCCATCGATTCGAGATGCCGTTCTCGGTAGAGGCGGAGATTCCGCCGGAGTGGGAGTGCAAGGCCTGTGGTGCCGTTGCACTCCTGGTGGACGGCGACGGTCCTGAGGAAAAGAAGGGCAAGCCCGCGCGTACGCACTGGGACATGCTCATGGAGCGACGCACCCGCGAGGAGCTGGAGGAGGTGCTGGCCGAGCGGCTGGCCGTCCTGCGCTCCGGCGCCATGAACATCGCCGTGCATCCGCGCGACACGCGCAAGCTGTCTCTTATACACATCTCTGGATGTGTATAAGAGACAGGCAGTGGCCCGGGCCCTTTTGCGCGTCCCGGCCGATGGGCTGCTAGCGCGGCAGCTGCGGGCCCTGCGGGCGCGGGCCGGGGCGGTCGTCCTCGCGGATCACCTCGCCCTGCACGACCTTGCCGTCCGGCTGCCGCATCCGGGCCTGCTGGAAGGCGTCGCCCAGCGTTCCGGGACCCGCGGGCCGGTTCAGCCACCGCTCCCCCGCCCGGCGCAGCAGCGACCGGGTCGGCGGGAAGAGGCACAGCAGCCCGGCCGCGTCCGACAGCAGGCCCGGCACCATGAGCAGCAGGCCGCCCAGCATCGTCAGGGCGTTCCCCCCGCCCTCGGCGGGGGCCGGGGCCGCGCCGGGCGTCTGGAGCGACTCGGTCAGCCGCCGCCAGGCCCGCCGACCCGCCCGCTTGATCACGTACGAGCCGACGACGACCCCGCCGACCAGCAGGGCGAGCACCGTGAGCCCGCCGGCCGCGCCGGCCACGAGGGTCAGCAGCCAGACCTCCAGCACCACCCACACGGCCACACCGAGGGGGACGAGCCTGCGGGCCCGGCCGCGGCGCGGCGGCCGGCTGTCCAACGTCTGCTGCTGAGCTCCGAACGTCATGCCTCAAGTGTGCCCGGACCGTGCCGGAACGGCCGGAGCGGCCTTATGGGGCGCTTACTCGCCCTTGGCCGCCCGCGCCGGGTCCTCGTCCTTGCCGAGGACCTTGGTCACCTTCGCGACCCGGGAGCCGATGCCCCAGGAGGTGACCCGCCACAGGGCCTCCGCGACGATGTCGCGGCTCATCTTGCTGTCCCCCAGCTCCCGCTCGACGAAGGTGATGGGCACCTCGACGACGTGGAAGCCGGCCTTGACGGCGCGCCAGGCCAGGTCGACCTGGAAGCAGTAGCCCTGGGAGGCCACGTCGTCCATGCCCAGGCCCTCCAGCGTCTCCCGGCGGAAGGCGCGGTAGCCGCCGGTGACGTCGCGGATGGGGACGTCGAGCATCATGCGGGAGTACGTGGAGCCGCCGCGGGAGAGGATCTCGCGGGACTTGGGCCAGTTCACCACCCGGCCGCCGGGCACCCAGCGGGAGCCCAGCACCAGGTCCGCGCCCTTGAGCGCGGTGAGCAGCCGGGGCAGCTCCTCCGGCTGGTGGGAGCCGTCGGCGTCCATCTCGACCAGCACGCCGTAGCCGTTGTCCAGGCCCCAGCGGAAGCCCGCCAGGTAGGCGGCGCCGAGGCCCTCCTTGCCCTGCCGGTGCAGCACCTTGACCTGGTCGTCCTCGGCGGCCAGCTCGTCGGCGAGCTTTCCGGTGCCGTCCGGGCTGTTGTCGTCGGCGACGAGAACGTGCGCCTCCGGTACTGCCTTCCGCACCCGGGCGACGATGGGCTTGATGTTGTCCGCCTCGTTGTAGGTCGGAATGATCACCAAGGTCGTGCCGAGCGGTGCGAATTTCCGCTGACCGCCGTCGTTCACTGCTGCCCCTTCTCGTCCGGACGTCCTCGACGACCGATCAGGACCGCGGCCGCGCAGGACAGAAGTCCCACCATAGCGAGCGCCCATTCGGGCCCCGCACCCACACGGTCCGCGACGGTCGTCGCGTCCCGCAACGGGATGCGCGCGCTGATCACGTCGCGGGTGAATTCCTCGCTGCGCTGCAGCACCCGGCCGTCCGGGGCGACGACCGCGCTGATGCCGCTGGTGGCGGCGGTCACCACGGCCCGGCCGTGCTCGATCGCCCGCAGCCGGCTCATCGCCAGCTGCTGCTCGGGCTGGCCGGTGCGGCCGTAGGTGGCGTTGTTGGTCTGGACGACGAGGGCGCGGGCGCCGGCCGCGACGGTGTCGTGGACGATCTCGTCGTAGGCGACCTCGAAGCAGATCACGTCGCCCAGCCGGGCGGGGCCGATCTTCAGCAGGCCGGTGCGGTCGCCGGGGTAGAAGTCGCGCGGGACGCGCTGCAGCCGGGAGATCACCTTGCTCAGCTGGTCCCGGAAGGGCACGTACTCCCCGAACGGCACCGGGTGCTGCTTGGCGTAGGAGGCGCCGGGGCCGGTCACCGGGTCCCAGACGATGCCCTTGTTGTCGATGTACCCGCTCTTGCCCGGGTGGTCGACGAGGGCGCCCACGAGGATCGGCACGCCCACCGCGCGCACGGCCTCCTGGATGCGGTCGTAGGCCTCCCCGTACTGGAAGGGATCGAGGTCCGAGGAGTTCTCCGGCCAGATGACCAGGTCGGGCTTGCGCGCCTTGCCGGCCTTGATGTCGCGGGCCAGCTGCAGGGTGGCGTCCACGTGGTTGTTCAGCACCATCAGCGGGCGGCCCAGGAAGTCCATGCCGGGCTTCTCGACGTTGCCCTGGACGACGGCGATGTCGACGGTGTCGTCGGCCGCGGTCGGTACGGGCACGGCGTACCCGGCGAGGAGGACGGCCGCGCTCAGGGCGAGCGCGCCGGCGCCCGGCAGGACGGCCCGGACGCTCCGGGCGCGGGCGCGGAGCAGGCGCCGGGCGGCGAGCGCCGCGTACGCCAGCAGGCCGCCCGCCAGGGCCACGGCGAAGGTGACCAGCGGGGCCCCGCCCAGGGCGGCGAGCGGCGTGACGGGAGAGCCGGTGTTCGCGAAGGCGAGCCGCCCCCAGGGGAAGCCGCCGAAGGGCACCCGGTCCCGCGCCCACTCCTGGGCGATCCACAGGCAGGCGCCCCACAGCGGCCAGGCGGGCAGTCGGGAGGTCACGGCCAGCCCGGCGCCGAGCGCGGCCAGGAAGAGCGCCTCGACGACCGCCAGGCCCAGCACCGCGTCGTAGCCGACCACGTGCAGCCAGCGCAGCAGGAGGAAGAAGAAGGGCAGCCCGAGGGCGAAGCCCGTCCAGGCGCCCTGGCGCGCGGTGCGGCCCCGGGTGAGCAGGGCCAGGGCGGCGACGGCGACGACCGACAGCGGCCACAGGTCGTACGGCGGGAAGGCCGCGGCCAGCGCGGCCCCGGCGACGGCGGCGAGCGCGGTGCGCGGCGCCTCGCGGCGGACGAGCCCGGCCAGGCGCGCGGCCCTGCGGGGACGGGGCGCGGTGGGCACGGCGGCGGCCGGCGACGCGGTCGCGACGGCTTCAGGTGGGGTTTCGGGACCCGAGGGCACGGTCGCTTCTTCCTGGAGCTTGCGGGATATCACTTGCGGGGATATCAGCTGACCGTACCTCGATCGGCGGGCGTCGTGGCCCGCCGGGGGCGCCCCGGCCCGCGCCGGGCGCGGGGCGGAATCGGGGCCCGGCGTCCTTCGGGCCGACCTCGGAACCGCCGGCTGCGGTCGGCCGAGAGCCGTTGTCTACTGAACGTCCGGGCCCCACCCGGGTCGCACCTGCCGCTCCGGCGGAACCTTCCCTCGCCCCGGTGCGCTGGACCTGGCTCCCAGTGGCGGTGCGCCTTCGGCGCGGCCCCGCCCCATGGCCCAGCGGCGTTCGACGACTGCGTGGAGGTTCCCCGGTCGGACGTCCTGTGGTGGACAGCGGAGAACCTACCGGCCGGCGCCCGGACCGTGTCAACACCCTCGCGACCAGCGCGCCTTGCTCGTATCAGCAGGTCAGTACGGCAGCCGGCGGCGCGCCGCGACGGCCGGAGGGGACATCGTTCGGCGGTACGTGGATCATGGCGCGTCACTCGTTCGGGCGCGCGTACACCGTCCGTCCGGCCACGACCGTGCGCAGGCAGACCGGCAGCGGGCGACCGGGCGTGAGCTCCGGCAGGCCCGGGGTGCCCGAGCGGGGGTCGGTGGACCAGTTCGCGACCCGGTGGTCGGGGACCTGCACGACGAGGTCGCCGGTGCGCCAGATCGCGTAGTCGGCGGGCGCTCCCGGCACCAGCACGCCGGCGTCGTCCCGGCCGATCGCCCGCCAGCCGCCGCGGGTGTGCGCGGTGAAGGCGGCGCGGACCGAGATGCGGTGCTCGGGCGTGCGGTGGAAGGCAGCGGCGCGCACGGTGCCCCACGGGTCGAGCGGCGTGACGGGGCTGTCCGAACCCAGGGCGAGCGGGACACCGGCGCGCATCATGGCGGCGTACGGGTTGAGGGTGCGGGCCCGCTCGGGGCCCAGCCGCCGGGCGTACATGGCGTCCTCCCCGCCCCAGGCCGCGTCGAAGGCGGGCTGGACGGAGGCGGTGAGGGCGAGCTCGGCGAACGCGGCGATCAGCTCCGGACTCAGCATCTCGGCGTGCTCGACGCGGTGCCGGGCGGCGCGGATCCGGGCCAGGCCCAGCTTGTCGGCCGCGGCGCGGACGCCCTCGACGACGGCGGTCAGCGCGGCGTCGCCGATGGCGTGGAAGCCGGCCTGGATGCCGGCCTCGGTGCAGGCGACGACGTGGGCAGCGATCGCGGCGGCGTCGAGGTGGGCGGTGCCGGTGCCGCCGGGGGCGTCGGCGTAGGGCTCGTGGAGGCAGGCGGTGTGGGAGCCGAGCGAGCCGTCGACGAAGAGGTCGCCCGCGGCCCCGATCGCGCCGAGCTCGCGGACGCGGGCTGCACCGTCGGCGGCCGTGAGGGCCTCGGCCCAGTAGCCGGTCACCCGGGGGCCCGCCTCCTCGGCGGCGAGGCGCAGCAGGCCGGTGAGGTCGTCCTCGCTCGAGATCTGCGGGCCCGCGCACTCGTGGACCGAGCCGATGCCCAGCG
>KL569497.1:0-3452 GCA_000715685.1 Streptomyces lilacinus
TGCTGGCCCCGGCCGTGCGCGGCGGACTGCGGGTGGACGGCGACCACCAGACCGACCCGCGCCGCCTGGCCGGGGCGCTGCTGACGGCCTGTGAGCGGGCCGGCGTGGCCTTCCACCGCTCCGAGGCGGTACGGGCCGTGCTCGCCCGGGATCGGGTCGAGGGCGCGGAGCTGGCCGACGGGACCCGCGTCGCGGCCGGGCGGACCGTGCTGGCCGCGGGCAGCCTGAGCGGCCGCCTCGCGGGGCTGCCCGAGGAGGTCCTGCCGCCGGTGCGCCCGGTCAAGGGCCAGATCGTGCGGCTGCGCGTGCCCGCCCCGTACGCGCCCTTCCTCTCCCGCACCGTCCGGGCGGTGGTGCGCGGCGGCCACGTCTACCTGGTGCCGCGCGAGAACGGCGAGCTGGTCGTCGGCGCGACGACCGAGGAGCTCGGCTGGGACACCACCGTGACCGCGGGCGGCGTCTACGAGCTGCTGCGCGACGCCCACGAGCTGGTGCCCGGCATCACCGAGCTGCCGCTCGTGGAGACCCTCGCCGGGCTGCGCCCCGGCTCGCCCGACAACGCCCCGCTGCTCGGCCCGACCGAGCTGCCCGGCCTGCTCGTGGCCACCGGGCACCACCGCAACGGCGTGCTGCTCACCCCGGTCACGGGCGACGTGATGGCCGAGGTGCTCACCGGCGGGCAGCTGCCCGAGGAGGCCCGCCCGTTCTCCCCCCGTCGCTTCACCACCCCCGCACTCCAGGAGCAGCCCGCATGACCGGCAGCGACGTCATCACCCACACCGTCAGCGTCAACGGAGAGCCCCGCGCGGTGCCCGCGGGCACGACCCTCGACGCGCTCGTCGCGACGCTCACCACGGCGCCCGGCGGCGTCGCGGCCGCCGTCAACGAGGCCGTGGTGCCGCGCGGCGCGTGGCCGCGCACCGCGCTCGACGACGGCGACCGGATCGAGGTCCTCACCGCGGTGCAGGGGGGCTGATCAGCACAGATGGCAGACGACCTGCTCACCATCGCGGACACCCCCTTCACCTCCCGGCTGATCATGGGTACGGGCGGCGCGCCCAGCCTCGAGGTCCTCGAGCGCGCCCTGATCGCCTCCGGGACCGAACTGACCACGGTCGCCATGCGCCGCCTCGACGCGACCGTGCGCGGCTCGGTGCTGTCGGTGCTGGAGAAGCACGGCATCCGGGTGCTGCCGAACACCGCGGGCTGCTTCACCGCCGGCGAGGCCGTGCTCACCGCCCGGCTGGCCCGCGAGGCGCTCGGCACGGACTGGGTCAAGCTCGAGGTCATCGCGGACGAGCGCACGCTGCTGCCCGACCCGATCGAGCTGCTGGACGCCGCCGAGATCCTCGTCGACGACGGCTTCACCGTGCTGCCGTACACCAACGACGACCCCGTCCTCGCCCGCAAGCTCGAGGACGTCGGCTGCGCGGCGATCATGCCGCTGGGGGCGCCGATCGGCTCCGGCCTGGGCATCCGCAACCCGCACAACTTCCAGCTGATCACCGAGCGGGCGACCGTGCCGGTGATCCTGGACGCGGGCGCGGGCACCGCGTCGGACGCGGCGCTGGCGATGGAGCTGGGCTGCGCGGCGGTGATGCTGGCCTCGGCGGTGACCCGGGCGCAGGAGCCGGTGCTGATGGCGGAGGCCATGCGGCACGCGGTGGAGGCGGGCCGCCTGGCCCACCGGGCGGGCCGGATCCCCCGCCGGCACTTCGCGGAGGCGTCGTCCACGATGGAGGGCCTGGCCACGTTGGACCCGGAGAGACCGGCGTTCGCCTGACGCGGGACCAGGGCGAGAACTCCGCCTCCTGTCACTGTTCGGCTGCAGAAAGCTTGATCGAACCGCAGCCGCGGCCAGCCGCACGGTCGCGGCTCGTAGACTCGTGTGCCGTGGATACGACCCTGCCCGATCCCCTTGTCGACCAGCTCCTCGACGGCCGCTACCGCGTCGAGGCGCGGGTCGCCGTCGGCGGCATGGCCACGGTCTACCGGGCGCTGGACACCCGGCTCGACCGCGTGCTCGCGCTCAAGGTGATGCACCCCTCGCTCGCCGCCGACGGAGCCTTCGTGGACCGCTTCATCCGTGAGGCGAAGTCCGTGGCCCGGCTCGACCACGCCAATGTGGTGAGCGTCTTCGACCAGGGGACCGACGGCCAGTACGTCTATCTCGCGATGGAGTACGTGGCCGGCTGCACCCTGCGCGACGTGCTGCGCGAGCGCGGGGCCCTGCGGCCGCGGGCCGCGCTCGACATCGCCGAGCCGATCCTGGCCGCGCTGGGCGCCGCCCACATCGCGGGCCTGGTGCACCGCGACATGAAGCCGGAGAACGTCCTGATCGGCGACGACGGCCGGGTCAAGGTCGCCGACTTCGGGCTCGTGCGGGCCGTGGACACCCACACCAGCAGCAGCACGGGGTCCGTGCTGGGCACGGTGTCGTACCTGGCCCCCGAGCAGATCGAGCACGGCACGGCCGACACCCGCGCCGACGTCTACGCCTGCGGCGTGGTCCTCTACGAGATGCTCACCGGCGCCAAGCCGCACAGCGGCGGCACCGCGGCACAGATCCTCTACCAGCACCTCCACGAGGACGTGCCGCCGCCGTCGACGGCCGTGCCCGGTCTCGCGCCCGCGCTGGACGCGCTGGTGGCCGCGGCCACGGCCCGCGACCCGCAGCGGCGCCCGACCGACGCGGTCGACCTGCTCGGGCGGGTCCGCCAGGTCCGCGCCGGCCTGACCGACGAGCAGCTGGACGCGGCCCCGCCGAGCACGGCCGCCGAGGCGGTCCCGGCCGCGGACCCCGTCGGCCCGGAGGACCGTACGAGCGTGATCCCGCGCATCACGGCCCAGCCGCTGCCGCCGCAGGCCGAGGCGGAGCTGCACCACACCACGCGGCTCGAGCCCGTGCCCCCGGCACCGCCGGTCTACGCCGCGCCCGACTACGCCGCGCCCGATTACGGGCCGCCTCCGCCGGAGCGCCGCCGGATGCCCCGGCGCTGGATCGTCTCGGCCGTCGTCGCCCTGATCGTCGTGCTCGGCGGCTCGGCGGGCGTCTGGTACATCACCTCCGGCCAGTTCACCTCGGTGCCGGCGGTGTTGGACATGACGCAGGCCAAGGCCCAGAAGGAGCTGGACAAGGCCGGGCTCGGGGTCAGCACCAAGCAGGCGTTCAGCGACACCGTCGAGCGCGGCCACGTCATCGCCACCGACCCCAAGCCGGGCGAGCGCATCCGCAACACCGACAAGGTCACGCTGACGATCTCGCGCGGCCCGCAGAAGGCGGAGGTGCCCAACGTCGCGGGCATGCCGCTCGACGAGGCCAAGAAGAAGATCGAGGGGCAGGGGCTGGCGGTCGGCGAGGTGTCCGAGCAGTTCAGCGGCGAGACCCCCAAGGGCTCGGTGCTGTCGACCAACCCCGCACCGGGCGCCCAGCTGCTGTCTCTTATACACAT
>KL569497.1:3741-4560 GCA_000715685.1 Streptomyces lilacinus
CTGCCGGTGCCGGACGTGACCGGCCTGTCGGTCGCCGACGCCACCACCAGGCTGCGCGACGCCGGCTTCCAGACCAAGGTCGCGGACACCCAGGTCTTCTCCGCCCTGCCCCCGGGCGCGGTGGCCCAGCAGTCGCCGGACAAGGGCACCCAGGCCGGCGAGGGCGACACCGTCACCGTGACGGTCTCCAAGGGCAAGGAGATGCTCCCGGTCCCCGACGTCACCGGAAAGAGTGAGGCCGAGGCCGGCCGGATCCTGACGGGCGCGGGCTTCCAGGTGAAGGTCGAGCGGCCGTTCTTCTTCCCCAAGGACGCGGTGGAGAGCCAGTCGGTGCGCGGCGGCGCCCAGGCGGCCCGGGGCGACACGATCGTCATCCGGATGAAGAGCGGACTCTGAGGACCCCACACCATGCACGACGCCATCCCCGGCCCCGGCCGCAATCCCGTCGGCGGCCACATCCCGGTCGCCGGCGGCCTCGCCAGGGTCGGCCTGCCCTACGCGCGGGCCATGGGCGCCGAGGCCGTCCAGGTCTTCGTCGCCAACCCGCGCGGCTGGGCGACCCCGGCCGGCAACCCCGGGCAGGACGAGGAGTTCCGCGCCGCCTGCGCGGCCGAGGGGCTCCCCGTCTACGTCCACGCGCCCTACCTGATCAATTTCGGCTCGCACACCGAGGCCACCGTCGAGCGGTCCGTGGAGTCCCTGCGGCACTCGCTGCGCCGGGGTCGGGAGATCGGCGCGCGCGGCGTCGTCGTGCACACCGGATCGGCGACGGGGGGCCGGGCGCGCGACACGGCCCTGGCGCAGGTCCACGAGCGGCTG
>KL569497.1:4829-11219 GCA_000715685.1 Streptomyces lilacinus
ATGTGTATAAGAGACAGTGCTGGAGCCGACGGCCGGTCAGGGCGCGTCGCTGTGCTCCCTGGTGGCGGACCTCGGGCCGTACTTCGACGCGCTGGAGCACCACCCGCGGCTGGGGGTCTGCCTGGACACCTGCCACCTCTTCGCGGCCGGTCACGACCTGGCCGCGCCGGGCGGGGTGAAGCAGACGCTGGACGAGCTGGTGTCGGTGGTCGGCGAGGGACGGCTGGGGCTGATCCACGCCAACGACTCCAAGGACGCCGTCGGCGCGCACAAGGACCGGCACGAGAACATCGGTTCCGGCCACATCGGCGCCGAGCCGTTCGGGGAGCTCTTCCGGCACCCGGAGACGGCGGGCGTGCCCCTGACGATCGAGACGCCGGGCGGCCCGGAGGGCCACGCCGCGGACGTGGCGCGGCTGAAGGCCCTGCGCGAGCCGGTCTAGCGGGGGCTAGAGCTCCGGGCCCTCGCCCGGCTTCTCCTGGTAGGAGTAGCGCTGCTCGTGCCAGGGGTCGCCGATGTTGTGGTAGCCGCGCTCCTCCCAGAAGCCCCGCCGGTCGGCGGTCATGTACTCCACGCCGCGCACCCATTTGGGGCCCTTCCAGGCGTAGAGGTGCGGGACGACCAGGCGTACGGGGAAGCCGTGCTCGGCGGTGAGGAGCTCACCGTCCTTGTGCGTGGCGAAAATGGTCTGTTCCGCGGCGAAGTCGGACAGCCGCAGGTTGGAGCTGAAGCCGTACTCCGCCCACACCATCACATGCGTGACCTCGGGCGCGGGCGGGGCCAGTTCGAGGATCGTGCGGGCCGAGACGCCACCCCATTCGGCGCCGAGCATGCTGTACTTCGTGACGCAGTGCAGGTCCGCCACCACCGTCGTGTAGGGCAGCGCGGAGAACTCGTCGTGCGTCCAGCAGTGCTTGCCACCGCCGACGGTCGCGCCGAAGACGCGGAACTCCCAGCGGTCCGGCTTGAACTTCGGCACCGGACCGTAGTGCGTCACCGGCCACCCGCGCTGGAGGCGCTGCCCCGGAGGCAGCTGGACTTGCTCCCCTTTGCGGCTTTCCGACTGACCCATGAGTCCCATGGTGTCAGACCGGCGGGGGTGCTCATGACCACGGGTGGGACTCGGACGGCCCTATCCGGGCAACTCCCACTAAGTGTGCACTTACTGGACGACCTCGGGGGCCGGTGCGAGGATGCGCGCAACCTGCTCATCATCCGTTGGGAAGGAGCCTCTGCGATGCAGGGCGACCCCGAGGTCATCGAGTTCCTCAACGAACAGCTGACGGCCGAGCTGACCGCCATCAATCAGTACTTCCTGCACGCGAAGCTGCAGGAGCACCACGGCTGGACCAAGATCGCGTCGCATACGCGCGCCGAGTCGTTCGACGAGATGCGGCACGCGGAGACCCTGACCGACCGGATCATCTTCCTGGAGGCGCTGCCGAACTATCAGCGGCTCTTCCACGTCCGCATCGGCCAGACGATCACCGAGATGTTCCAGGCCGACCGGCAGGTCGAGGTCGAGGCCATCGACCGCCTCCGGCGCGGGGTGGAGGTCATGCGGGCCAAGGGCGACATCACCTCGGCCAACATCTTCGAGGCGATCCTCGCCGACGAGGAGGACCACATCGACTACCTCGACACCCAGCTGGAGCTGATCGAGAAGCTCGGCGAGCCCCTGTACCTCGCGCAGTACATCGAGCAGGAGAACGGCCAGAGCGGCTAGGCGGCCACCCGGGGCCCCGGGGCGACGGAGACCGACGCGGACGCCGCATCGGCGCCCAGCACATCGGCCCCGCCCCGGTCGGCCCGCTCCCGGCGCGGGCACGCCTCGCGGCCGAGCAGCGCCTGGATGCGGCGCACGCAGTTGCCGCAGTCGGTGCCGGCCTTGCAGGCGGAGGCTATCTTGCGGGGTGTGCACGCCCCCTTGTCCGCGTGCTCACGCACCTGCTGCTCCGTGATGCCGAAGCACGAGCAGACGTACACGCGGTCACCGCCTCGCCGGGTCCGAAATGATCAATAAGGTTACCCTTACCTTACCCGTCCGGGTGGCCGAATAACAACGCCGTGGGGCGCGGATCCGACGTGATCCGCGCCCCACGGGCGTACGAGCGCTGTGCTGTGCCGAGCCGGTGCTTACTGGTCCCGGTACATCTCGGCGACCAGGAAGGCCAGGTCCAGGGACTGGCTGCGGTTGAGGCGCGGGTCGCACGCCGTCTCGTAGCGCTGGTGGAGGTCGTCGACGAAGATCTCGTCGCCGCCGCCCACGCACTCCGTGACGTCGTCGCCGGTCAGCTCGACGTGGATGCCGCCCGGGTGGGTGCCGAGGCCCTTGTGGACCTCGAAGAAGCCCTTGACCTCGTCCAGCACGTCGTCGAAGCGCCGGGTCTTGTGGCCGGAGGCCGCCTCGAAGGTGTTGCCGTGCATCGGGTCGCAGACCCACACCACCTGGGCGCCGGACGCCGTGACCTTCTCCACCAGCGTGGGCAGCTTGTCGCGGATCTTGTCCGCGCCCATGCGGGTGATGAAGGTCAGCCGGCCCGGCTCGCGCTCGGGGTCGAGCCGCTCGATCAGCGTGAGCGCGTCCTCCGGCGTCGTCGTCGGACCGAGCTTCACCCCGATCGGGTTACGGATCTTGGAGGCGAACTCGATGTGCGCCCCGTCCAGCTGCCGGGTGCGCTCGCCGATCCAGACCATGTGGCCCGAGACGTCGTACAGCTGCCCGGTGCGCGAGTCGACACGGGTCAGCGCCGACTCGTAGTCCAGGACCAGCGCCTCGTGCGAGGCGTAGAACTCGACGGTCTTGAACTCCTCCGGGTCCACCCCGCAGGCGTTCATGAAGTTCATCGCGCGGTCGATCTCGCGGGCCAGCTGCTCGTAGCGCTGACCGGACGGCGAGGACTTCACGAAGTCCTGGTTCCAGGCGTGCACCTGGCGCAGGTCGGCGTAGCCACCGGTGGTGAAGGCGCGCACCAGGTTCAGCGTGGAGGCCGAGGCCTGGTACATCCGCTTCAGCCGCTGCGGGTCCGGCGTACGGGCCTCGGCGGTGAACGCGAAGCCGTTGACGGAGTCGCCGCGGTAGGTCGGCAGGGTCACGCCGTCGCGGGTCTCGGTCGGCTTCGAGCGCGGCTTGCTGTACTGGCCGGCGATGCGGCCGACCTTCACGACGGGCACGGACCCGGCGTAGGTGAGCACCGCGCCCATCTGCAGCAGGGTCTTGAGCTTGTTGCGGATCTGGTCGGCGCCGACGGCGTCGAAGGCCTCGGCGCAGTCACCGCCCTGGAGCAGGAACGCCTCTCCCCGCGCGACGGCTCCCAGACGCTGGCGCAGCTGGTCGCACTCGCCCGCGAAGACGAGAGGCGGATAGGACTCGAGCTCGGCGATCACATCGCGCAGAGCCTCTTGGTCCGGCCAGTCAGGCTGCTGCGCCGCGGGCAGGGAGCGCCAGGTGTTGCCACCGGCGTGGATATCAGCGTTCACGGTCACGCCCTCAACATTACGGGGTCGTGAGGGTCGCCCAGCGGAGAGACCGGACTGTGAGACGAATCCTGAGACGACGGGCGAAACCACCCGTCGGAAAACCGGGACACCCGGCCCGTCCGTCGGGTACTGTGCCCGGCATGTACGTGCTCGCGAACCAGAATCAGAACTGGTGGTGGACCGCTCCTCCGGCGGCCCACTGATCGCGCGTACAGCCGACCGATCGCGAAGGCCGCCCCGAGGGGCGGCCTTCGGCGTCCGCGAGACCGGTCGCCGGCCCCGGGGCCGTTCCTCCCTCACCGGAAGGAACCACCTCAGATGACCGTCGACACCACCGCCGAGACCGCCGCCGCCCTCGCCCGGCTGACCGGCGCCGACCGCCCGTCCTTCGCCCTCCTGCACCGCCGCACCCCCGGCCTGACGGGCGACACCGTCGAGCTGCTCCTCGGCCCGGTCGCGGAGGTCGACCGCCTCGGCGACATCCCGCTCCCGGCCGGCCCGCCCTCAGGCGGCGGCCCGGTCCACGACGCGCTGGCCCTCGTCCCCTTCCGCCAGATCCGCGAGCGCGGCTTCGACGTCCGCGACGACGGCACGCCCCTGCTCGTCCTGCGCCCCGAGGAGTCCCACGAGCTGCCGCTGGCCGAGGTCCTCGCCGCGCTGCCCGCCCACGACGTCCGGGTCGACGGCGGAGCCTTCGACGTGGGCGACGAGGAGTACGCCGGGATCGTCGAGCGGGTCCTCCGGGACGAGATCGGCACCGGCCAGGGCGCCAACTTCGTCGTCCGCCGCACCTTCGAGGGCGAGATCCACGGCTTCCACGCCGCCGACGCGCTGGCCCTCTTCCGCCGCCTGCTGGCCGGCGAGCGCGGCGCCTACTGGACGTACGTCGTGCACACCCCCGACCGCACCCTGGTCGGCGCCAGCCCCGAGGTCCACGTGCGGATGTCCGGCGGCACGGTCGTCATGAACCCCATCAGCGGCACCTACCGCTACCCCGCCGGCGGCCCGGACGCCGAGGGCCTGCTCGCCTTCCTCCACGACCGCAAGGAGGTGGAGGAGCTGTCGATGGTCGTCGACGAGGAGCTGAAGATGATGTGCACCGTCGGCGACATGGGCGGCGTCGTCGTCGGCCCCCGGCTGCGGGAGATGGCCCACCTCGCGCACACCGAGTACGAGCTGCGGGGACGCTCGTCGCTGGACGTCCGCGAGGTGCTGCGCGAGACGATGTTCGCCGCGACCGTCACCGGCTCGCCCGTGCAGAACGCCTGCCGCGTCATCGAACGGTACGAGCCGCACGGGCGCGGCTACTACGCGGGCGCGCTCGCCCTCGTCGGCCGCGACGCGGGCGGCGCCCAGACCCTCGACTCCCCGATCCTCATCCGAACCGCCGACATCGACCGGCGCGGCCGGATCCGCGTCGGGGTCGGCGCCACGCTCGTCCGCCGCTCCGACCCGCGCGGCGAGGTCGCCGAGACCCACGCGAAGGCCGCCGGCGTCCTCGCCGCCCTCGGGGTGCGTCGCGGCACGGTACGCCCGGCGCCGGCCCCGGCGGTACGCCTCGCGGACGACCCCCGCGTACGGGCGGCGCTGGACGCCCGCCGCGCGGACCTGGCCCCTTTCTGGCTGCGGATGCAGACGCCGCCGTCTGCCGCCCCGCTGAGCGGGCATGCGCTGGTCGTCGACGGCGAGGACACCTTCACGGCGATGCTGGCCCATCTGCTGCGGCAGGCGGGACTGACGGTGTCGGTGCGGCGCTACGACGCGCCGGGCCTGCGGGACGCCGCGCTCGCGCACGAGGGCCCGGTGGTGCTGGGGCCCGGCCCCGGCGACCCCTCGGACGGGTCGGACCCGAAGATGCGGATGCTGCGCGGGCTGGCGGGCGAGCTGCTGCGGGGGCCTCGCCGGGACGGTCCCACCCGTCGCCCGGCCACCACCCCTCATCGAGGCCCTTCGGGCCACACCTCCTTGTTCGGGGTGTGCCTGGGGCACGAGCTGATCGCGGCGGAGCTGGGGCTGGAGATCGTGCGGAAGGACGTCCCGTTCCAGGGGGCGCAGGAGCGGATCGACTTCTTCGGGCGGGAGGAGACGGTGGGGTTCTACAACACGTTCGCGGCACGGGGCGACGCCGAAGGCGTCGAGGTGTGCAGGGATCCCGGCACGGGGGATGTGCACGCGGTGCGGGGTCCTGGCTTCGCCGGGGTCCAGTTCCACCCCGAGTCCGTCCTGACCCTCAACGGGTCGGCGATCGTGGCTGAGCTGCTCTCCGCAGTGCGGGTCTGATTCCGCCGCTTCGCGGCGGATTTCGCCCACCCGCCCACCCGATTACCCCGAAACGTCATGGCGTTGCTGGGTAACGGGCGGGCGTGTGGGGGAGGACCCGCGCCGAAGGCGCGGAAAACCCCCGCGGCGGGTCAGCCGAAGAAGGTCATGGCCTCCTCGTACAGAGACAAGGGCACGGTCTTCAGCCGCGCCGTCGCATCGGCCAAAGGAACGCGGACGACATCCGCACCCCGCAACGCCACCATCGTCCCGAAGTCCCCGTCCCGCACAGCGGCGATCGCGTGCAGCCCGAAGCGCGTGGCGAGCCACCGGTCGAACGCGCTCGGAGTCCCCCCGCGCTGCACATGCCCCAGCACGGTCGTCCGCGCCTCCTTCCCCGTCCGGGACTCGATCTCCTTCGCCAGCCACTCCCCCACGCCGGACAGGCGCACGTGGCCGAAGGAGTCCAGCGCGGCCGCGTTCTTGAGCACCAGGTCCCCGTCGCGCGGCATCGCCCCCTCCGCGACGACCACGATCGGCGCGTAGCTGGCGCGGAAGCGGGAGGTGACCCAGCCGCAGACCTCGTCGAGGTCGAAGCGCTGCTCGGGGATCAGGATGACGTTGGCGCCGCCGGCCAGGCCGGAGTGGAGG
>KL569497.1:11445-11715 GCA_000715685.1 Streptomyces lilacinus
GATGACGTTGGCGCCGCCGGCCAGGCCGGAGTGGAGGGCGATCCAGCCGGCGTGGCGGCCCATGACCTCGACGACGAGGACGCGCATGTGGGACTCGGCCGTGGTGTGCAGCCGGTCGATGGCCTCGGTGGCGATGTTGACGGCCGTGTCGAAGCCGAAGGTGTAGTCCGTCGCCGAGAGGTCGTTGTCGATGGTCTTGGGCACGCCGACGCAGCGGATGCCGTGCTCGTCGCCGAGGCGGGCGGCGACGCCCAGGGTGTCCTCGCCGCC
>KL569497.1:11973-13670 GCA_000715685.1 Streptomyces lilacinus
CCGCCGATGGCGACCAGGGCGTCCACCTCGTACTTGGCGAGGCTGTCCTTGATGCGCCGGACGCCGTCCGGCTCCTTGAAGGGGTTGGTGCGCGACGAGCCGAGGATCGTGCCGCCGCGCGGCAGGATGCCCCGGACCGCCGGGATGTCGAGCGGGACGACGCTGCCGCGCAGCGGGCCGCGCCAGCCGTCCTTGAAGCCGATGAAGTCGTAGCCGTGGTCCTGGACGCCCTTGCGGACGACGGCGCGGATGACCGCGTTGAGCCCGGGGCAGTCGCCCCCACCGGTGAGCACTCCGACCCGCATGATCGACACCTTCCGTTGCCGCCGGTACGCGCCCGGCCGCGGGAGGGCGGTCAGGCGTCGTCGAGACCTCGCTCTATCGCGTAGCGGACGAGCTCCACGCGGTTGTGCAGCTGGAGCTTGCCCAAGGTGTTCTGAACATGGTTCTGCACCGTTCGGTGGGAAATAACCAACCGCTCGGCGATCTGCTTGTAGGACAGGCCCTTGGCGACGAGGCGCAGGACCTCGGTCTCGCGGTCGGTGAGCCGCGGGGCCTTGGGCTCGTCGGGGGCGGCCGGGGCCGGGTCGGAGGCCAGGCGGCGGTACTCGCCGAGGACCAGGCCGGCGAGGCCGGGGGTGAAGACGGGGTCGCCGACGGCCGTGCGGGCCACCGCGTCCAGCAGCTCCTGCGTGCTGGCCGACTTCAGCAGGTAGCCGGTGGCGCCGGACTTCACGGCCTCGAGGACGTCCGCGTGCTCGCCGCTGGCGGAGAGCACCAGGACGCGCAGGGTCGGGCGCTCGGCGACGAGCTCCTTGCAGACGGCGACGCCGGGCAGTCCGGGCAGGTTGAGGTCGAGGACCAGCACGTCGGGCGTGGTCGCCCGGGCCCGGCGGACCGCCTGGGGGCCGTCGCCGGCGGTGGCCACCACGTCGTACCCGGCGGCGGCCAGGTCGCGGGCGACCGCGTCGCGCCACATGGGGTGGTCGTCGACCACCATGACCCGCACCGCTGCCGCGTCCGCCGCATCCGCCACGTCGTTCATCCCTTGCCCTCGCTCCCCCGTGGAACCTTCAGTTCGACCTCGGTGCCCTGGCCGGGCACCGATATCAGCTCGGCCGTGCCGCCGAGGTCGCGGAGCCGGCCGCGGATGGACAGGGCCACTCCCATGCGCCCCTCCCGCTCCGCGTCCGCCAGCCGTCCCTCGGGGATGCCGGGGCCGTCGTCCCGCACCGAGACGATCACCTCGTCCGGCTCGTCCTCGAGCAGGATCCAGGCCCGCGCGCCCTCTCCGGCGTGCCGGGCGACATTGTCCAGGGCGGCACCGACGGCCGCCGCCAGCTCCGCCGCCGCCGCGGCCTCCAGCAGGACGGGCGTGCCCGGCGCGGAGAAGGTGACCGTGGCCCCGGCGTGCGGGGCCAGCAGGGCCCGTACGTCGCAGGGGCCGGCCGGCGGCGCGGGCGGCGGGACGGCCACGGACCGGACCAGCTCGGCGTCCTCGGCGAGCTGCGCCGCCGAGCGCTGCGGCGGCACCAGGCCGCCGGCGACGAGCGTGCGCAGGGCGATCTCCTGCTCGCCGGCCATGCGGCCGAGCTCGGCCGCCTCCCCGCCGATGGCCGCGCCCCGGCGCTGCACCATGGCCAGGACCTGCAGGACGCCGTCGTGGATGTCGCGGGCGAGCCGCTCGCGCTCGCGGG
>KL569498.1:0-119 GCA_000715685.1 Streptomyces lilacinus
GGTGCGGCCGGTGGCCTGGCCGGCGCCGAAGCCCGCCGAGGCCCGATCCCCGAACTGGCCCTGCGCCACGCGGAGGTGACCCTCGAGGCCACGGTGCTGTCTCTTATACACATCTCTGA
>KL569498.1:419-6767 GCA_000715685.1 Streptomyces lilacinus
ATGTGTATAAGAGACAGCCGTGGTGGTGGAGGCCGAGGCGACTCGGCTCACCACGGGCGGGGCCGTCACGGAGGTCCGTACGCCGGTCCTGCTGATGGCCCCTCAGTCCTGGCTGGGGATCCTGCCGTCCACCGTGCTGAGGGTCGAGGGACGGCTCGCGCCGCCCACTCGGCACGACGACCGCGTCGCGGCCGTCGTACGGGTCGGCAGCGACGCGCGACCCCGGGTTGTCGCGTCCCCCTCCGCCCTCCAGCGGGCGGCCGGTCGGCTGCGGGCGGGGCTGCGGGAGGCGACCGACGGGCTGGCCCCGGATGCCCGGGCGCTGCTGCCCGGGCTGGTCGTCGGGGACACCTCGCGTGTTCCCCCGGACCTCGACGAGGCCTTCAGGGCCACGGATCTGACGCATCTGCTCGCTGTGTCCGGCGGCAACCTCGCCGTTCTGCTGCTCCTCCTGACCGGACCGGCCCATCTCGCCTCGCGTGCCGAGCGCCGTGGGCTCGCGGCTCGGCTCGGCATCCCGCTGCGGCTGACGGCGGTGCTCGGCGGCGGGATCACGCTCGGCTTCGTGATCGTGTGTCGGCCGGACCCGAGCGTGCTGCGGGCCGCCGCGTGCGGCCTGATCACCCTGCTGGCCATCGGCACGGGACGGCGCCGCAGCCTGCTGCCCGCCCTGGCGGCGGCCGTCGTGCTGCTCGTGCTCCACGACCCCTGGCTCGCCCGCGCCCCGGGCTTCTGCCTGTCCGTCCTGGCCACCGGCGCCCTGCTGACCCTCGCCCCGCGCTGGGGCGCGGCCCTGCGGCGGCGGGGCGTGCCGCCGCGCGTCGCGGAGGCCCTCGCGGCGGCGGCCGCGGCGCAGGCCGTGTGCGCGCCCGTGATCGTGGTGCTGGCGGCCCGGGTGAGCCTGGTCGCGGTGCCGTGCAATCTTCTGGCCGAGCCGGCGGTGGCTCCCGCCACCGTGCTGGGCTTCGCCGCGCTCGCCGCCGCCCCGGTGGCGATGCCGGTCGCCCACGGCCTGGCCTGGCTCGCCGGCCGGCCCGCCCTGTGGACGGCGGCGGTGGCCCGTACGGGCGCGGGGCTGCCCGGGGCGGAGGTGGCCTGGCCCTCGGGCTGGTCCGGCGGGCTGGGGCTCGCGGCGGTGACGGTGTCCGTCGTGCTGGCCGGCCGCCGGCTGTTCCGGCACCCGTGGGTGTGCGCGGGGTGTGCCCTGGTCCTGCTGCTCGCGGTGGTCCGCCCGGCGCCGCTGACGCGGGTCGTCACGGGCTGGCCGCCGCCGGACTGGCGGCTGGTCGCGTGCGACGTGGGTCAGGGGGACGCCCTCGCGCTGGCGGCCGGGCCGCACACCGCCGTGGTCGTGGACACCGGTCCCGAGCCGCGCGCCGTCGACCGCTGTCTGCGGGATCTGGAGGTCGACACGGTGCCGCTCGTGCTGTTGAGCCACTTCCACGCCGATCACGTGGACGGTCTGCCCGGTGTGCTGCGCGGCCGGGCGGTGGGGGCGATCGAGACGACGCCGTTCGCCCGGCCGGCCGGGCAGGCGGCCTTCGTGCGCCGCCTGGCGGAGCGGGCGCGGGTGCCGGTGGTCGCCGCGGCGGCGGGGGAGCGGCGGCACCTCGGGGAGCTGTCCTGGGAGGTGCTGTGGCCGCCGCCCCCGGGGACGTCCGTCGCCGCCGAGGACGGGCCCAACGACGCGAGCGTGGTCCTGCTCGTCCGTACGGGCGGGCTCAGCCTGCTCCTGCTGGGGGACCTCGAGCCGCCGGCCCAGGAGGAGCTGCGGGAGGCGCGTCCCGATCTGCCGCCGGTGGACGTCCTCAAGGTCGCCCACCACGGCTCGGCCCACCAGGATCCCCGGCTGCTGCGCGGCCTCGGCCCCCGCCTCGCCCTGATCTCGGCGGGCGCCGGAAACCCGTACGGCCATCCGGCCGCCCGCACGGTGGCGGCGCTGCGGGCTCAGGGTGCGGTGGTCCTGCGCACCGACACGGACGGCCCGGTCGCGGTGACCGGGGAGGGGGAGGCCGTCACCCGGGGCCGTGGGCCCCGGGTCGGGCCGCGGGTCACTCGACCTCGAGCCACCCGTCGTACTCGTCGGCCAGCTCGCGCAGCGCGGCGACGTCCAGCTCGCCGTCCGGGTCCTCGAGGACCACCAGCCACTGGGCGTCCTCGGCGTCGTCCTCGCCGGCGAGCGCCTCGCGCACGATCTGGGGGTCGTCGTCCAGGCCGAAGCGTCGGCCCGCCTCGTCCGCGGCCTCCTCGGCGGCGTCGCGGTCGGGCAGCACCAGCAGGTGCCGAACGGGTTCTGAAGAAGCGGAAAGGAAGGAGGAAGCGCTGGTCACCCGCCCATTGTGCGACATGGTTCGGCGGCTGTTCGAGGGGGTCTGTCACTGGGGCGTGGGATGCTGTTCCCGATGGCCAGGAAGACTGCAACCGACGACCCGCTCGCCCCCCTGACGCTCGCCGTGGGCCAGGAGGATCTCCTCCTCGACCGCGCCGTGCAGGAGGTGGTGGCGGCCGCCCGCGCGGCCGACGCGGACACCGACGTCCGCGACCTCACCCCCGACGCCCTCCAGCCGGGCACGCTTGCCGAGCTGACCAGCCCGTCGCTCTTCGCCGAGCGCAAGGTGGTGATCGTTCGGAACGCCCAGGACCTCTCCGCGGACACGATCAAGGACGTGAAGGGCTACCTCGGCGCGCCCGCCGAGGAGATCACGCTCGTCCTGCTGCACGCCGGCGGCGCCAAGGGCAAGGGGCTGCTGGACGCGGCCCGCAAGGCCGGGGCCCGGGAGGTCGCCTGCCCGAAGATGACCAAGCCGGCCGACCGGCTGGCGTTCGTCCGCTCGGAGTTCCGCGCGACCGGCCGCTCGGCCACGCCCGAGGCCTGCCAGGCCCTGGTGGACGCGATCGGCAGCGACCTGCGCGAGCTGGCGAGCGCCTGCGCGCAGCTCGTCGCCGACGTGGAGGGTGTGATCGACGAGGCCGTCGTCGCCCGGTACTACACGGGCCGCGCGGAGGCGTCGAGCTTCACGGTCGCCGACCGTGCGGTGGAGGGTCGGGCGGCCGAGGCCCTGGAGGCCCTGCGCTGGGCCATGTCCACGGGCGTCGCCCCCGTGCTGATCACCAGCGCGCTCGCCCAGGGCGTCCGCTCGATCGGCAAGCTCGCCTCGGCGCCGCGCGGGGCCCGCCCCGGCGATCTCGCCCGCGACCTCGGCATGCCGCCGTGGAAGATCGACCGGGTGCGCCAGCAGATGCGCGGCTGGTCGGCGGACGGCGTGGCCGCGGCGCTGACCGCCATCGCGGAGGCGGACGCGGGGGTCAAGGGTGGCGGGGACGACCCGGAGTACGCCCTGGAGAAGGCGGTCGTCGCCGTCGCGAGGGCGGCCCGCAGCCGCTCCTGAGGACGGCGCGGGTCCAAAGCTCGGGATCCCGAAAGGCCCCGGACAGCCCGAAGGCCCCGTGCCCGCCCTGGGGAAGGGCGGGCACGGGGCCCGGGATCGTTCAGCGAGCCCTGAGGCTCATGCCGCACCCGCGTGGCGAACGACCGAGTGCGGCGAGGGTGCCGGTTCGGAGCGGTAGAGGGGCCGCTGAATCCGTACCGGCGAAGAACCGGGGCTCACGCCCCGGAGAGGCTTCAGCCCTTGAGGGCGGCAACCTGCTTGGCCAGCGCCGACTTCTTGTTGGCGGCGGCGTTCTTGTGCAGGACACCCTTGCTGGCGGCCTTGTCGAGCTTCTTGCCGGCGAAGGCGACGGCAGCCGTGGCCTTCTCGGCGTCGCCGGCGAGGAGAGCCTCGCGGGCCGCGCGGACAGCGGTCTTGACCGAGGACTTGACGGCCTTGTTACGCAGGCGCGCCTTCTCGTTGGTCTTGTTCCGCTTCATCTGGGACTTGATGTTCGCCACGAAAAGAGCCTTTTCAGGTTCGTTGGATTTCGATTCAGTGTGCCGTGTACGTGAGAGAGGGCACGACAGACACAGTGGACCAGGCTACCAGTACGCCCTCCGGCCTCCCAAACCGGACCGAGGCCGCCGGTCATGGGACCATGGTGGGGTCGTACATCCGACTCCCGCCGAGACCAGCGTTCAAACGCCGAAGTCACCGAATGGATCCTGCGTGCCCGCGACCCCTACCAACGTGCCCGAGCCGAGCCGTACCGACCCGGCTCTGATCCGTAACTTCTGCATCATCGCGCACATCGACCATGGCAAGTCGACGCTCGCCGACCGGATGCTCCAGCTGACCGGCGTGGTCGACCAGCGGCAAATGCGCGCGCAGTACCTCGACCGGATGGACATCGAGCGCGAGCGCGGCATCACGATCAAGTCCCAGGCGGTCCGTCTGCCCTGGGCGCCCACCGAGGGCGAGGGCGTGGGCACGACCCACATCCTGAACATGATCGACACGCCGGGCCACGTGGACTTCACCTACGAGGTCTCCCGCTCCCTGGCCGCGTGCGAGGGCTGCATCCTGCTCGTGGACGCGGCCCAGGGCATCGAGGCCCAGACCCTCGCCAACCTCTACCTGGCGATGGAGAACGACCTCACGATCATCCCGGTCCTCAACAAGATCGACCTGCCGGCCGCCCAGCCGGAGAAGTTCGCCGCCGAGCTGGCCAACCTCGTCGGCTGCGAGCCCGAGGACGTGCTGCGCGTCTCCGCGAAGACCGGCATGGGCGTCGAGGCGCTGCTGGACAAGGTCATCCGCGAGGTCCCGGCCCCGGTCGGCGTCAAGGACGCCCCCGCCCGCGCGATGATCTTCGACTCGGTCTACGACGCCTACCGGGGCGTCGTGACGTACGTCAAGGTCGTCGACGGCACGCTCAGCAAGCGCGAGCGCATCAAGATGATGTCGACCGGCGCCGCCCACGAGCTGCTGGAGATCGGCACCAACTCGCCCGAGATGACCCCGGCCGACGGCCTGTCCGTCGGCGAGGTGGGCTATCTGATCACCGGCGTGAAGGACGTCCGCCAGTCCAAGGTCGGCGACACCATCACCACGCTGAGCAAGGGCGCCACCGAGGCCCTGGGCGGCTACAAGGACCCCAAGCCGATGGTGTTCTCGGGCCTGTACCCGCTGGACGGCTCGGACTACCCCGAGCTGCGCGAGGCCCTCGACAAGCTGCAGCTCAACGACGCCGCACTGGTGTACGAGCCGGAGACCTCGGCCGCGCTGGGCTTCGGCTTCCGCGTCGGCTTCCTGGGCCTGCTGCACCTGGAGGTCGTCCGCGAGCGCCTCGAGCGCGAGTTCGGCCTCGACCTGATCGCCACCGCGCCGAACGTGGTCTACCGCGTCGACATGGAGGACGGGACCGAGCACACGGTCACCAACCCCAGCGAGTTCCCGACCGGCAAGATCGACAAGGTTCACGAGCCGGTCGTGCGCGCCACGATCCTCGCCCCCAGCGAGTTCATCGGCGCGATCATGGAGCTGTGCCAGACCCGCCGCGGCGTCCTGATGGGCATGGACTACCTCTCCGAGGACCGCGTCGAGATCCGCTACACCCTCCCCCTCGCCGAGGTCGTCTTCGACTTCTTCGACCAGCTGAAGTCCAAGACCCGCGGCTACGCCTCCCTCGACTACGAGCCCACCGGCGAGCAGACCGCCGACCTGGTCAAGGTCGACATCCTGCTGCACGGCGACAAGGTCGACGCCTTCTCCGCGATCACGCACAAGGACAAGGCCTACGCCTACGGCGTCCGCCTGGTCGCCAAGCTGCGGGAGCTCATCCCGCGGCAGAACTTCGAGGTGCCGATCCAGGCCGCCATCGGCTCCCGGGTCATCGCCCGCGAGACCGTGCGCGCCATCCGCAAGGACGTCCTCGCCAAGTGCTACGGCGGTGACATCTCCCGTAAGCGGAAGCTGCTGGAGAAGCAGAAGGAAGGCAAGAAGCGCATGAAGATGGTCGGCAGCGTGGAGGTCCCGCAGGAGGCCTTCATCGCGGTGCTGTCCAGCGACGAGGGCGACAAGACCAAGAAGTAGCGCCTCCGGCACGACCGCGTCGCACGAGGGCCGGGCCCCGATCAGTACTGGTCGGAGCCCGGCCCTCCTTCGTAGGTCACCGCGCGGGCATCGATCGTCAACCCGTCCGGCTCGCACTCTTACGCGACGGGCCCTTCGGCTTTACCCTGATCACTGCTTACAAGGTTACTCGCGAGTCACCAGCAACCCAGCAACGGAGCGGGCCCCGGAGGATGTCGTGACCGAGACACAGGCTTTGATCGAGAACCGGCCGCCCTCCGTGGCGACGCTCTTCCTCGAACGGGTCGAGGCCACTCCCGACGCGGAGGCCTATCGCCATCCCGTCCCGCCCGCCTCCGGCCAGGGCCCGGCCGACTGGGCCTCGCTGACCTGGCGGGGGGGG
>KL569498.1:7061-7632 GCA_000715685.1 Streptomyces lilacinus
ACCGTGTCTTCGCCATCGCCGCCGGCCTCGTCGACCTCGGCATACTCCCCGAGGAACGCGTCGCCCTCGCCTCCAACACCCGCGTGGAGTGGATCTTCGCGGACCTCGGCATCATGTGTGCCGGCGCCGCCACCACCCCGGTCTACCCCAGCACCAACGCCGCCGAGACCGCCTTCATGCTCTCCGACGCCGAGTGCCGGGTGCTGATCGCCGAGGACGCCGCCCAGCTCGAGAAGGCCCGCCGGCACCGCGCCGACCTGCCGTCCCTCGCCCACGTCGTCGTCATCGACCCCGCCGACGCCGTCCCCGCCGAGGACGACCCGGCCGGCTGGGTGCTCTCCCTCGCCGACCTGGAGAAGCGCGGCGCCGCCCACCTCGAGCGCCACCCCGAGGTGGTCAAGGACCGCATCGCCGCGCTGCGCCCCGAGCAGCTCGCCACCCTCATCTACACCTCCGGCACCACCGGCCGCCCCAAGGGCGTCCGGCTGCGGCACGACTCCTGGTCGTACATGTCCCGCGCGATCGAGGCGACCGAGCTCGTCCGCCCGGACGACGTGCAGTACCTGTGGCC
>KL569498.1:7905-8334 GCA_000715685.1 Streptomyces lilacinus
CTGCCGCTCGCCCACGTCTTCGGGAAGGTGCTCACCACCGGGCACATCAGCGTCGGCCACATCACGGCCGTCGACGGCCGGGTCGACAAGATCATCGAGAATCTGCCCGTCGTCCGGCCCACCTACATGGCCGCCGTCCCCCGGATCTTCGAGAAGGTCTACAACGGCGTGGCGGCCAAGGCCCGCGAGGCCGGCGGCGCCAAGTACAAGATCTTCCGCTGGGCCGTGGACGTCGCCCGCGAGTACGCCAAGGTCTCCCAGGACAACTTCCGCCGCACCGGCACCGCCTCGGTCCCCTTCGCCCTGGCCGCCAGGCACCGGGTCGCCGACGCCCTCGTCTACGCCAAGATCCGCCAGGCCTTCGGCGGCCGGCTGCGCGCCTGCGTCTCCGGCGCCTCCGCCCTCGCCCCCGACATCGGCTACTTCTTC
>KL569498.1:8536-10234 GCA_000715685.1 Streptomyces lilacinus
CCACATCCTCGAGGGCTACGGCCTGACCGAGACCAGCGCCGCCAACCTGGTCAATCCCGGCGAGGCCTACCGCACCGGCACCGTCGGCAAGCCGCTGCCCGGCACCGAGGTCCGTATCGCCGACGACGGCGAGATCCTGCTGCGCAGCCCCGGCGTCATGGAGGGCTACCACGGTCAGCCCGAGAAGACCGCCGAAGTCCTGGAGTCCGACGGCTGGTTCCACACCGGCGACATCGGCGAGCTCTCCCCGGACGGCTACCTGCGCATCACCGACCGCAAGAAGGACCTCATCAAGACCTCCGGCGGCAAGTACGTCGCCCCCGCCGAGATCGAGGGCCGCTTCAAGGCCGTGTGCCCCTTCGTCTCCAACATCCTCGTCCACGGCGCCGACCGGAACTTCTGCAGCGCCCTCATCGCCCTGGACGAACCGGCGATCCTCGGCTGGGCCAAGGAGCACGGCATGGCCGGCCGGTCCTACGAGGACGTGGTCGCCGCCGCCGAGACCCGGGAGCTCGTCGACGGCTACGTGCGCAGGCTCAACGAGGGGCTGCAGCGCTGGCAGACCATCAAGAAGTTCCGCCTGCTGCCGCGCGACCTGGACGTCGAGCACGGCGAGCTGACCCCCAGCCTCAAGCTCAAGCGCCCGGTCGTCGAGCGGACGTACAAGAACCTGATCGAGGAGATGTACGAGGGCGCGCTGGAGGCGTGAGCGGCGGGGATCCCGCGGGCCCCACCCTCGAGACCCCCGCGGGCCCCCTCGAGACCGCCCTCGAGATCCCCCTCCCTTACTCCCATAGCGTCCACTTGCTCAACTCGGCGCACCTGAGCACCGCCGGTCTGTCACTCTGTCGGTGGTGAATTCCGCACCATGCCGTAGGCGGTCAGGAGCGTCACCGTGAGGACACCACCGACTCCCCGAAACGGCGGGCCGCCCACGGCCCGCACCAGCCTGCCCGGCGACGCCCGCGCGCCCTCCGCGGCCCGCCGTTTCGTGCGCACCGTGCTCGCCGGCTGGAACGCCCACGACATGGTCACCGACGACGCCACGCTGCTCGTCAGCGAGCTCGTCACCAACGCCGTGGTGCACGCCGGCACCTCGGTGGACCTCGAGTGCCGGCTCGACCCCGCGCGCGGCGGCAACCTCGTCGTCGAGGTCACCGACCACCACCCCACCCGTGAGTTCCGGGCCCGGCCCCGCCCGGCGCCCGGCGAGCGCGACGGCGCCGCCCACTGCGGGCAGGGTCTGCGCCTCGTCGCCGAGCTGGCCGAGACCTGGGGCACGGCCTACCGCCGCACCGACAAGACCGTCTGGTTCCACCTGCCGGCCCGCCCGGTCGCCGAGGGCACCGGAGCCGTCCTCAGCGAGCAGGCCCTCCTGCGCGACCTGCGCGTCGCCGAGAGCCTCGGCCCGGGCACCGGCCCCGAGCCCGCCGCCCGCACCCTCGCCGGCGCCGGCCACCACCGCGCCCTGTCCTTCCTCGCCGAGGCCTCCGAGCTGCTCGCCGGGCAGTTCGACGAGGACACCGTCGCCTCCCTCGCCACCCAGCTCGCCGTGCCCCGGCTCGCCGACTGGTGCGCCGTCTGGCTCGACGCCGAGGGCGCCCCCGGCACGATCCGCCCCGCCCCGCGCCTCTCCCGCGTCTGGCACGCCCAGGAGAGCAGCATCGAGCCCCTGCGCGCCGCCCTGCAGCGCACCCC
>KL569499.1:0-209 GCA_000715685.1 Streptomyces lilacinus
CTGCCTTGCCAGCCCGCTCAGAGATGTGTATAAGAGACAGACATCGCGGTCGTCAGCGTGTCACCGGTCTCGGTAGCTGGCCTGCCGGAGCCGGCGGACCGCCGTGTCCAGCACGTCCTCCAGGGAGGAGTTGACCGAGAGCTCGCCGAGCGCCCCGCGGTACTCGGGCGCGAATGCCTTGCCGTACATGCTGTCTCTTATACACATCT
>KL569499.1:537-5039 GCA_000715685.1 Streptomyces lilacinus
AGCGGGAGCCTGCCGCGCCGCCCGCACCACCGGTTGATCACGAAGCTACGGCCGGACGGGCCGGGGAGGCGTCAGCCCCCGAGACGGTCTGCCGTACCTCTGAGGACGGGTGGCCGAAGGCCGTGTCATACGTGAGATGTACGGGGGCGGAGTGCTGATAGCTTCTCCGCGTTGATCTTCTGTTCACCTATCGTTCGAAAGGTGACGGTCCATCAACCTTCGTCACACACCCCCGACTTTGTTGAAGGATGTACGTTGATCCGTCATCGACTCCGTCCGTCGCGCCGCCTCGCGGGCTGCGCGGCGGTCTCGGCCGTCGTCCTCGCCGCCCTGCCCGCGGCGCCCGCCGCCGCGAGCCCGTCGGCGACCCCGCACCTCGACGCCGTCGAGAAGGCGCTGCGCGAGGTCTCGCCCGGCCTCGAGGGCGACGTCTGGCAGCGCACCGAGGGCAACAGGCTGGACGCCACCGCGGCCGACCCGTCCGGCTGGCTGCTGCAGACCCCCGGCTGCTGGGGCGACCCCGCCTGCGCCGACCGCGGCGCCACCCAGCGGCTGCTCGCGAAGATGACGGAGAACATCTCCAAGGCCAGACGCACCGTCGACATCTCCACGCTCGCGCCCTTCCCGGACGGCGCGTTCCAGGAGGCGATAGCCGCCGGCCTCAAGGCCTCGGTCGCCGCCGGGAACAAGCCGAAGGTCCGGGTGCTGGTCGGCGCCGCGCCCGTCTACCACCTGAACGTCCTGCCGACGAAGTACCGGGACGACCTCAAGGCCCGGCTCGGGACGGCCGCCGACTCCATCACATTGAACGTCGCGTCGATGACCACCTCGAAGACCAGCTTCTCCTGGAACCACTCCAAGCTCGTCGTCGTCGACGGGGAGTCGGCCATCACCGGCGGCATTAACAGCTGGAAGAACGACTACGTCGACACCGCCCACCCGGTGACCGACGTCGACATGGCGCTCACCGGCCCCGCCGCGAGCTCCGCCGGCCGGTACCTGGACACGCTGTGGACGTGGACCTGCGGCAACAAGAGCAACATCGCGAGCGTGTGGTTCACCTCCTCGGGCGGCGACTGCATGCCGACCATGGAGAAGGACGCCAACCCGAAGCCCGCCGCCCCCACGGGCGACGTCCCCGTGATCGCCGTCGGCGGCCTCGGTGTCGGCATCAAGGACTCCGACCCCACCTCCGCGTACCGCCCCCAGCTGCCCACCGCCCCCGACACCAAGTGCGTCGTCGGCGTGCCGGACAAGACCAACGCCGACCGCGACTACGACACGGTCAACCCCGAGGAGAGCGCCCTGCGGGCCCTCGTGTCCGGCGCCGAGCGGCACGTCGAGATCTCCCAGCAGGACCTCAACGGCACCTGCCCGCCCCTGGCCCGCTACGACATCCGCCTCTACGACATCCTGGCCGCGAAGCTCGCCGCCGGCGTGAAGGTGCGCATCGTGGTCAGCGACCCCGCCAACCGCGGCCTGGTCGGCAGCGGCGGCTACTCGCAGATCAAGTCCCTGTCCGAGGTCAGCGACACCCTGCGCAACCGCCTCGCCCTCGTCACCGGCGACCGCGCCAAGGCCCGCGCCGCGATGTGCGCCAACCTCCAGCTCGCCACCTTCCGCAGCTCCGCGAGCGCCCAGTGGCCCGACGGGCGCCCCTACGCCCTGCACCACAAGACGGTGGCCGTCGACAGCTCCGCCTTCTACATCGGTTCCAAGAACCTCTACCCCTCCTGGCTGCAGGACTTCGGCTACGTCGTCGAGAACCCGGAAGCCGCCAAGCAGCTGGAGACCAAGCTGCTCGACCCCGAGTGGACCCACTCGCAGGCCACCGCGACGTTCGACTACGCGCGAGGCGTCTGCGCGGCCTGAATCCGCTCCGACATCCCCTCTGCATCCCCTCTGAATTCGCCCGGGAATTCGATTCCCGAGGAATCATCCGACTGTCTTCACGTATGAGTGAAACGGATTTCGGCTCGTACGGCGCCGGGTGCGACCATGCGCTCGCCCCAACCCGACGAGCGAGGAATCTGGAGACTCAATGCAGCGAAGTGGGGGAAGCGCCACCCCGCGGCCCGGCCGCGGGGTGGTCCGCCGCTGGGGAGCGGCCCTGACCGCGACGACCGCGGCCGTCGCGGTCGCCCTCCCGACGGCCGACGCCCGGGCCGCCGGCGGGGCGCCGACCATCGGCGCCAAGGGCGCCTACCTGCTCGACGCCGACGCCGACCGCCCCCTGCTGGACAAGGCGGCCGACACCCGGCGGCCGATGGCCAGCACCACAAAAATCATGACCGCCGTGGTGGTCCTCGACGAGCACGCCGACGAACTCGACCGCGAAGTCGTGATCAAACAGTCCTACCGCGACTGGGTGACGAGCCGACAGGCCAGCACCGCGGATCTGCGCACCGGCGACACCCTCACCGTGCGACAACTGCTCTACGGCATGATGCTGCCGTCCGGATGCGACGCCGCCTACGCCCTCGCCGACACCTTCGGCACCGGCGAGACGGAGAAGGCGCGCACCGATTCCTTCGTCGCGGCGATGAACAAGAAAGCGCGCGAATTGCGCATGCGCAACACCCGCTTCGAATCCTTCGACGGCAATTCCGCACCCGGCGCGAAGAACGAGTCGACCCCCCGGGACCTCGCGATCCTCGCCCGGCACGCGCTGGGCAACGACACACTCCGTGCCGTGATGCGGTCGATGAGCACCCAGCAGAAGGCGACCAACGTCAACCGCCTCTACACCTGGTACAACACCAACAAACTCCTCGGGTCCTACGCCGACGTCATCGGGGTCAAGACCGGCTCGACCCGGGCCGCGGGCCCCTGCCTCGTCTTCGCCGCCCGGCGCGCCGGGCGCACCGTCGTCGGCGTCCTCCTCAACGACCAGGCCGGCCGCTATCCGGACGCCGCGAAGATGCTGGACTACGCCTTCCACACCAGCACGCGTCTGCAACTGCGCAAGCTGCCGTCCGGCGCCCACGAGGACTGACCCGGGCCCCACCGGCCCCGGCGGCGCACCCGCCGGGACCGGTGGCCCCGGCGAGCCCCTCGCCTCAGCGGTCCTCCGACGGACGCGGCGAGGGCAGGTGGTTGAGGCCGCTCCTCGGGCCCCTCGCCCGGTGCCGCATGTACTCGACCGGCCGGCAGTACTCCAGGCCGTCCAGGGAGTCGCCGGAGTAGAAGCGGATCAGCAGGTCCACCAGCTCCGCCGGGCACTCGAGGTGGACGAGGTGGTCGGCGTCCCGCAGCGTGGTGAAGCGGGCGTCGGCCAGCCGGGCGGCCGCCTCCCGGCCCAGCGCCGGCGTGCTGAGCGGATCGTGCTCCCCGGTCACCACCAGCGCCGGCGCCCGCACGGCCGTACCACCGGGCAGCGCCGAATGGGTCAGCAGCCGCAGCGAGTTGTCCCGGTACTTGCCCAGGTCGTCGGCGGTCATGTCCTGCAGGGCGCGGGTGAGGCACCGTACGACGGTGGCCCGGCGCGAGACCGTCACGCGCGGCGAGGTGCACATCATGCCCTCGATGACGCTCTCCACGAACTCCGCGCGCCGCTCCTCGGCCATCAGCCGGAGCGTGCGCTCCACGATGGCCCGGACGCGGTCCGTCAGGTGGGACATCGTGCCGACGAGCGCGAGGCGTTCGGCGCGGCCGGGATGCCGGCACGCCCACTCGTACGCCACGGCGGTGCCGTAGGAGGTGGCCAGGACGTTCACCGGCTCGGGCGCCACCTTGGCCAGCAGCTGGTCCAGGGCCTCGGCGAGGAAGTCGAAGCCGTACCGCGCCGGCAGCCGGTCGGCGGCGCCCCAGCCCGGCAGGTCGACCGTGATGACGCTCGCGACCTCCAGGCATCCCTGCTCCAGCCGGCCCCAGGCGTTCTGGTACTGGAACGCCCCGCCGACGAAGACGATGGGGGCGAGTCTGGCGTCCGGCTGGTGGACGACCCGGCCGCTGTACGCGTAACCGTCGAGGGTGAGCGGGATGACCTCTTCCAAGAGTGCGGTACGCGTCGGCACGGCCGGTCTCCTTCGTGGGGGGTCTTCACCAGGGGAACGAGATCCGAGGCGGGACGTTACTGCCCGTACGGCCCGCGGGCGGCGGGGACGGGCGGCGGTCACGGCCTCATCGCGAGGATCTCCTCCCGCACGAGCGCCGGCAGCCGCGCCGCCAGCCGGCGGTGTGCGTGATCGGTCACCACCGTCACCGTCGCGCTCGCGTCGTGCAGGGTCATCGTCATGGCCAGCGGGTGCCCGGGGCTGAGCGGGGCCAGGCCCGCGAGGCCGGTGAGCCGGGCGGAGCCGAGGGAGAGCGGGCCCGCGTAGGTGGCGACGCTGCTGCACAACAGGGACGAGTACAGCGGCGAGTCCGCGTACCGGCCGAGGGCGTCGCTCACCGGCCCGAACCGCCGCGGGCGCGAGGACACCAGGAGCGCCTGGGCCCGCGCCCGCCGCTTGAGCGCCGCCCGCCGGGTGAAGCGGTCGACGGCAGCCAGCCGCCGCGCC
>KL569499.1:5331-5865 GCA_000715685.1 Streptomyces lilacinus
CCGCGCCGGGCCGCCGGACATCGGCAGCGGCACCCGGACCGTGGCGTAGTGGTTGCCCAGCACCCCTCGCTCGGCCTCGGTGCGCACGTCGACGGGGACCATGGCGCACACGCCCGGCAGCGCTGCCCGCCCGGCCGCCCCCACGGCCCGCAGCGCACCGGCCGTCGCGGCGAGGAAGACGGCGTTGGCCGAGGCGCGCCCGGAGGGCAGGGCCTCGCGCGCGGCCCGCAGTTCCTCCGTGGACACCGTGCTCCAGGCCACCGCCCGGCGGGAGTCGACCGGCCCGTGGAAGGGCAGGGGCCGGGCCCGGGGCAGGAGATCGGTCAGCGCCCGGGCCAGGGCGAGGCGGGGCGGGCCGGCCTCCCCGGCGGGGTCGGCCGCGGCGCGCGGTCCCGGCACCGTCGCCGGCGCGTCGAACAGGGCGCGCAGCAGCGTGATCATGGACGCCCCGTCGAGGAGGGCGTGGTGGGTCCGGAGCAGCAGGGCGAAGCCGCCCGTCGCGGGCAGCAGATGCAGCTGTCTCTTATACACATC
>KL569499.1:6182-12418 GCA_000715685.1 Streptomyces lilacinus
GCGCCGTGTCGGGTGCGAGGCGCAGCCGTTCGTGCGCCGCCCACCGGCGCAGGGTCAGGGCGCGCAGGTCCGGCAGGGCGGGCGGGGCGCCCTCGAACCAGGCGAGGATCCCGGTGGTCATGCAGACGGCGCCGCTGCTCTGGTGCCGGTGGAGCCAGGCGTCCAGCGGCGGCATGGCGGTCCCGGCCGGCCGTGCGGCGACCGGGGCGGGGGAGACGGGGACGGGCAGGGAGGGGTGCGGCGTCACGGGAGGTCCTCACATGCGGGTGCGGTACGAGGTCGTCAACGGTTCAGCTCGGCGATCGCCCTGGCGACCTCCCCGGCGCCGTCCTCCAGCCCCAGCCGGGCGGCGAGTTCGGTGGACCGCCGGGCGAAGCGGGGCTCGCCCGTGGCCCGGCGCAGCGCGTCGGCCAGCCGCTCGGCGGTCAGCTCGGCGAAGGGCACCGGCCCCGGGCTCACGCCCAGTCGCGTCAGCCGCGCCGCCCACCACGGCTGGTCGGTCAGGACCGGCACCGGGACCGCGGGCACCCCGGCCCGCAGCCCGGCCGCGGTGGTGCCGGCGCCCGCGTGGTGGACGACGGCGGCGGTGCGCGGCATCAGCCAGCCGTGCGGGAGCGGGCCGACGGTGATGACGTCGTCGTTCACCACGGACAGCCCCGCCCAGCCGGACTGCACCACGCCGCGCGCCCCGACCTGCCGCAGGGCCCGCGCCGTGATGTCGGCGAGCCGCTCGGGGTCGCCGGGCATCATGCTGCCGAAGCCCACGAACACCGGCGGCGGGCCGGCTGCGAGGAAGTCCGTGACCAGCGTGGGCGGCTGCCAGCCCGCGCACTCGTGCGGCCACCAGTAGCCGGCGACGGCCAGGCCGGGCCGCCAGTCCGCCGGCCGGGGCAGCACCGTGGGGCTGAAACCGTGCCAGATCGGCCACCCGACGCGCTCCCGCTCCGCGCGCAGCCGGTGCCCGCTGCGGTGGGGGAGCCCCAGCCGGGCGTGGAGGCCGCGCACCGCCGTGCCGTAGAGGGCGTCCAGCACCGCGTTCGCCGCGCGGCCGCGCAGCCTGTTGGCGTACCCCGGCGGCTTCCAGGGCGCCGTGCACGGCGAGTAGGCGGACGTGGGGGTGTCGGGCTGCAGGAAGACGCCCATGCTGGGGATGGCGTGGTAGTCCGCCACCACCCGGCCCAGGGGCGCGGCGAGGGCCGACAGCAGCACCAGGTCCGCCTTGAGGTCCACCGCCCCGAGGACGCCGTCCACCAGCGAGAGCGCCGCCCGCTCGGTCGCGTGCGCGAACCGCAGGACGGACGCCGGCGAACGGCGCCCGCCCCGCAGGCCGTTGTGCGCGCCCATCAGCTCCTCGAACGGATCCGCCGGCAGCGGCCGCATCCGCAGACCGCAGCAGGCCACCGACTCCGCGAACCTCGCGTGCGCGACGATCTCGACGTCGTGGCCCTCGGCCAGCAACCGGTGTCCGAGACCGGTGTACGGGGCGACCGAGCCCATCGTGCCCGCTGTGATGATCTGGATGCGCATCTCCCCGGCCTTCCTGCCGCCCTGCCGTGTCAACGACACGGCCCCGGCGCGGATACGGCGGGGGCTACTTCGCCGCGGCCCCGGCGGGAACGGGCAGCGGCTTGCCGGCGCAGGTCGTGTCGCGCGCGGGCACCGCACCCGTGGTGAGGTAGGTGTCGACGATGCCGTCCACGCAGGCGTTTCCGCTCTCGAACTGCCCGTGGTCGCCGTCGCCGGTGACGGTGACCAGCCGCGAACCGCGCAGGGCACGGTGGGCCCGCTGGGCCGCCTCGTAGTAAGTGGCCGGGTCGTGCACCGAGTTGAGCATCAGCGTCGCCGGCAGGCCGGCCCCGGTGACCTTCACCCGCGGCGCCGGGGACTTCGGCCAGGCCGCGCACACCGCGGAGAACGCGAGCTCACGGGCGCCCACGAGCGGCAGGTTCGCGGTGTCCCGGCCGCTGCGCTCGATCCAGTGGTTCATGTCCCGGGTCCACGGGGTGTCGTTGCAGGTCACCGAGAAGTACTCGGCGAAGAAGTCGGGACCGGAGTAGGAGCCGAAGACCTTGCTCACGAGCCCCTTCTCCTGCGGGCTCGCGCTGTCCCAGTGGTCCAGCGCCGCCAGCGCCCCCGCCAGGGGCTGGAAGCCCTGCCCGGCGTTGTAGATCGCCTGCAGCGTGCCGTTGTCGAGCTGGTTGGGTCCGACGACCGTGTCGCCGACCTCGAGCGGGCGCTCGCGCAGGGCGGCACGCCGCCGCTCCCAGCGCTCCTTCGCCTCGGCCGCGGTGCGTCCGTAGTGGTAGACGCCGTCGTACCGCGCCAGCCACGGCAGGAAGTCCGCCTCGAAGCGCCGCTGGAAGCTCTTCGGCTGCCCCGTGGAGAAGTCCTCCCACGTGCCGTCGAAGGCTATGTTGCTGTCCAGCACCGCGCGCTCGACGCGCTGGGGGAACAGCGTCGCGTAGTAGGCACCGACCATCGTGGCGTAGGAGGCGCCGTAGTAGGAGATCTTCCGCTCGCCGAGCAGGGACCGGAAGAGGTCCATGTCGCGCGCCGTCTGCTCGGTGGTCAGGTAGGGCAACAGGTCCCCGCTGCGGCTCCGGCAGTTCTCCGCGAACTTCCGCGAGCGGTCCACCACCCGGCGCAGCGCGGCGGGCGAGCGGTCCCGGAAGTCCCCGGTGAGGAAGTCCGCGAACTCCGCGTCGCTCTCGCACACCGCCCGGGTGCTGCGGCCGACGCCCCGCTGGTCGAAGCTCACCACGTCGTACGAGGAGTCGATCGTGGGCGACCCCTTGGCGAGGTACGCGGGCCGCTTCAGACCGGAACCGCCCGGGCCGCCGGCGGCCATCATCAGGACGCCGCGCCGCTCGGCCGGGTCGCTCGCCTTGTGCCGGGACACCGCGATGCTGATGTCCTGCCCGGCGTCGGCATGGTGCCAGTCCCGGGGCACGGCCATGGTGGCGCACTCCAGCGTCTGTGTGTATAAGAGACAGGGCGACGGACGCCGGGAGCACGGCGGCAGCGATCGCCGCCATCACGGTGCCCGACACAGCGGTCCTCGCCGTACGCCGTGACGTGCCGAACTTGAACATCGATCCTCCTGGACTGGTGCGGTGACGGGATCGATGCTCCGGCACCGGCGGGGTACTGATCGATCCCGCAGGTATCCGTTCCGGAGGTGGCACTGGCACCACCCCAGAGAGGCGTCAGGGGTTTTCCCCAGGTGGCGCTTTTCCCGAGCGGCGCCTTTCCCCAGAAGTGGGCTGTCGGGCAAGGGGGTTCCGTGATGAAGTCGATCGTGCAAGCGAACCCTTTCCGTCAGGAGGCACGCTCTTCATGGACATCGCCGCACTCCGCCGCGACACCCCCGGCTGCGCCCACCGCACGCACCTCAACAACGCCGGTGCCGGGCTCCTCTCCCGCCGGACCCTCGAGACGATGACCTCCCACCTCGAGCTGGAGGCCCGCATCGGCGGCTACGAGGCCGCGACCGAGCGCCTGCCGGAGATCCGGTCGACCTACGGCGCCGTCGCCGAGCTCGTGGGCGGGCGCGCGGAGGAGGTGGCGCTCTTCGACAACGCCACGCACGCCTGGGAGGCCGCCTTCTACTCCCTCTCCTTCGGCCCCGGCGACCGGATCCTGACCGGACGCTCCGAGTACGGCAGCAACGTGATGGCCTATCTGCAGGTCGCCCGGCGCACCGGCGCCGAGATCGTGGTCGTCCCCAACGACGAGCACGGCCAGCTGGACGTCGCCGCGCTCGCCGCCCTCGTCGACGAACGGACGAAGCTCGTCGGCGTCAGCCACGTGCCCACCGGGGGCGGCCTGGTCAACCCGGTCGCCGAGATCGGCCGGATCACCCGCCGGGCCGGGGTGCCGTTCCTGCTGGACGCCACCCAGTCGGTCGGTCAGTTCCCCGTGGACGCCCGCGAGATCGGGTGCGACATGCTCACCGCGACCGGCCGCAAGTTCCTGCGCGGTCCGCGCGGCACGGGCTTCCTGTGGGTGCGCACCGAGATGCTCGACCGGCTCGAACCGCACGTCAACGAAACCGCCGCCGCCGCCTGGGACGGCAAGCGCGGCTTCACCTGGCGCGAGGGCGCACAGCGGTTCGCCACCTGGGAGATGAACTACGCGGCCGTCCTCGGCCTGGGCAGCGCGGTGCGCCAGGCCCTGGACCTCGGCCTCGACGCGATCGGCGAGCGCGCCGTCGCGCTCGGGGCCGCCCTGCGCGAGCGGATCGACGCGGTGCCGGGCGTGCGCACGTACGACCTGGGGCGCGAGCGGTGCGCCATCGTGACCGCCGCGGTCGACGGGGTGCCCGCGGCCGAGGTCAAGGAGGCGCTGGCCCGGCAGGGGGTCAACGTGACCTTCACGGTGCCCGAGCAGTCGCAGTTCGACACCGAGGACCGGGGCGTCCACCCGCTGGTCAGGCTCTCGCCGCACTACTACAACACCGAGGAGGAGCTCGACCGCGCGGTCGCCGTCCTCGCGGACCTCGCCCGGTCCGGGGCTCAGCCCAGGTAGTCGATCTGGTAGATGTGCAGGGTCTTCGTCCGGTGGCCCAGATAGATCACGACGAGCACCTCGTCGAGCACGAGCATCCGCATGACGCCGTCGTCCTCACCGTACGGGACGGTCGTCGTGAAGGGATCCGTGCAGGCGGCGGCGAGGACGTCGCAGAGCCGCTCGCTCACCGGCGACGGGAGGGAGTCCCAGACGGCCGCCGTCGTCGCGTCGCACTTGAGCGCGTACACGCGGCCGGGTCGCCGGCGCTACGCCGCGCCGCCGGCGCGCACGACGGCGGCTTCGTCCTGGACCTTCCGGGTGATGTCGATCCACTCGCCCGGGACCTCGCCGCCCGCCGGTGTATAAGAGACAGGCGAGCTCGGCACTGCCCAGCGCCTCGCGGACGCGCTCGATGCTCCACACCGGTGCGGTGCTCATGGGACCTCCCCGCGGTCGGCGGCTCGATCGCCCAGCGTAGCGAAATCGTCGTCTCCGCATGCGCGGAAGACCCGGGGTCAGCGCAGGAAGAGCACGCTCTGGAACGTCTCCACGCGGTAGAAGCCGGACGGAAAATAGGCGGCGGCGCCCTGGCAGTCGGGCGTGTCGAACAGGTAGGCGTTGCGGTCCGTCTCGTTGCCGGTGACGCCCTGGGCGTGGCCGACCGCGTAGCACCGCCCGTCGACGGGGTCGGTGATGCCGTGCGTCACGGCGCCCTGCCGGGTGAAGTAGGAGAACGTCCCCGTGGCCGCCCGGGCACCGGAGGGAGCGGTCAGCGCGAGCGCCGCGGCGAGGGCGGCGGCACCGAGAGCCAGGATGGTGTGTCGCATGCGTGGGAATGCCCCTTCGTCGCCCGGTGCCGTCGCGTCGGCGCTCTGCGCGCGGCCCGCCGCGAAGGTACCGGGGGAGGCAGGGGGTTGGGCCGTTCGGCGGTGAGCTTCACCCGAACGGCCGGGGACGGTCTCAGGACCGGAGGCCGTAGACGCGCCGGGCGTTGCCGGCAGCGATCAGGGCCGCCACGCGCTCCGCGTCGGCGGCCGACCAGGCGCCCTCCCGCACCCACTCCGTCAGCAGCCGGGTGAGGGCCCGCCGGAAGAGCTCCGCACCGACGACGTAGAGCTCGGGCAGTCCATAGGCGTCGGTGGAGAACAGGACCTTGCCGAAGGGCGTGAGCTCCAGCATCTCCGCCAGGACGGCCCCGGCCCGCGCACCGGTGTGCGAGAGGGCGAGGCCCATGTCGGCGTAGACGTGCGGGTAGACGCTCGCGAGGTAGCCGGCGTTGCGGTGGTACGGGTAGCAGTGCAGCAGGACCAGGGTGCAGCCAGTGGGGCGCACGGCGCGGACGAAGTCGGTGAGCAGCAGCGGGTCGCAGCGGTGCAGCCGCAGGTCGGGGTCGCCGAAGCCGGTGTGCAGCTGGAGGGGCAGCGCGGTGTCGGCCGCGGACCACAGCAGGTGGCGCAGGAGCACGGGGTCGGTCAGCCGGTCGCCGGGGGCCCGGGTGACCAGCCATCGGTCGGCCGCCGCCCGCACCTCCGCCTGCCGGGGCCGGTCCGGGGGCAGGTCGAGGCCGTGGCGGTAGGCGGCGACGGACTTGAAGCCGACGGCGTGGCGGGCGCTGTCGTGGACGGCGGCGGCCAGGTCGGAGAGGAAGGCCTCCCGGCCGTCGGCGGCGTCGGCGGCCCGCTCCGCCAGCTGTTCCAGGCGGACGATCTCGTGGCAGGCGGCACCGC
>KL569500.1:0-1184 GCA_000715685.1 Streptomyces lilacinus
CTGCTGCTCGGGCTGCTGCCGGCGTGGGTGGCGCCGGCGCCGCTGCCCTCCGGGCGGGGGGCGGGGACGGCGGGTTCGGCACCGCCGGGTGCGTCGGCGCCGGCTGAGCGCCGTCGCGGCGGGGAGAGGGCCCCGGTCCCGCCCTTTCACCGTTTCCCGGGGCTGCGCCCCGGACCCCGGGGGGCGGGGGCTGGGACCCGGGCCCGTTCCGCAGGGCTGCGCCCCGAACCCCCGGAGGCGGGGACGGAGCCCCGGGCTCGGGGCGGAGCCCCGGCCCTGGGGCCCGTTCCGCGGGGGTCCGGGGGCCTGCCCCCGGCTTCGGGAAGGGGCGGGTCAGGGGAAAGGCCCCCGCCGCAACGGCGCGCAAGCCCGAACAACGCATCCGGCGGTGCCGAAACCGCCCCCGCCAGCAATCCGCACCGCAAGGAGACCCCCCAGTGATCCGCTTCGATCAGGTCTCCGTCTCCTACGACGGCACCCCGCACCCCACCCTCGCCGGGGTCGACCTCACCGTGCCCGAGGGCGAGCTGTGTCTGCTGGTCGGCCCGTCGGGCGCCGGCAAGTCGACGCTGCTCGGCACCGTGAGCGGGCTCGTCCCGCACTTCACCGGGGGGACCCTGCGCGGGCGGGTGACCGTCGCCGGGCGCGACACCCGTACGCACCGGCCGCGCGAGCTCGCGGACGTCGTGGGGACCGTGGGACAGGACCCCCTGGCCCACTTCGTCACCGACACCGTCGAGGACGAGCTCGCCTACGGCATGGAGTCGCTCGGCGTGCCCCCGGCCACGATGCGCCGCCGCGTCGAGGAGACCCTGGACCTGCTCGGTCTGGCCGCCCTGCGCGACCGGCCCCTGGCCGAGCTGTCCGGCGGCCAGCAGCAGCGCGTCGCGATCGGTTCCGTGCTGACCGCCCACCCGCGGGTGCTGGTGCTGGACGAGCCGACGTCCGCGCTGGACCCGGCGGCGGCCGAGGAGGTGCTGGCCGTCCTGCAGCGCCTGGTGCACGACCTGGGCACGACCGTGCTGCTGGCCGAGCACCGGCTGGAGCGCGTCGTGCAGTACGCGGACCAGGTGATCCTCCTCCCCGGCCCCGGCCAGGCCCCCGTCATCGGCGAACCGGCCGAGATCATGGCGATGTCCCCGGTCCACCCGCCCGTCGTCTCCCTGGGCCGCCTCGCCGGCTGG
>KL569500.1:1436-7614 GCA_000715685.1 Streptomyces lilacinus
AGATGTGTATAAGAGACAGCCCTGCGGGAGCGGCTGGCGCCGCTGGCACCAAACGAAAACCCGGTGGCCACGACCGCACCCGCCGTCGCCACCGCCACCGCCCTCCACATCCGCCGCGACGGCCGCACCGACACGCTGCGCGCCGTCGACCTGTCCGTACGCCCCGGCGAGACCGTCGCCCTCATGGGCCGCAACGGCGCCGGCAAGTCCACCCTCCTGCGCACCCTCGTCGGCCTGCACGAGCCCGCCCGCGGCACGGTGCGCGTCGACGGCGCCGTACCGCACCGTACGAGCCCGCGCGAGCTGCTGCGGCACGTCGGTCTCGTCCCGCAGGAGCCGCGCGACCTGCTGTACGCGGACACGGTCGCCGCCGAGTGCGCGGCCGCCGACCGGGACGCGGGGGCCGCGCCCGGCGCCTGCCGGGCGCTGGTGTCCGAGCTGATGCCGGACGTGGCGGACGCGACGCACCCGCGCGACCTGTCGGAGGGGCAGCGCCTGGCGCTCGCGCTCGCCGTGGTGCTCACGGCGCGGCCGCCGCTGCTCCTGCTGGACGAGCCGACGCGCGGTCTGGACTACGCGGCCAAGTCCCGCCTGGTGGAGATCCTGCGCGGGCTGGCCGCCGAGGGCCACGCGACGGTGCTGGCCACGCACGACGTGGAGCTGGCGGCGGAGCTGGCGGACCGGGTGGTGGTCCTCGCGGAGGGCGAGGTCGTGGCGGACGGCCCGACGGCCGAGGTCGTCGTCGCGTCCCCGGCCTTCGCGCCGCAGGTGGCGAAGGTGCTCGCGCCGCAGCCGTGGCTCACGGTGCCGCAGGTCCGCGCGGCCCTGGAGGCCACGTCATGACGGCCACGGTCCCCGACCGGCAGGCCCGCGCCGTCCGGCTGGGCCCCCGGTCCGTCGCCGCGCTGGCGCTGGTCAGCGCCATCGGCCTCGCCGCCTTCGGCTGGCCGCTGCTCGCCGACTCCGCCTCCGGCCTCGCGCACTCCAAGGACGCGCCGTGGCTGTTCGCGGCGCTGCTGCCGCTCCTGCTCGCCGTCGTCGTGGCGACGATCGCGGACACGGGGCTGGACGCCAAGGCCATCGCCATGCTCGGGGTGCTCGCCGCGGCGGGGGCCGCGCTGCGGCCGCTGGGCGCGGGGACGGCCGGCATCGAGCCGATGTTCTTCCTGATGGTGCTGGCCGGCCGGGTCCTGGGCCCGGGCTTCGGCTTCGTCCTCGGCTCCCTGGCGATGTTCGCCTCCGCGCTGCTGACGGGCGGGGTGGGGCCGTGGATGCCGTTCCAGATGCTGGCGATGGGCTGGGTGTCCATGGGCGCGGGCCTGCTGCCCGGCCCGGACCGGCTGCGCGGCCGCCGCGAGGTGGCGCTGCTGGCGGCGTACGGGGCGGTGGCCTCCGTCGCGTACGGGACGATCATGAACCTCCAGGGCTGGCCCTACATCGGCGCCCTCGTCTCGGGCGTCGCCTTCGTGCCGGGCGATCCGCTGACCGACAACCTGGGCCGCTTCGTCGCCTACTGCCTGGCGACCTCCCTGGGCTGGGACCTGCCCCGCGCCCTGGTCACGGTCGTGGCCACGCTGACCCTGGGCCCGGCCGTGCTGCGCGCCCTGCGCCGGGCCACGCGCCGGGCCGCGTTCGACGCGCCCGTGGTCTTCCGTGACGCGGCGGGTGACGCGCTCCACAAGTAAGACCCCTGCGTCGCCCCCATCCCTTACACATCTCGTGAGGCGGGGCACAGGACGCGCGTCACATACGACGCGGCACCGTAGTCCACTGCCAGGCAATTGGCCGGTCATCACCCGCCCTTCTCCTGCTCTTTGTAGTAGTTCCGGCTCATTGCACCGGCTTCCGCCGTCGGTCAGGTTGGTGGGGCCGCCAGGAGCGCCACGCTCCGGCGGCACGCTTCTGCCCCCGACGGAAGGTTCTCCTCCGTGACGTTCCCGACCATCCGCCGCGCCGCCTCCCGCAAGCTCGTCGCCGCCGCCGGTGCCGCCCTGGCACTGGGCACCGCGGGCGCCGTGCTCACCGCCGTCCCGGCCCACGCCGCGCCGGCCGCCTCGGTGAGCGCCTCGCAGGACATCGCGCGAAAGATGATCTCGAACGGGGCGCAGTTCCAGTGCTTCAGCAAGATCGTCGAGCACGAGAGCGGCTGGAAGCACACCGCGACGAACTCCTCCACCGGTGCGTACGGCCTGGTCCAGGCGCTGCCCGGGTCGAAGATGGCCTCCGCCGGCGCCGACTGGCAGACCAACCCGGCCACCCAGATCAAGTGGGGCCTGGACTACATGAAGGACCGCTACGGCAGCCCCTGCGGCGCCTGGAACTTCTGGCAGACCCACCACTGGTACTGATCCCACCCGACCGGATCACCGCGAAGCGGCCGGCGCCCCCCCGGGGGCGCCGGCCGCTTCGTCATGCCCACCCCCGCCACCCTCGGCCCCCACCCGCACCGTAGGTGTACCAACCACACATGAGTGGCCGAAGACCGTCCGGTGACCCGGCGAAGGCCCGTCCGTGGAAGGGGTTTCAGTACAGTCGCGTCAAGGCCTGAATGAGACACGAAGGACTCTCGGGCCACGCTGATTGATACGGGGGGACCGGAATGGTCACGAGTGGCTACGGCGCCGCGGCCGAGACAAGCGGGGACGTGACTCATCACGTCCGCCTGATTGTTCACGTCCCCAGCTAGATCCGAACCGGCAGTCCGGCGACCTCTCGCGCCCTCGCGCGACGCACGCACCGGCTGCCTGGGTACGCACCGCGCCCCGCCCTCCGCGCCCGCGGAACGGCGACGCGCGCGGACCGTCGTACCCGCCCATCCGACCGACCGTCGGGCCGTGCGGCAGGCCGCCGCGCGCGATGCCGGGGGCAGCACGTCCGGACGCCGATCCTCGCGCGTCCGGGCGAGCGTGCCGGCGATCGTCCTGCCGAAGCCCGATGGCCCGCAGCCAGACAATCACAGAGGACTTCCATGCATTCTCATGGCCCGAACTCTTCCTCCGTCACCGACCGCCGCTTCGGCCGTCGGTCCCTGATCAAGGCGATCGGCGCGGGCGCCGCGGCCGTGTCGTTCAGCACGCTCACCCAGGGCGTGGCACGGGCCGAGGAAGAGATGTTCATCGACGCCATCATCATCGGCGCCGGCTACGCCGGCGGCACGGTGGCGCGCGACCTCGCCCGCAAGGGCATGAGCTCGCTCGTGCTCGAGGCCAAGGACCGGATCGGCGGCCGGATCTTCACCGGCAGCTGGGCGGGCGAGTCGGTCGAGATCGGCGGCCAGTGGGTCGCGGCCCAGCACAACCTGGTCAACGCCGAGCTCACCCGCTACGGCATCAAGACCTACATGGACCCCGAGCCCAACCGCGTCATGGTGGCCGACGGCACCGCCGGCGCCATCAAGGCCGTGACGCCCACCGAGGCGACCAACATCCTGAAGCCGCTGTGGACGGAGTTCTACAAGGGCTCGGAGCAGTACTTCGAGCGCCCGAACACGCCGCTGTACCGCAAGGATCTGCTGGCCGCCGTCGACCCGCTCACCCTGGCCGACCGGTTCAAGCAGATGGGCCTCGCCGCCACCGACCTCGCCCAGCTCACCGGTGAGGCCGCCGTCTACTCCGGCGGGTCCAGCTCGCTCGGCTCGCTGACCGGCATGGCGCAGTGGTACCAGCTCTCCGGTGGTACGTACGAGAGCTACTCGACCCTGATCGGCCGCCGCCCCGAGGGCGGCATGACCCGGCTGCTGCAGTCCATGATCACCGAGTCCAAGGCGACGGTGCGCTTCAACTCGCCCGTTGCCAAGGTCACCGACTCCGGCAGCCGCGTGGTCGTGGAGACCACCGCCGGCCGCCGGTACGCCGCGCGCGTGGTCATCGTCTGCACCGCGGTCAACGTCTGGAAGAACATCACCTTCGCCCCGGGCCTGCCCAAGGCGCACACCCAGCTCATGACCCAGGGCATGGACGTCCCGCACGGCACCAAGATGTGGCTGCAGATCAAGGGCTCGAAGGTCGACGCCACCACCGGCACGGCGCCCGAGGGCTCCGGCATCCTGATGATGGTGCCGCAGAAGCAGCTGGCGGACCGGCGGCTCATGATCGCCTTCCCCGGCCCCGGGCTCAACGTCAACGACCCGGCGGCGGTGCAGGCGGCCGTTCGGCAGTGGATCCCCGGCGCCGAGGTCCTCGAGTCCCGCGCGATGGAGTGGGCCAAGGACCCGTACACCGGTTCCTGGGGCTACCGCAAGGTCAACCAGCTGCTGCAGACCTTCCCGCAGATCGAGCAGCCGCACGGCCGGATCCTCTTCGCCGGCGCGGACATCGCCCACGGCTGGCACGGCGCGTTCATCGAGGGCGCCGTGGAGTCGGGCAAGCGCGCGGCCAAGCAGGCGCTGGCCCTCGCGTAACACCCCGGGCGGAGCCCCCCACACCGCACGGTCCGCCGCCCCGCGCACCGCTCAGCACACCGCACGCAGCACTGCAGGCCGCACCGCGGACACCACTGCGCGCAGCACGGCAACGAGCACAGCACAGAGCACAGATGTGAGCTGAACCCCGACGCCGGGTCATTCCATGGCCCGGCGTTCGGGTGCCCAGGCAATGACCGTCCCGTGACCGTTCCCGCCCTCCTCAGGAGAACAGCGATGACCGTTCCAGCGCTGCCCACCGGCCTGTTCGGCCCCGACTACTACCAGGACCCGTACCCGGCGTTCGCCTGGCTCCGCGACAACGCCCCGGTCCACGAGTTCCGTTTCCCCGTCGGCGACGTCCGCACCTGGATCGTCAGCCGCTTCGAGGACGTCCACGCGCTGCTCGGCGACTCCCGCTTCAGCAACGACGCCGAGGCCTACGCCAGCCGCGAGTTCATCGACTCCGGCATGGTCATGGGCGCGGACACCGTCGTCTCGCGGATCCTCACGGTCCTCGACCCGCCGGACCACACCCGCGTCCGCAAGCTGGCCATGGGCGCCTTCACGCCGCGCCGGGTCGCGCAGTGGCGCGAGCCCACCGAGCGGATCGTGGCCGCCTCCCTCGACCGCCTCGCGGAGTCGGAGCGCCCGGACATCGTCGACTACGCCAGCGCCATTCCCGCGGCGGTGATCGGCGAGATCCTCGGCATTCCTTTCTCCCGCTACAACGACATGATCCACGCGATCGACCGCGCCTTCCGTCCCAACGACGACAAGAACGTGGTGACCCGCGCCTTCGAGGAGATCGCCGAATACGGCCGCGATCTGATCAAGGAGAAGCGCGGGATGCTGGGCGACGACCTGATGTCCGTCTTCATCCAGGCCCGCGACGGCGACGACCGCCTCGACGAGGACGAGCTGGTGGCCATGCTCGCCCTCATGATCATGGCCGGTCTGGACACCACGCGGAACCTCATCGGCTCCGCCGTCCTGGCCCTGCTCGACCACCCCGAGCAGCGGAAGCTGCTGATGGGCGACCCCGAGCTGGTGCCGGGAGCGGTCGAGGAATTCCTGCGCTACGAGGGCGCGCTGACCGTCGGCCTCTTCCGCTTCGCGAAGGAGGACATGGAGTTCGCCGGGACGCACCTGCCGGCCGGCGCCCCGGTGGTCGCCGCGCTGCAGTCCGCCAACCGCGACCCGCGGCGGTTCGAGAACCCGGACGTCCTGGACATCACCCGCAAGGGCCCGCGCCACGTCGGCTTCGGCCACGGCCTGCACAACTGCCTGGGCGCCGCGCTCGCCCGCATCGAGGCGGGCGTCGCGATCCCGGCGGTCTTCGAGCGGTTCCCGGACATCGCGCTGGCCATCCCCCGCGACGAGGTGGCCTACGCCGAGAACTGGCTGCTCCGCGGCCTCGCCTCGCTCCCCGTCCACCTCAACACGCCGGGGCGGTGACGCGACGATGACCGTGACGCTTCAGGTCGACAAGTCCCTGTGCGGGGGCGCCGGGCTGTGCCGGGCGATGTACCCCGACCTGTTCACGCTGGGCGCGGACGGGCTCAGCGAGCCGCTCAAGACGGAGCTGACCACCGCCGAGGAGATCGAGGCCGCGGAGGACGTGGTCGGGTGCTGCCCGACCGAGGCCATCGTGGTGACCGGGCTCGACGACGCCTGACGTCTGACGCCTGACATCGGGCCTCGGGCTTGGGCCCCGAGCCCCGAGCCCCGGGCCCCGGGCCCCGGGCCCCGGGCCCCCGGCGGCAGCCGACGCGGCCG
>KL569500.1:7868-10867 GCA_000715685.1 Streptomyces lilacinus
CGGCCGGCCGGCGGACGCCGGCCGCGGCACCGGCGCCCTGCGGGAACGTTTCCCCTGAACCGGCGCCGGGTGTCACAGCCGCTGGATGATCGTGCCCGTCGCCTGCGCACCGCCCGCGCACATCGTGATCAGGGCGAACTCCCCGTCCCTGCGCTCCAGCTCGTGCAGCGCGGTCGTGATGAGCCGGGCGCCGGTCGCCCCGACGGGATGACCGAGCGCTATCGCGCCGCCGTTGACGTTGACCTTCTCCAGGTCCTGCTCGAAGACCTGGGCCCAGGACAGCACCACCGACGCGAAGGCCTCGTTGACCTCCACCAGGTCGATGTCCCGCAGCGACATCCCCGCCCGGCCCAGCACGGCCCGGGTGGCGTCGATCGGGCCGTCCAGGTGGAAGTGCGGGTCGGCGCCGACGAGCGCCTGGGCGACGATACGGGCCCGGGGGCGCAGCCTGAGCGCGCGGGCCATGCGCTTGGAGGCCCACATCAGGGCAGCGGCGCCGTCGGAGATCTGCGAGGAGTTGCCGGCGGTGTGGACGGCAGTGGGCATGACGGCCTTGAGGCCGGCGAGCGCCTCCATGCTCGTGTCGCGCAGTCCCTCGTCGCGGTCGACCAGGCGCCACATGCCCTGGCCCGCCAGCTGCTCCTCCTCCGTGGTGGGCACCTGCACGGCGAAGATCTCGCGCTTGAAGCGCTCCTCGGCCCACGCCCGGGCGGCCCGCTGCTGGGAGAGCAGGCCGAGCTCGTCGACGCGTTCGCGGGTCAGGCCGCGCCGGCGGGCGATGCGCTCGGCGGCCTCGAACTGGTTGGGCAGGTCGACGTTCCACTCGTCGGGGAAGGGCTTGCCCGGCCCGTTCCTGGAGCCGCTGCCCAGCGGCACCCGGGACATGGCCTCGACGCCGCAGGCGAGGCCGACGTCGATGACCCCGGTCGCGATCATGTTGGCGACCAGGTGGTTGGCCTGCTGGGAGGAGCCGCACTGGGCGTCCACGGTCGTGGCCCCGGTCTCGTAGGGCAGGCCCATGGCCAGCCAGGCGGTGCGGGCGGGGTTCATCGACTGCTCGCCGGCGTGGGTGACCGTCCCGCCGACGATCTGCTCGACGCAGTCGGGCTGGATGCCGGTGCGGGCGAGGACCTCGCGGTAGGTCTCCCCCAGCAGGTAGGCGGGGTGGAGGTTGGCGAGCGTGCCTCCGCGCCTGCCGATGGGGGTGCGTACGGCTTCGACGATGACGGGTTCCGCGGCCATGACTGGTCCTCTCCTCCGCGTCCGCGGGGCGTCCCGGCGCCCCCGGCTCCAGAACTAGTACACGTTCTAGTTCCGCTCGCAGTCTTACGACCCGTACCCCCGGTACGCAAGGGTCGCGCACCCCCCGGCCGCGCAACAGATGGCGTCACCTCCCTTGCTGCCGCAGGGAGCCGTCATTACCGTCGACCGACAGGCTTCTGACGACTCGTCAGTTACGTAAGCCCCTGTCCCGTCAGTCCACGGATGTGGTGATGGCCATGGCCTCCTGTCCCGCGCTGCCCGACGGCTTCGACTTCACCGACCCCGATCTCTACCGGCACCGCGTCCCGCTCCCGGAGTTCGCCCTGCTCCGACGGACGGCCCCGGTGGCGTGGATCCCGCAGCCGCGGGGCGCGGCGGGCTTCGACGACGAGGGGTACTGGGCGGTCACCCGGCACGCGGACGTCAAGGAGGCCTCCACCCGGCCGGAGGTCTTCTCGTCCCACCGCAACACCTCGGTCATCCGCTTCCGCCCCGACATCCGGCGCGAGAACCTCGAGGCACAGAAGCTGATGATGCTCAACATGGACCCGCCCGAGCACACCCGCGTCCGCCAGATCGTCCAGCGCGGCTTCACCCCCCGCGCGATCCGCGGCCTCGAGACGGCCCTGCGCGAGCGCGCCCGCGCCATCGTGGCCGCGGCCCGGGACCACGGCAGCGGCGACTTCGTCACCGACATCGCCTGCGAACTGCCGCTGCAGGCCATCGCCGAGCTCATCGGCATCCCCCAGCACGACCGGGCGAAGATCTTCGACTGGTCCAACAGGATGATCTCCTACGACGACCCCGAGCTGTCCGCCGACGACGACACCGGCTCCCGGTCGGCGGCCGAACTCGTCGCGTACGCCATGGAGTTGGCGGCCGCACGGACCGCGTGCCCGGCACGGGACATCGTCAGCCTGCTGGTCGCGGCCGAGGGCGAGGGCAACCTCACCTCCGACGAGTTCGGCCTCTTCGTCGTGATGCTGGCCGTCGCCGGCAACGAGACCACCCGCAACGCCATCAGTCACGGCATGCACGCCTTCCTCACCCACCCCGTGCAGTGGGAGCTCTTCAAGCGCGAGCGGCCGGCCACGGCCGCCGAGGAGATCGTCCGGTGGGCGACGCCGATCGTCTCCTTCCAGCGCACGGCGACGCGCGACACCCGGCTCGGCGGCGCGCGCATCCGGGCGGGCCAGCGCGTCGGCCTCTTCTACGCCTCCGCCAACCACGACGCCGCGGTCTTCGCCGCTCCCGACGACTTCGACATCACCCGCGACCCCAACCCCCACCTCGGCTTCGGCGGGGGCGGCCCGCACTTCTGCCTGGGCCGGTCGCTGGCGGCGCTCGAGATCCGCCTCGTCTTCGAGGCCGTCGCGGACACCCTGCCCGACATCCGGCTGGCCGGGGAGCCGCGCCGACTGCGGTCGGCGTGGGTGAACGGGATCAAGGAACTGCGCGTGACGTACGCGTAGAGCCCCGCACACCCCCAACTCCCTTTTCAGCCAAGGGAATCGGCCAAGGGGATCGGTCCATACCTGAACCCTTGTCAGCTTCAATCGACGGACTTACTCTCGGGTACACCTTCGGGACGGCGCATCCGCGCTACGTCGCGCGCCGCAGCGCCCGCTCCCTCATGTCGTACCTCACTCGCCGAGGGGACCTCCGCATGAAGGACGCTCAGGGAAGACAGGTGACGGGTCGCGTCAGGTGGCGCAGGTTCGCCGTGCTGGCCGTGC
>KL569500.1:11092-11998 GCA_000715685.1 Streptomyces lilacinus
CCCCCGCCGCACTGGCCGTGGCGCTCGCGGACGGGGCGCTGGCCGCGTCGTTCGCCGTGTCCGGGCAGGAGTTCAAGGTCGGCGCGTCCAGCCTGACGGGCAACGGATTCGCCCAGTACGGCGGCATCGACAAGAACGCGCGCGGCAAGCTGCTGCCCGTGGCCGTCACCGCCATCAAGAACGCCGAGATCCACGACCTGTGCCAGTCCGTGGTCACCACCCTGCCGGTGCTCGGCGACATCTCGCTCAAGCTCAAGGCCGGCCAGGGCGGCAAGGCCGTCGAGGCGACCGACCTCTTCATCGATGCCACCCAGATGTCCGGCGACGCGGAGTTCGAGAACATCGAGATCGGCCGGGACGCGTCGACCCTCAACAAGGGACCGGCCTCCGCGCAGGGCCTGCAGGACGCCTTCGGACAGCAGGCCAAGTCCATCAAGATGACGGGCCTGCGCCAGACCGCGTGGGCGACCAACGCCGGAAAGTTCAAGCTCTCCGGGCTCAACATGACCATCAAGCTCGGCAAGGATGAGTGCTTCTGACGTGCCGGCCGACGGCACCCGCCCCGTCGGTCCCCGGCCCGGGCCGCGCGCCGCGTGGCGACGGTGGCGCAGGAGCCGCCCCTTCTGGGGCGGCCTGGCCTCCGTCGTCGCGGGCGCCGAGATCTGCGCCATCCCGCTGGCGCCACTGAAGATCATGCTGGAGCAGGGCATCGCCGGCATCCCCGGCGTGCTCATGGGCCTCGTCATGATCGTCATGGGCCTGTCCGCGTGGTTCGCCCCCCAGTACCGGACCCTCGCCGGCATCCTCACGGTGCTGGTCGCGACGGCCACGCTGGTGATGTCCAACCTCGGCGGCTTCCTCTTCGGCACCCTCACCGGCATCGTCGGCGGCGCCCTGACTTCGCCT
>KL569500.1:12261-12493 GCA_000715685.1 Streptomyces lilacinus
GCCCTGACCTTCGCCTGGCAGCCGGTGGCACCCGAGCGGGCGCCGGTACCGGACGGGCTGCCGCCCGGGGGCGGGGCGCCGGATGCGGCGCCCGGCGGTGCCGGGGTCGACGGCGCCGGGGCCACTGGGCTCGCGGCCGAACCCGGCGCCCGGGGCGGCGCCCCTGTGGGCGGCGACCCGGGCCCCGCCCGGGGACCCGTCTCGGCGGCCACGCCGCCGGCCGGGCGAGCGG
>KL569500.1:12763-14344 GCA_000715685.1 Streptomyces lilacinus
ATGTGTATAAGAGACAGCCGCCGGGCTGCCGGCCGGCACTGCCGGGGGCAACGCCCTGGGCCCAGCCTCGGCGAACGGGCCGGGAATCGTCCGGCCGGCCCTCGGAAAGGCCTGGCCCGAGGCCGGGCAGAGCCCGGGCTCACCGGCCGGGACCGGCAGCGGTCACGATCCGGGCGCCGCCCCGGCGGACGGACGCGAGGACGGGGGCCGGCGCGACCCCTGACCGGTCGGCCCGCCGCCGCCCCCTGCCGGCCGGCGACGGCACGTCCGGAACACGCGGGCGCCCGGCCCCCGTCCGGGGAACGGACCGCAAGTGCTCCGCCGACAGCGTCACCCGAACACCCCGGCCGGCGGCCGCCGTCGACCGACCCCAGGCACCACCGGAACCGCCGGGACGGTGCTCCATCACCCGACCACGCGGCGACGGGCCACTGCCGGCCGACCCAAGAGCAGCGTCGCGCGGCGGCGGCACGCGCAGCGCCCACTCGAGGGCTCGTGGCGTGAGCCCCTACCGGAAAGTGGCGCCGGCCGCCGCCCGGCGCAGCCGCGCCGGGCATCGGACCCTCGCCGGTTGGAAATCCCCGCGGCCGGCACAGGCACCGTGCCCCACCCCAACCGGATCCCGCCTCCCGGCGGCGGACCGGCGCGTGCTCCACCAGCACCCGAACCGTCCGGACACTCCGACCGACACCCCCGGTGTCCGCGCCGAGGTCGACGTCACGACCGCCGGCCCGGACCCGGCGCACCACCCGACGCGGTGCGGCGCCGCCCCCGGCGGCGCGAGCCCGGCCCGTTCGGCGCGGCCGGGACGCCGTGGAATGCACCGGCCGAAACCCCCGCGGCCGGTTTCGTCTCCCCTCCGAAGGAGTCACCGTGATCTCGCGCAGAACACACTCCAGCCGCACGCGCACACGTACTCGCGCCCTGCTCGCCACCGCCACCGGGCTGGCGCTCACCGCCGGCGTGGCCCTCGCCGGGAGCGGGCAGGCGACGGCCCGAGGTGGGGCGGACGACGCCGGACCGACCACGGTCACGCCCGCCGGGCACGCGTTCGCGGCCACGCTCAACGGGACGGCGAGCTTCAAGGCCGGGTCGATGACCGTGACCTGCAATGTCTCGAGCTCCGTGCCGTCCGCCGGCAGCGGGAACAACCAGATACCCGCGGCGCCCGGCAACGCCAACCCCGCGGGGCCGGTCGTCAGTGCCATCAACCCGCCGACGTACTCGGACTGCGCCGCCAACGTGCCCGGCGTGGACATCACCATCGTCACGTCCGGCACCTGGGGCGTGTCGATGCAGTACGGCTCGCCGAGCACGGCCGCGCTGACCGTGCCCGCCGGCGGGATGGTGCTGAAGAGCAGTGGGCTGGCCACCTGCACGGTGACCGCCGCGCCCGAGGGGCCGGCGACGTTCGGCACCACGTTCACCAATGGCGCCCCCTCGCAGCTGGGCGTCGCCGACGCCGCCGTACCGGTGAAGGTGGAGGGCGGCTTCGGCTGTCCGACCAGCGCGACGAACGCGCTGCTGAGCGCGACCTACGACATCACGGACGTCACCGACCCCGCGTCGCAGATCACGGTC
>KL569500.1:14628-15125 GCA_000715685.1 Streptomyces lilacinus
ATGTGTATAAGAGACAGACCGGTCTCCGGCCCGGGCCGGGCGGTGGACTCAGCCCCCGGCCCGGGCCGGCTCCGGCGTGCGCGCAGCGTCGCCACCACCGCTCACGTCCTCACCGACGGCGGCGCCCGTCTCGGCCCGCGCGCCCGGGATCGCCGTGAGCGCGACCCGGCCGGGGCCGGTCAGCACGTACTGGATGGCGAAGCCGGAGGCCACCACCAGCGCGCCGCCGAACGCGTCCAGCACGTAGTGGTTGGCCGTGCCGAGGATGACCGCGAAGGTCAGCAGCGGGTACAGCATGCCCAGCCACTTCATCCACGCCTTCGGCGCGACCGCCGCGATCACGACGCCGCACCACAGCGACCAGCCGATGTGCAGCGACGGCATCGCCGCGTACTGGTTGGACAGTTCCGTCAGCGCCCCGAAGTCGGGGTTGGCCAGGTCCTGCGGGCCGTTGGCGGTGTCGATGAAGCCGCGCCCCGGCATCAGCCGCGGCGGGG
>KL569500.1:15327-16423 GCA_000715685.1 Streptomyces lilacinus
GATGTGTATAAGAGACAGCGCGAAGCCCAGGGCCGTGCGCGCCCAGCGGTACGTGGCGGGGCGGCGCCAGTACAGGTAGCCCAGCAGGGACAGCGGCACCAGGAAGTGGAAGGTGCCGTAGTAGTAGTTCATGCTGTCCGTGAGCCAGCCGATGCCCGCCACGAAGTGGTTGAAGCCGTGCTCGACGTCTATGTGGAGGAACTCCTCGATGCCGAGGATCTGCCGGCCGTGGGCCTCCGCGAGGCTGCGCGAGTCCGGGGCGCTCGCGCGGATGTACGAGTAGACCCAGTAGCCGACCCGTATCAGCATCAGCTCCAGCAGCAGGTTCGGGCGGTTCAGGGCGCGCTTGAAGAAGCGCAGCAGCGGCACCCACGCGAAGCGGCCGCGCTGCGGCTCGGCGACCGGGGTCGGCACGGGCCGGTCCCACAGCGCCGAGGAGCGGGAGAGGAACGGCACCGCGCAGGCCGCCGCGAGGGCGGCGATCAGCGGGGCGTTCCGCCCGATGGGGCCGAGGTTCGGCGGCACCAGGACCACGCTGGGCAGCGTCATGACGAGCACGACGATCACCGGCCACACGAGCCGGTCCGCGCGGCGCCGGCCGACGTGGCCGACGACGGCGAGCAGGATCCACAGCTGCTGGTGCTGCCAGGCGGTGGGCGACACCGCGACCGCGACGCACCCGGTGACGGCGGTGGCCAGCAGCGACTGCCCGTCCCCGGCGTAGCGGGCGGCCCGGCGCAGGCCGAGCACGGTGACGGCGACGGCGAGCGGCGCGTACAGCGCGAGCTCGAGCGGGCCGTGCAGGCCGACGCGCAGCAGCAGCCCGTGCAGGGACTGGTTGGCGAAGCTGCTGGGCTTCTCGCCGAGGCCGGCCCCGGCGATGTGGTGCACCCAGTACGTCCACGAGTCGTCCGGCATGGCCGCCCAGGCCAGCGCCGTGCAGGCGGCGAACGTCGCGCCGGTGGTGACCGCGGCGCGCCGACGGCCCGTCAGCCACAGCAGCGGGGCGAAGAGCAGTACGGCGGGCTGCAGGGCCGCCGCGACGCCGACGAGGGCGCCGGTCGCCCGGCCGGAGCCGTGGGCGAGGCGGGGGCGG
>KL569500.1:16682-19921 GCA_000715685.1 Streptomyces lilacinus
GCCGAGGAGGACGAGCAGCACCGGAATGATGCTGGTCTGCCCGAGGGTGAAGGTGTTGCGCACGGGCAGCGAGAGCACGGTCAGGATGACCGCGGCGGGCGCGGCCAGCAGCGCCGTGCGGCGGCTGTGCGGGCCGGGCAGGGCCCGGGCGGCGACGAGCGCGACGGCGACGACGAGCAGCAGCGTGCCGAGGGTCCAGACCAGGCCGAGGCTCTGTTCGGCCGCCTTGACGAGCGGTTTGAGGACCAGTCCGGCGAAGGGGGTGCCGGTGAACCGGTCGGTGTCGTAGAGCCCGCCCCGCACGTGCAGGACGCCGTGCTCGCCGATCCAGGTCCCGAGATCGGTGAAGCGGCGCTCCGGGGGGAGCCGCAGCACCGCCGCCGCCTGGCGCACCGCCAGCAGTCCGGCGAGCAGCCACAGGGCTCCCAGGGCCAAGCCGGTCCGCGAGCCCGCCCTCGGCGGACTCCCCAGCCCGCCCCGCTCTGCATCCGCCACGCTCTGCCGCTCCTCCAGTCGCCCAGCTCGGTCACCCTCGTAGGGCTCTTTGAGACCTTACTGAGTCCTGCGGAACAGACGCAGGTCACCCCCAGGTCACCTGAGAACCTCCCACAGGACGCCCATTTCCAACGCTTCGGCGGCCATTGGGGTGGGGGCCATTAGGGTGCGGGGCATGAGCACGAGCGGGAGCAGTGGACGGCGAACCCCAGCGGCATCGGCCACCCCGGACCTGCGGGCCGACGCGCGGCGCAACCGCGAGCTGCTGCTCGCGGCCGCCCGGGAACTCTTCGCCGAGCAGGGCCTTGAGGTCCCGCTGGACGAGATCGCCCGCCGCGCGGGCGTCGGCAACGCCACGCTCTACCGGCGCTTCCCCACCCGCGAGGCGCTGATCGAGGCGGTCTTCCACGACTCCCTGAGCGCGAACATGCACCTGGGCGAGGAGGCCCGCCGCGCCCCGGACGCCTTCGCGGCCCTGGCCCGCTACATGGAACAGATCTTCGAGGTGCTGGCCGCCGACCGGGGCGCGATCGAGCTGATGACGACGACCATCCCGGCGGGCGCCACCCTCGCCGCGCTGCGGGAGCACAACCACGAGACGGTGGCCCTGCTCGTCCGCCGGGCGCAGGAACAGGGCACGATGCGCCCCGACATCGTCGCCGAGGACCTGCTCTTCACCCTGTGCGCCCTGGGCCGCTGCGTCCCTTCCGCCGCCGCCGTCGCCCCCGGCTCCTGGCGCCGCCACCTCGCCCTCCTCCTCGACGGCCTCCGCACCGCGGGCCCGACCGCCCTCCCGGCCCCGCCCCTGACGAGGGACCAGGTCCAGGACGCCCTGGCCGACATGGGCGGCACCCGCACGGGCCCGTACGGCAGGATGGGGCCATGAGCATCGTGAAGATCAATGAGTCTGTCAAGCTACTCACATAAGACCGTCAGGCCAGCGCGCGGCAGACCTCCGCGGTGGTGGGCCGGTCCGCCGGGTTCGGGCTCAGCATCGCGTCGATGAGCTTGCCCAGCACCCCGTCCACGGTCACGGGGCGGTGCGGGCCATCCACGACGGCTTGACGCTGGACGGGGCGTGGGGCGTCGTCGGGGTAGGCGACAGCCCGCCATCCGGTGGCGCTGATGAACAGCGACGCCCCGAGTGCGTAGACATCCGCCTCCGGCGTCGGCACGGCGTACCCGGTCGCTAGCACGGACTGGGAGATCTCCGGTGCCTCGTAGTGGACCAGGCAACCGGGGAAGCGGAAGTCGTAGGCGTCCGGGATCGGCCCGCCCTGGGCAAGGGCCAGGTCAATCAGATGGGCGCCATCCCGTCCGACGATGAGGTGGGCGGGCTGGATATCGCCATGGGCCAACCCTCGGGCGTGCAAAGAGGCCACGGCCTGGGCGCAGAGAAGCGCCTCGCCCGGGTTCGGCTCCACGGCGGATCCCTCCGCCCGGCAGGGCTCCCACAGGTCGTAGAGGCTGGTCCCGTCACGCCAGGGCTGGACGTTCCAGGTGCCGCCTTCCCACTCGCCGTAGGTGACATCCACCCCTAGGTACTCCAAGATGGCGCCCTCCCTGCGGGGGGCAAGCGCTGTCCATGCCTGGGCGGGCCATTCGGCGGTGGCCTCGATGGGGTAGCCCGCCTTCACCGCGTACCGGCCACGGTCGGTCTCGATGTCCCAGACGGTGGAGCCTCGCCGGTTCAGGACCAGGCGTCGGCAGTCAGGCGGGGTCGTCCCAAGAATGGTCGCCAGAAGCTCGAACTGGCTTGGATCAGGCACGGCGCAAGGTCCCTTTCCTACAGACGGACGTGGCCGTCCCTGGCTCCAGGGACGGCCACCCTTCATCACCGCCGGAGGCTACCGGCGGGTGCTACTTCCCGTACGGCCTTCCGCAGTCCGAGTCACACTGCGCGGCGTTCTGGCCGTTTACGGTCCAGAGGTCATCCAGGACCATGAACCCGGCCGCCTTCATGGCGTGGGCCGCCGCCTTGACCATCTCGGGGTCACGCCCGCCCCCACCGGGGGCCGGGTTGTGGTGGAGGAAGCGGCCGGCGTGGCTCTGGCAGAACTCCGCGTACTCCCGGGTGTGCAGGATGAAGGCATGGAGCCCCAAGTCCACGTCGTCCGACGGCACCATGGGCACGGTGGCGGTGGAGACGGTCGCCAGGAACGCCACCGCCTGGTCCGCGATCCGCTCGGCCCGCTCCTGCGGCTGTCCGTCGTGGACGGCCACGAAGTGGGCCAGGCTGGCGAACAGGTCCTCACTGACCAGAGACCGACCGGTCCGCTGGTCTGCTGCAACTGCGGTCATGCGTGTTCCTCCCTCGTTGGGGTGGTGCACTGCACTTGCAACCCGTCCGGCCACCTCATGGCAGAGCGGCCGGACGGGCGTTGGGTGCCTGCCTCTCCGCCGGGGACGCCTCCGGGGGGAAGGTCGGTCAGCACCCGGTGGAGAGGCAGGCGGTCTAGTGGGTGCCGCGCAAGGTGCGCGGCGGTAGGTAGCGCTCCAGGCGCTCCAAGGCGCCGCACCACGCTTCCAGGTCGTCCAACCTCGCCTGTTCCTCGCGGAGCCGCTGGGCGACCGCCACCGCGAGGTTCCGCCGGTATGCCGGGGTGTTGTACACGGCCGGGCTCCAGGCGGGTGTCAACGCGTCGGCGGTGACGTCACCCGACGGGCGTTTCGGTAGCGGCAGGTCGGCGGAGCCGTCGGAAGCCACCACGAAGGGCGGTCGGGCGGCCTCGCCGTCGGCGGGG
>KL569500.1:20206-23360 GCA_000715685.1 Streptomyces lilacinus
CGATGCGGGCGCGAACCACGATCACCGCCATGTCGTCGCCTGACTCCTCGGCGGCCTTCATGTCGGTGCTCAACGTGCAGCAGCCACGGCACGGAGGCGGGGCGGTGGGGTCGGGCGGGGCCATCCACAGGCCGCCGGAGTGCGGCAGCGAGATGACCCCTGACGTGCTCACCACTGCTGGCCCAGAGGCGAGAGACCGAGCGTCCCGCGCTCCTCGTCGGTCGCCCGCCGCACGGACTCGGTGGACGCTTTCCACTCCCCAGTAGCCCCGCCCACGCCTGCAAGGGTGTACGTCCCTCCGTCGCAGCTCAGGGTGACGGCAAACTGGTTCGTTGCTTCGTCCTTCACCAGCCTCCCGTGGCGATATCCGCCCCAGGGGTTCCAGGCTTCCAGCATGTCCGCCATTTGTTCGAGCCTCCGTGTGTCCCGCCACCTGTGCCGGGGATGAGGCGCCTAGCGTCCGCCCGATCTTGATCTCTGACTAGCGGCCCCGTGTAGGCCAGCTGTCGGCCAGACTGTGGCCATGGGTGGGAACATCGGAGTCAACATCCGACGCCTACGCGAACAGCGGGGTTGGAGTCAGGCGCGCTTAGCGCACGAGACATGCCGTGCTGCCGGAGTCGCTGGTGACCCGATCGGCCGCCAGGAGATCAGCCGGTACGAGACAGGGAAGCGCAAGCCGCGCGAATGGCTGCCATTCCTCGCAGCCGCTCTAGAGGTCTCGGTAGAGGCGATTACGGGGCCTCCACCGGCCCTTGAACTGCCTCCTCCGTCGCTCGCGGACTATCTGCCCGCCGGTGATCCCCTAGCGCCTCTGAGGGCCCGTGAAGGGCGCCGTATCGGCGCTGGCGACGTGGCAGACCTGCGGCAACGAGTACACGGCCTCAGGCTCGCCGATGATGTGATTGCGGGGGGCGATCTGATCCGGCCTGCCCTGCGAGAACTCCGCTCGGCCGTCAAGCTGTACCGCGAGACAAGCCACAGCGAAGAGGTGGGCCGTAACCTCCTGTCCCAGGTCGGGGAATTGGCGCAGATCGCGGGATGGATCGCCAGCGACGCCGGGCAGCACGAAGAGGCCGAAACGGTCTACCGCCTCGGGATCAGTGCTGCCAGGCAGGCAGGTGACATGACACTGGCCGGGAACCTGGCCGGTTCACTTGCCTACCAGCTCAGCAACACCGGACGGGAAGCTGAGGGGCTGAGCCTTGCTCGCGCCGCCCTGGAGGACGCCGGACCCGACGCTCCGCCAAAGGCGCGGGCCCTGTACCTGGACCGCATTGCGTGGGCTGAGACGAAGATGGGTGAGAGGCATACCCAGGCCGCCATGCGAGCTCTGGGTGAGGCTGGCGAGGCGCTGGCGCAGGACCGCGCCGGAATCGAGTCGCCGGGCTACCTCTATTGGGTGGACGCTGGCGAACTCCAAGTCATGGAGTCACGCGTCTACACCGAACTGCGCCGCCCCCTCCGGGCCGTCCCATTGCTGCGGGACGTACTCAGTCGGTACGACGCGACGCACACGCGGGAGCTGGCTCTCTACCTGTCGTGGCTCGCCGTCGCCCTGGCGGACGCCAATGAGCCCGAAGAGGCGGCGGCCGTCGCGGAGCGCGTGATCTCTCTCTCCGCCGACGTGGCCAGCGAACGGACGGCGGAGCGAGTACGGGTCGTGCTTGGCCGTCTTAAGGAGTTCCGCGACGTGCCGGAAGTCCGGGCCGTACTTGATGACGTGGCATAAACGCAGATAGCCCCCGCGCCCGCCACGAGGGCAGGAGCGGGGAGCAGGGGAAAGGGCGGTGAAGACGCCTTACGGTCGCTTGTTGCAGTCGCCCTCTGAGGGCATTTCCCCAGGTCAGACCGCTACGACACGTAGCCACAGGGAGGTCTCACGGACCTCAGAACCCGTATAGAAACGGAGCCGCTATCACGCTTCGGTCTTCCTACCGACCTCAAAGGGGGTACACCCCAGGCCGATTCGGACATCCCAGGCTCCGCGGGCTCCCGCTCGCTTGTCACTGAACGTCACCAAGGACGATCACGAAGCGTTGCGATCAGGACGGGTCGCCAGGGTGCCGGCACCGGCTTCGGCCCGGGTAGACCGGCGGATCGTTCCACCGTCACCCCTTCGGGTCAGCCTGGCCCGCCTCCGCACGCCCGAGGGCTCGGCCGTGTCCATGCTGGAGGCCAACAGGCCACAGTGAACGGCCTAGGAATCCAAGGAGAACGGCATGACAGAGATCAGGCTCACGGAAGACGATGTGGCATCGGCATTTTCCGTAGTCAAGCGCAGTGATTTCGTCATGAACCATCAACACGACTGGGAGAAAGTCGAGCGGGCGTGCAAAGAAAAGCCGCTTCCGGACGGCACCCTCAAGCCGACCGCCAGCCCCTCCAATGATGGAGTGATCGCATCTCTCACGCGCGCACTGAATCAGAAACTAGATGAGAAAGAGCAGCAAGGACACTGAACCGATCCCTGCGTCACAGCTCCCCAGGGTGCGGACCCTCCGGCCGCCTCCGCGACGGACGCCGCACCCTGGCCGCCGCACCCTCAGCCTGACTGGCGAGAGCCCCCAGCCCATCGCACACTCGCCACATGAGCAACGTTCCTCACTTCGACTCACCGTTTTCACCCCCCCACCGATCCGGCGTATGAACGGTTTGTCTCCGGCTTGGAACCACACTTGCGTGGAGAGGACACTCCGCAACGGTGGCGCTGGCATCCGCTCGATGGGGTTTGGTATTCATATCCTATCGCCTCCCACGTACTGGATGACGTCGCCATACCTGCCACAGAGGTATTGGGGTCGCCCGTTTTCCAGCAGGTTGGATCTCAGTGGACCTTCGCCCCGAAAATGCCAAATACCTTCGAACTTCCCGGCATTTTCAAGTCCATCGCAAATGCATACGGCACCTTCAGGAATCGGTATCCACATGCCGTATGGAGCGCAAGGACCGGGGAGTGGAGGAACCCAACAAAGCGAACCGCTCCCCCACCTCCCCCACCTCCGAAACCCCCCGTTGGTGACCGCTGGAATAAGGCGCGGGAGGCTATCGCTTTCGTGGAAGATTCCGAGAACCGAGGTCAAATTCCTCATGACCTAGCAGCTAAGTTGATCTCGGATATCATCGCCGAGTACACCTAGAGGTGCATCCGTTC
>KL569500.1:23635-24534 GCA_000715685.1 Streptomyces lilacinus
CCTTACAACGACTAACAGAATGAGGTCCGTTGAGGCCGTTGGCCGTGTCTGGCGGGCGGGTTGAGCGTTGTCCGGCTCGTGGGGGCATCACCGTGGATCGTGTCGGATGAGCTATGGGAGCGGATCGAGCCGCTGCTGCCGTGCAACGAGCGCCGGTTCCGGTATCCGGGCCGCAAGCGGCTACCGGACCGGGAGGTGCTGTGCGGGATCCTGTACGTGCTGCACACCGGGATCCAGTGGGAGTACCTGCCGCAGGAGCTGGGCTTCGGCTCGGGCATGACGTGCTGGCGGCGGCTGCGGGACTGGAACGAGGCCGGGGTCTGGCAGCGTCTGCACGAGGTTCTGCTGGCGGAGCTGAACGCCGCTGCCCGGCTGGACTGGTCCCGCTGTGTCGTGGACTCCAGCCACGTCAGGGCGCTAAAAGGGGGCTCGCGACGGGCCCTTCGCCGGTCGACCGGGCCCGGCCCGGCTCCAAACACCACCTGATCACCGACGGGCATGGCACCCCGCTCGCGGTAATCCTGACTGGCGGCAACCGCAATGACGTCACCCAGCTGCTGCCCTTGCTCGATGCCATCCCGCCCGTCAGGGGCCGGCGTGGCCGTCCCCGCCGCAAGCCGGAGTCTGTCTTCGCCGACCGCGGCTACGACCACGACTGCTACCGCGCACAGGTCCGGGCCCGAAAGATCCTTCCCGTCATCGCCCGCCGCGGCACGCCACACGGCAGCGGACTGGGCGTCTACCGCTGGGTGGTAGAGCGCACGTTCGCCTGGCTGCACGGCTTCAGGCGCCTGCGCATCCGCTGGGAACGCCGGGCCGACATCCACGAAGCCCTCCTCAAACTCGCCTGCTGCCTGATCACCCTCAGACAAATCAGCTCATTGTGTTAGATCCTGTAA
>KL569501.1:0-6114 GCA_000715685.1 Streptomyces lilacinus
GCGGGTCCATGGCGAGCGCCTCGCGCGGGTTGATCCCGAAGAAGCCGGGATCGAACTCGGCGGCGTCGTGCACGAATCCGCCGCGCGCCGACGTCTCGCCGCTCTCCGTCCGCGTACGGTCGCGGCCGTCCCCGTCGCGGCCGTCCTCGTCGCCGGACAGGGCGGAGCCCCAGCCCCGGTCGGTGGGGAAGGAGGTGATGGCGTCGCCGCCGTCGGTCAGCAGCTGCCACAGGTCGTCGGGGCTGAGCACGCCGCCGGGGAGGTGGCAGCTCATCGACACGATGGCGAGGGGTTCGGACTCGGCCGACTCGGCGGCGTGCAGCTGCTGCCGGGTCCTGTGGAGTTCGGCGACCACGCGGCCGAGGTAGTCCCTGAGTTTCGTCTCGTCTGCCATCACTGGACTCCCAGGTCTCGGTCCACGAATGCGAACAGTTCGTCGTTGGTGGCGGTACCGAGCCGGGCCAGGAGTTCCTCCTGGGCCCCCGGCCCGTCACCGGCGGCTTCCTTGCGCTGATTGGCCAGCAGCGTTTCCAGCCGCATGACGATGCGCATCTTGGCGATGTCGTCGGCCGGCAGCGCGGTGAGCGCCGCTTCCAGCCGGTCCAGTTCGGCCGCGGTGGGCAGCTGCTCGCCGGGGGCCTCCGGGAGGAGCCCGGCCAGCAGGTGGCGTACCAGCGCGGCGGGGGTGGGCTGGTCGAAGACCAGCGTGGCGGGCAGTTTCAGGCCGGTGGCCCGGGAGAGCCGGTTGCGGAGCCCGACCGCGGTCAGCGAGTCGAAGCCGAAGCCGCGGAACGGCTGGTCGACGGTGATCGCCTCGCGATCGCCGTGGCCGAGGACCAGGGCGGCGTGGTCGCGGACCAGGTCGAGCAGTGCGCGTTCGCGCTCGGGCTCGGACAGGGTGGTGAGCCGCTGCCGGAACTCGGCCGCCGCGCCGTCCTGCGGGGCGGCCGCGGAATCCGGGGACGCCGTGTCGGTGAGGACGCGGCGGGCCTCGGGCAGGTCGGCGATGAGCGGGCTCGGGCGCATCGAGGTGAAGGACGGGACGAACTGCTCCCAGTCGACCTCCGCGGCGGCCACGAACGTGTCGTCGTGGTCGAGTGCCTGCTGGAGGGCCAGCATCGCCGGCTGGGGGGTGATGAGCGGGACGCCGCGGCGCAGCATCGGCTCGACCTCGGCGGCGGGGACCATGCCGCCGCCGTCCCAGGGGCCCCAGGCCACGGAAAGGGCGGGGACGCCGTCGGCCCTGCGGTGCCGGGCGAGGGCATCGAGGTAGGCGTTGCCCGCCGCGTAGGCGCCGTGGCGGCCGACGCCCCAGACTCCGGAGATGGAGGAGAAGTGGACGACAGCGTCCAGCGGGCCGGGGTCCAGGAGCTCGTCCAGGTACCGGGCGCCGGCCACCTTGGCGGCGGTGGCGTGCGCCAGTTCGGCGACGCCGGTGTCCTCGAGCCGGGTGAGCACTCCGGTGCCCGCGGTGTGCAGGACGGTGCGGACGGTGATGCCGTCCTCGTCGAGTCGGGCGAGCATGGCCGCCACCGCTTCCCGGTCGGTCAGGTCGCAGGAGAGGACCGTCACCCGCGTGCCGAGGCCGGTGAGCTCGGCCGTCAGCTCGGCCGCTCCGGGGGCGAGCTCGCCGCGCCTGCTGACCAGGACGAGGTGTGCGGCGCCGTTCGAGGCCAGCCAGCGGGCGACGTGGCCGCCGATGGCTCCGGTGCCGCCCGTGATGAGGGTGGTGCCCTCGGGCCGCCAGGTGCGGACGGGTTCGGTGCCCTCGACCGAGGCCCGTACGAGCCTGCGGGCGAACAGCCCCGAGGGCCGGACAGCGATCTGGTCCTCGGCGTCGGAGCGGGCCAGCACCCCGGCGAGGGCGGCCGTCGCCGCGGCGTCGGGGGTGGCGGGCAGGTCGATCAGGCCGCCCCACTGGCGGGGGTGTTCGAGGGCGGCGACCCGGCCGAGGCCCCAGGTCTGGGCCTGGAGCGGTCGGGCGAGCGGATCGGTGTCCGCGACGGACACCGCGCCGGTGGTGACGGACCACAGCGCGGCTTCGAGGCCGGTCTCCGTCACCGCCTGGAGCAGGGTCAGCGTTCCTGCCAGCCCGGCTGCCAGGGTGGGGTGTCCGGGGTGCGGGCTCTCGTCCACGGGGAGCAGCGAGAGGATGCCGGCGACCGGTGCCCCGACGCCCTGGAGCTCCCGCAGCCGGGCCGTGAAGAACGCGGCGTCGGCGTCGGGGTGGGCGAGCAGGAGCTCGGGCTCGGCCAGGTGGTCGCGCAGGGCGGCGACGGTGCGCAGGACGAGGTCCGTGTCCGCGTGCGCCGCGGGGGCGACGACCAGCCAGCGTCCCGACAGGACCGGTGAGGCGCTCGGTTCGATCGCCGTCCAGTGCTCGCGGTAGCGCCAGCGGTCGACGACCGCCTTCTCGCTCACGCCCCGGTGCCACTCCGCGAGAGCGGGCAGCGCCTGGGTGAGGGAGTCCAGCTGGGCGTCGTCGGCGTGCGCCGCCAGCGTCCGGGCGAGTGCCTCCGCGTCCTGCCGGTCCACCACCGTCCAGAACCGGTCCTGCTCGGCCGGTACGGGCGCGGCCGGATCCGCGACGGGAGCGAGGGCCGCGTCCTGGCGCGCCCAGTAGCGGCTGCGCTGGAAGGGGTACGTGGGCAGGGCGACGGTCCGGGCGCCGGTGCCGTCGAAGATGCCCTCCCACTCGACCCGGGCCCCGCATACGTACGCCTCGGCCAGGCTGGTCAGCAGCCGTCGGCGGCCCGCGTCGTCGCGGCGCACGGAGCCGATCACCTGGGCGCCGGAGAGGGCGCTGCCGACCGAGTCGACGGTCTCCTCGATCGCCGCGGTCAGCACGGGGTGCGGGCTGATCTCGATGAACAGGCGGTGGCCGTCGCGCAGCAGGGCGCGGGTGGCGTCCTCGAAGCGGACGGTCCGGCGCAGGTTGGTGAACCAGTAGGCGCCGTCCATGGTGGTGGTGTCGATCGGCTCGCCGGTGACGGTGGAGTAGCAGGGCACCTCGCCCGGGTGGGCGGTGATGCCCGCCAGGTCCTCGGCGAGCCGGTCCTGGAGTGCGTCGACCTGGGCGGAGTGGGAGGCGTAGTCGACGGGGATGAGCTTGGCGCGCACCCCGTCGGCGGTCAGGCGGGCGAGGAGGGCGTCGAGGGCGTCGGTGGTGCCGGAGACCACGACCGACCCGGGGCCGTTGACGGCGGCGACGGACAGGTGCGCCGCGTCCTCGGTGACGTATTCCTCGGCCCGGGCGAGCGGCAGGGACACCGACATCATTCCGCCGTGCCCGGCGAGTGCGGCGATGGCCCGGCTGCGCAGGGCGACGACCTTCGCGCCGTCCTCGAGGGACAGTGCGCCGGTGACGACGGCCGCGGCGATCTCGCCCTGGGAGTGACCGACGACGGCGTCCGGCTCGATGCCGTGCGAGCGCCAGACGGCGGCGAGGGAGACCATGACGGCGAACAGCAGCGGCTGGACGACGTCGACGCGGTCGAGTCCGGGCGCGCCGGGCGTCCCGCGCAGGACGTCGAGCGGGTCGAAGTCGACGTGGGCGGCCAGGGCGTCGGAGCACATCGCGAACTGCCGGCGGAACACCGCGGAGGAGTCGAGGAGTTCCAGGGCCATGCCGGCCCACTGCGAGCCCTGGCCGGGGAAGACGAACACGACCTTGTCGGCGCTGCCGCTGCCGGTGACGACGTTGGGTGCGGGCCGGCCCTGCGCGAGGTCCTCCAGCGCGTGCAGCAGCGCGTCCCGGTCGGTGTCGAGGAGCACGGCCCGGTGGGCGAGCCGGGAGCGGGTGGTGACCAGCGAGTGGCCGATGTCCGTGGGCTCGGCGTCCGGGTGGGCGAGGACGTGCCGGTGCAGCTGCAGCGCCTGGGCGCGCAGGGCCTGTTCGGAGCGGGCCGACAGGACCCACGGCACCAGGGCCGGGGCGGTCCTGGTGGTGGCGGGGCTCGTCTCGGGCTCGGGGGCCTGTTCCAGGATGGTGTGGGCGTTGGTGCCGCTCATACCGAACGAGGACACCGCGGCCCGGCGGACGCGGCCGGTCTCGGGCCAGACACGCTGCTCGGTCAGCAGTTCGACGGCGCCGGACGACCAGTCGGCGTGCGGGGACGGCGCGTCGACGTGCAGCGTCCGGGGCAGGACACCGTGCCGCATGGCCTGCACCATCTTGATGACGCCCGCGACACCCGAAGCGGCCTGGGTGTGCCCGATGTTGGACTTCAGGGAGCCGATCCACAGCGGGCGGTCCGCCTCCCGCTCCTGGCCGTAGGTGGCGAGAAGGGCCTGCGCCTCGATCGGGTCGCCGAGCGCGGTGCCGGTGCCGTGCGCCTCCACCGCGTCGACGTCGGCCGTGGTCAGCCCGGCGTTCTCCAGGGCCTGACGGATGACACGCTGCTGGGACGGACCGTTGGGAGCCGTCAGCCCGTTGGACGCGCCGTCCTGATTGACGGCCGACCCCCGCACGACAGCCAGCACCTGATGACCGTTGCGGTGCGCGTCCGACAGGCGCTCCACGAGGAGCATGCCGACGCCTTCGGACCAGCCGGTGCCGTCGGCAGCCTCCGAGAACGCCTTGCAGCGGCCGTCGGAAGCCAGCCCGCCCTGCCGGTCGAACTCCGCGAAGATGCCGGGCGACGGCATCACCGTCACACCTCCCGCGAGCGCCATGTCGCACTCGCCGGAGCGCAGCGCCTGGACGGCCCAGTGCAGGGCGACCAGGGACGACGAGCACGCGGTGTCCACGGTGACCGCCGGACCCTCGAGGCCGAGGGTGTAGGAGATACGGCCGGACATCACGCTGTTGGCGGTGCCGGTCAGGAAGTGGCCGGTCAGCTCGTCGGAGGCCGGGTCGGCGTCCGCACCGTAGAAGGAGTTCGACGCGCCGACGAAGACGCCGGTGCGGCTGCCGCGCAGCGCGTACGGGCTGATTCCGGCCCGCTCCAGCAGCTCCCACGACGCCTCGAGGAGGAGGCGCTGCTGCGGGTCCATTCCCAGGGCCTCGCGGGGCGAGATCCCGAAGAGCGCGGCGTCGAACTCGGTGGCGTCCGGCAGGAAGCCGCCCGCCCGGGTGTACGAGGCGTCCGTGGCGGACAGGTCCCAGCCGCGATCGGTGGGGAATGCCGAGATGCCGTCCCGGCCGGAGGCGACCAGGTCCCAGAGGGCTTCGGGCGAGGCCGCGCCTCCCGGGTAGCGGCAGCTCATGCCGACGATCACGATCGGGTCGTCGGTGGCGACGGGGCGGCCCGCGGGGCCCGTGCCCGGGTGGGCGGAGTCCTCCGCCGGGCCGAGCCGCGCGAGCAGGTGCCGGCTGAGGGCCGCCGCGGTCGGGTGGTCGAAGACCAGGGTGCCGGGCAGGCGCAGTCCGGTGGCTTCGGTGAGCCGGTTGCGCAGTTCCACCGCCGTGAGCGAGTCGAAGCCGAGGTCGGTGAAGGCGCGGCCGCTCTCGACGGCGGCCGGGTCCGCGTACCCGAGCACGCTCGCGACCTGCGTGCGGACCAGGTCGAGGACGGTGTGCGGGCGCTGGCCCGCGGGCAGCGCCGCGAGCCGGTCGGCCCACCGCGCGCGGGCGTCACCCGATGCCGAGGCGTGGCCGTCCGTGTCGCCGTCCCTGCCGTTCGTCCGGTCGGACAGGACGTCCCGGGCTTCCGGCACGTCCGCGAGCAGCGGGCTGGGGCGGGTGGCGGTGAAGGCCGGGGCGAAGCGCGCCCAGTCGACGTCGGCCACGGTGACCGTGGTGGCCGGTGTGCCGTCGAGGGCTTCGCCGAGGGCGGCGAGCGCCAGTTCCGGTGCCAGTGTCCGCAGTCCGATGCGGCGCAGGTACGCGTCGGTGTCCCCGGCCGCCGCCATGCCGCCCGAGGCCCACGGGCCGAAGGCCACCGCGGTGGCGGCGGCTCCGCGCTGCCTGCGGTGCTCCGCCAGGGCGTCCAGGTGGGCGTTGGCCGCCGAGTACGCGGCCTGTCCCGCGCTGCCCCAGGTTCCGGAGATCGAGGAGAACATCACGAACCGTTCCAGCGGGGTGTCCGCGAGCAGCTCGTCCAAGTGCTGCGCGCCGTTCGCCTTCGCGCCGAGCACGTCGGCCAGTTCGGCCCGGTCGAGTGCGTCCAGCCG
>KL569501.1:6415-6565 GCA_000715685.1 Streptomyces lilacinus
CGTCCAGCCGTGCCGAGCGGTCCGTTCCGGCCGCGTGGACGACGGCGGTGACCGGGTGCTGTGCGAGTACGCCGGCGAGCGCGTCCCGGTCGGAGACGTCACAGGCGACCACCACGGCCTCCGTACCCGACTCGGCCAACTCCGCGACCA
>KL569502.1:0-1111 GCA_000715685.1 Streptomyces lilacinus
CAGGTCGAGCGGCAGCTGCTCGCCGAGCTCGGCGCCGGCCCCCTCGCCCTCGCGCGGGCCCAGCGCGCGCAGACCGCCCGCGTGCTCGTCGAGACCAGCGAACTGGCCATGACGGACGTCGCCTTCGCGGCCGGCTTCTCCTCCGTGCGCACCTTCAACGAAACCGTGCGCGAGGTCTTCGCGCTCACCCCGACCGAGCTCCGCGAGCGCGCCGCCCGCGGGCGGACCCCGGCCGGGCCGGGCGCCCTGACGCTCCGTCTGCCCTTCCGGAAGCCGCTGAGTCCCGACGGACTCTTCGGGTTCCTCGCCGCGGACGCCGTCCCCGGCGTGGAGGAGTGGCGCGACGGCGCGTACCGCCGCACCCTGCGCCTGCCCTACGGACGGGGCACGGTCGCCCTCGCCCCGCGGCCGGACCACGTCGAGTGCCGGCTGGCCCTCACCGACCAGCGCGACCTCGCCGGCGCCATCAGTCGATGCCGGCGGCTGCTCGACCTGGACGCGGACCCCGAGGCCGTGGACGCGCTGCTCGCCGCCGACGCCCGCCTCGCCCCGCTTGTCCGCGCGTCGCCCGGTCATCGCGTGCCGCGCACCGCGGATCCGGAGGAGCTGGCCATCCGTGCCGTCCTGGGCCGCCGGGCCTCAGTCGCCCGCCTCGTGGCCGCCCACGGCGAGCCGCTCGCGGTGCCCGACGGCGGCCTCACCCACCTTTTCCCCACGGCGGAGGCGCTGGCCGCCCTCGAGCCCGAGGCCCTCGCCGTGCCTGCCGGGCGGCGCGCCGCCGTGGCCCGTACGGCCGCCGCCCTTGCGAGCGGCGCCCTCGACCTCGGCGCCGGCGGTGACTGGTCGCGCGCCCGCGCGGTCCTCGGCGCGCTGCCGGGCGTGGGGCCGGCGACGGTCGAGGTGATCGCGATGCGGGCTCTGGGCGACCCTGATGCCTTCCCGGCCGCCGACCCGGCCGTTCGCCGCGCGGCGGCGCGGGTCGGGCTGCCCGCTGCGCCGGGCGCGCTGACGCGGCATGCCGCCGCGTGGCGGCCTTGGCGGGCGTACGCGGTGCGGTATTTGTGCGGGGAGGGGTAGCTACCGCTGGGAGGTGCCCCCATTTCGCCGTTTC
>KL569502.1:1425-7534 GCA_000715685.1 Streptomyces lilacinus
CCGTGTCCTCAAGCGCCGGACGGGCTGCTGTGTTCTGTCCTCAAGCGCCGGACGGGCTGAAATCAGCCCGTCGGACAGCCCTACGCCCCCAACCGCTCCAGCAGCGCCGGCAGTGCCGTGCCGATGGGGTCGCGGATGATTTCGTCCGCGCGGTCGTCGTACGGGGTCGGCTCGGCGTTGACGATGATCAGGCGGGCGCCGTGGTCGGCCGCCAGGCCGGCCAGGGAGGCGGCGGGCTGCACCATCAGGCTCGTGCCGACGGCGACGAAGACGTCGCACGCCTTCGCCACGAGGACCGCCTCGCCCAGCACCTCCGGGTCCAGCCCCTCGCCGAACATCACCGTCGCCGACTTCAGGATCCCGCCGCACGCCGTGCAGGCCGGGTCCGGCTCCCCGGCGGTCACCCGCGCCAGTGCCTCGGCCATGTCCGAGCGCGCGTGGCAGCCGGTGCACACCACCGCCCGCGCGGTGCCGTGGAGTTCGAGCACCTTGCGGTCGGGCAGGCCCGCCAGCTGGTGGAGTCCGTCGACGTTCTGCGTGATCACGCGCACGGGCGTGCCGGACCGCTCCAGTCGGACGACGGCCTCGTGCGCGGCGTTGGGACGGGCGCGCAGCGTGGGGGCGTCGCGCCGCATGAGCCAGGAGCGGCGGCGGATCTCGGGGTCGGACATGTAGTACGTGTACGTGACGAGCTTCTCCGCCTCCGGGTCGCGCCGCCACAGCCCGTTGGGGCCGCGGTAGTCGGGGATGCCGGAGTCGGTGGAGATCCCGGCGCCGCTGAGGATCGCTACGAGGGGCTTGGCCGTCATGCGGCGAGCGTACGTGCGGCGACCCACCGCGGCACCCGCATTTTTTCTTGACCCGCAAGTCATGAAAGGTGTGAGGGTCTTCTCGTGGCGATCGACAAGGCCATGGACGTCGGTCAGCGCGCGGGGAAGATCGATGGTGGCGCCGTCAGGACGGTCCGGGCCCGCCGTCCCCCTCGTCGCCGCGCTCCCGCGCGCTGTCCGCCACCCGGCGCAGCCGGTGGTGACGCACGGGCCCCTGCTCCGTCATCGCCTCGCCGACCATCGTGCGCAGCGCGTCCCGCAGGCCGTGCAGGGCGTGGTGGCGGGCGGGGCCCGCGCCCGGGTCCGTGCGCAGCTCCGACAGCAGCGACCAGCACAGCGCCAGCATCACCAGGACGAACGGCAGCGCGACCAGGATCGTCGCCGACTGCAGCGACTTCAGCCCGCCCGCCACCAGCAGGACGGCGGCGACCGCGGCCATCAGCACGCCCCACACCACCACCAGCCAGGTGCGCGGGTGGAGCGCGCCGCGGCTGGAGAGCGAACCCATCACGAGGGAGGCGGAGTCGGCGCTGGTGACGAAGTACGTCATGACGAGCGCCATCGCGATCCACGAGGCGAGCGTGGCGAGCGGCAGGGTCTCCAACAGGGCGAACAGCGACGCCTCCGCGCCCTCCTTGACCGTGCCGGCCATGTCGGCGGCGCCGGTCATGTCCAGGCGCAGGGCGCTGCCGCCCATCACGCAGAACCACACCACCGTCGCGCCGCTGGGCACCAGCAGCACGCCGACGAGGAACTCGCGGATCGTCCGGCCGTGGGAGATGCGGGCGATGAAGGTACCGACGAAGGGAGCCCACGACAGCCACCACGCCCAGTAGAAGATGGTCCACGCGCCCAGCCAGCCCGGGTCGGTGAAGGCTCCGGTGCGCGTGGCTCTGTCTCTGTGTATAAGAGACAGGTGTTGAGGACGAAGACGGTCGGCCCGAGGAGGAAGACGAAGAGCATCAGGCACGCGGCGAGCACGATGTTGAGCGTGCTGAGCCACTTCACGCCCTTGTGCAGCCCGGAGAAGGCCGAGAGCACGAAGGCGGCCGACAGCGAGGCGATGATGATCAGCTCGAGGCCCGTGCTGTCCTTCACGCCGCTGGTGATGTTGAGGCCCTTGGAGACCTGCAGCGCGCCCAGGCCCAGGCTGGTCGCCGTGCCGAAGACCGTCGCGAAGACCGCGAGGAGGTCGATGACGCGGCCCGGCCAGCCCGCCGCCCGCGCCTCGCCCAGCAGGGGGACGAAGGCCGAACTCAGCCGGTTCCCCCGGCCCTTGCGGAAGCCAGCGTAGGCGAGGGCCAGGCCGGCTGTCCCGTAGATGGCCCACGGGTGCAGGGTCCAGTGGAAGAAGGAGTACTCCAGGGCCGTCCGGGCGGCGGCGGGGGAGCCGGCCGTCACGTTGCTGCCCGGGGGCGGGGAGACGAAGTGCTGGAGCGGCTCGCCGACCCCGTAGAACATCAGGCCGATGCCCATGCCGGCGCTGAACATCATCGCGATCCAGGCGAGGTTGCCGAACTCCGGCTGGGCGTCGTCGGCGCCGAGCCTGATCCGGCCGTACCGGCTGACCGCGATGACCACGCACAGCGCGAGGAACACATCGGCCGCGATCACGAACAGCCAGGCGAAGTTGGACAGCACCCAGCTCAGGGCCGTCGTCGAGACCCGGTCGAAGGAGCGCTTGCCGAGCGCCGCCCACGCCACCACCGCCAGGACCGCGGCCCCGCCGATGGCCACGAGTTGCGGGTCCGGTGCGTCGTCCTGAGGGGTGCGGAGACCGGTGCCGTCGGGGCTCTGGGTGCTCATGACGCCCCACTATGGCCGGGAAAGAGGGGATTGAGAGGGCTGGCACGCCGCCCGAGCGCACGGGGGGTTCCGCGATCCCCCCACGTGCCCCTGCGACGCCCGTGCGTCCCCGCGCCGCGGCGGGCGCGTCGGGGGAGACCCGATGCGACGGGTCTACACCCGTGCGCCCCGTGACCGCGCCCCGGCTCCCTGTTCATGCGATGTCAGGATGAAAAGAGAAATAAGCCATGTCATCTCTGGGGGGAGCGTGTCATGCTGCCCGGACATCTGGCGGTCATCCTCGACGGCAATCGCCGCTGGGCCGAACGGCGCGGCGTCCCCCTTGCCGACGCCTATCAGGCCGGCGCCCGGCGGGTGCGCGAGCTGCTGCGATGGTGCGACGAGACAGGCATCCCCCACGTCACCGTCTGGGCGCTGTCCCGGGACAACCTGAGCCGGGACCCCGACGTGGTGGACCAGATCGTCCGGGCGATCACCGAGGGACTGCAGTGGGTGGCCGCGGAGGGCCGCTGGCCCATCAGGATCGTCGGCGCGGTGGAGCAGCTCCCGCACAAGGACCGGATCGACGCCCTGCGGGAAGTGGAACGCGCGACCGCCGGCGCCCGCGGCAGCCTCCTCACCGTCGCCGTCGCCTACGACGGCCGGCACGACATCGTCTCCGCCGCGCGGGAACTGGCCCTCCGCTACGCCGACGGCTCGCTGACCGGCGAGGTCACCGAGGGGCGCCTGGCCTCGTTCCTCTCCACCGCCGGACAGCCCGACATCGACCTGCTGATCCGCACCTCGGGCGAGACCCGGTTGTCCGGGTTCATGCCCTGGCAGGCCGCCTACGCGGAGTTCCACTTCACGCCGGTGTGCTGGCCCGACTTCGACCGCCACCACTTCGCCGAGGCGCTCGCCGCCTACGTCCGCAGGGAGAGGAGGTACGGGGAATGAGGACCACCGTCGCGAGGTGGCGGCTGCCGGCCCTGGACTACCCCTTCGCACCCGAGATCCATCCCGCCGCCGACGCCGGCGAGGCGCATCTGCTGGACTGGGTGCGGCGCGAGGGGCTGATCACCGCGGACCGGGAGTTCGCCGCCTTCGCAGGGGCCCGCTTCGGCGAGCTCGTGGCCAGGGAGTTCCCCGGCGCCACCGCGGAGGGCCTCGCCCTCGCCTGCGAGATCTACGCCTGGCACTTCGTCTTCGACGACCGCCACTGCGACGCGCCCCGCACCGGCTGCGACACCGCCCGACTGGGCCTGGCCGCCCTGCGGGTGCTGACGGCGGCCGAGGAGGGCCTCGCCGCCGGACACCCGCCGGTCCCCGCGCACACCGACGAGCCGTGCGCCCGCGCACTGGCCGGCATCTGCCGACGGCTGGCGGCGCTGGGCAGCGCGGTCCAGGTCGAACGCTTCCTCGCCGCCGAGCGCATGTACCTGCTGGGGGCGCTGACCCAGACCGCGACCGTGCAGACCGGCACGACCCCACCGGTCGACGACTACATCACCATGCGCTACTACATCTGCGCCACCCCGGTGGCCCTCGCCGTGCTCGATGCCGCCTACGGCTTCGAACTGCCCGAGGAGGACTTCCGGCACCCCGACGTCCAACGGCTCTGCCGGATCACCGCCCACGTCACCGGCTGGGCCAACGACGTGCTCTCCTACGGTCGGGAGGCCACCTCCCCCGAAGAGGTCGGCCTCAACCTCCCCACCGTCCTGGCCGCCGCCCACGCCCTCACCCCCCAGGAGGCGCTGGAGGCCGCCGCGCGCATGCACAACGACGAGATCGCCGCCTACCTCGAGCTGGAGGCCCGCGTCACCGCTCGCGCACACCCTCGGCTGCGGCTGTACCTCGCGGGGCTGCGGTCGATGATGCGCGGCTTCTACGACTGGGGGATGGCCACCGACCGCTACCGCGTCCGCACCCACTTCCCGGCCGCCGCCCACCCGCTGGAGGCCCGCCGGTGACCTCCCCCTCGTCCACCGTCCCCGTCGTCCCCGGCCTGCCCCTCGTCGGCAGCGCCCTCGCGCTCGCCCGTCGCCCGCACGCCTTCCTCTCGTCCCTGCACCGCTACGGGGACCTGGCCGCCGTACGCCTGGGGCCGGAGCGCGCCTACTTCGTCAACCACCCCGACCTCGTCCACCAGATGCTGGTCACGGACGCCGACCGGTTCGTACGGGGACGGCTCTTCGAGAAGATCAGGCCGCTGCTCGGCGAGGGCCTGGTCCTCTCGGAGGGAGACGTCCACCGCCGCCAGCGCCGGATGACGCGCCCCGTCTTCCGGCACGGCCGGCTCGTCGCCTACGCCGACGTCATCCAGGACGTCGCCGAACGACGCATCTCCGCCTGGGCCCCGGGCCGGCCGGTCGACCTGGTGCGCGAACTGCAGGAACTCGGCTTCGACGTCGCCTCGCACCTGCTCTTCTCCGACGGCATCGACCCGGACGTGATGGAGGTGATCCGCCGATCCTTTCCCACCATCCTGGCCTCCGTCATGCGCCGCACCCTGGCCCCGACCGATCTGCTCGAGAAGATCCCCACCCGCGCCAACCGTGCCTTCGCCACCGCCTCCCGCGAGGTGCACGAGGCCGTCGACGGCCTCATCGCCCGCTACCGCGAGGTCGGCGGGGACGGCGACGACATGTTCTCCGCCCTGCTCGCGGCCCGCGACGAGACCACCGGCCGGCCCATGACCGACCGGCAGGTCCACGACGAGGCCCTGTCCTTCCTGACCGCCGGCGGCGAGACCACCGCGACCGCGCTCACCTGGTGCGCCCACTTCGCGGGCCACCGGCCCGAGGTGGGCGAGCGCCTGCGCCGGGAGGCCGACGACGTCCTCCGCGGCAAGCCCGCCGGCTTCGAGCACCTCGCGGACCTCGCCCACACCCGTCGCGTCGTCACCGAGGCCCTGCGCCTGTACCCGCCCGTCTGGATCCTCACCCGGCAGGCCGTGACCGACGCCCGCCTCGGCGACCACACGATCCCGGCCGGCAGCACGCTCTTCTACTCCGCCTACGCCCTCCAGCGCGACCCGCGCTTCTTCGACCGCCCCCACGCCTTCGACCCCGACCGCTGGCTGCCCGAGCGCGTCGGCCCGGCCCAGCGCCACGCCTTCATCGCCTTCGGGCGGGGCATTCACGGATGCGTGGGGGAGCAGGTCGGCTGGATCGAGACCGTCATCGCGCTCAGCACCATCGGCCGCCGGTGGACCCTCGTACCGGTGCCCGGCCCGCCGGTGCGGCCGGTCTTCCGCACCAACGTCCTCCCGCGACGCCTCCTCGTCACGCCCGAACCCCGGTAGGGTCGCCGCGGCGCGACGGCCCGTCCGGAATCGAGGGATGCACGGTGGCGGAAACGGTGGCGGAGAAGGCACGCGTACTGATCGCCGCGGACAAGTTCAAGGGCTCGCTGACGGCGGTGGAGGTCGCCGAGCACCTCGCGGCGGGGCTCCGCCGGGCGGCGCCGGAGGCGGTCGTCTCGGCCCTGCT
>KL569502.1:7790-8815 GCA_000715685.1 Streptomyces lilacinus
CCTGGCGGCCGGCTTCGCGCGGCGGTCGGCGACCGTCACCGGGCCGGTGGGGGAGCCCGTCGTCGCCGCCTACGCCCTGGGGGCGGACGGCACCGCCGTGGTGGAGATGGCCGAGGCCTCCGGACTGCGCCGGCTGCCGCCGGGGCGCCTCGCGCCCCTGACGGCCACCACCTACGGCACCGGGGAGCTCGTCCGGGCCGCGCTCGACGCGGGGGCGCGCACGATCGTGCTGGGCGTGGGCGGCAGCGCCACGACCGACGGCGGAGCGGGCATGCTGGCCGCCCTCGGGGCGCGGCTCCTGGACGAGCGCGGCCGGCCCGTCGGCCCCGGCGGCGGCGCGCTCGCCGCCCTCGCGTCCGCCGACCTGTCCGGGCTGGACGCGCGGCTCGCGCGCACGCGGATCGTGCTCGCGAGCGATGTCGACAATCCGTTGACCGGGCCGCGGGGGGCTGCCGCCGTCTACGGGCCGCAGAAGGGGGCGAGCGCGGCGGACGTCGCCGCGCTGGACGCTGCCCTCGCGCACTACGCGCGGCTGCTCGACGGTGGCGGCCAGGCTTCGGCCCCGGGGGCCGGGGCCGCCGGCGGGCTGGGCTACGGCGCCCTGGCCGGGCTGGGGGCGGCCTTCCGGCCGGGCATCGACGTCATGCTCGACGTCCTGGGGTTCGCGGAGGCGGCGGCCGGGGTGGACCTCGTCATCACGGGTGAGGGCTCGCTGGACGAGCAGACGCTGCACGGCAAGGCGCCGGTGGGGGTGGCGCGGGCCGCGGCCGGTACGACGGTGGTGGCCGTCTGCGGGCGCCTCGCCCTTGACGAGGGCGCCCTCGCGAGCGCGGGCATCGAGCGGGCCTACGCGCTCACAGAGCTGGAGCCGGACCCGGCACGGTGCATGGCCGAAGCGGGCCCGCTGCTGGAGCGCCTCGCCGAGTCCGTGGCGCGCGACTACCTCGGCTGAGGCCAGAGCCTCTCCCACCCGCCCACCCGGCACCCGGCAACGACAGGGGGCCCAGGCCCTGTCTCTTATACAC
>KL569503.1:0-1623 GCA_000715685.1 Streptomyces lilacinus
CCTCATCGACGAGATCCCGATCATCTCGGGCAACGGCTCGGGCAACGGCTGACGGTCGCCGCGACCGATCACGGCAGCTCGATGAATTCCCCCCGCTCCGGGTGTACGGGCCCCGGGGCGGGGGGATTCTTGTATGCCGGGCGGCTGAAAGTGGACTGCCCGGCCCGATCCGGTCGGCGGCGCGCAGCGGCAATTCACCGGGCCGGCCGATCACGCCCGCCCTCGATCAGGGAGGCCTCGCACTCGTGCTCGCAGCATCCGCGCCCACCGTGGCGGTCAATCTCCTGGACGCGTCCTCGCTGCTGGCGGCCTTCGGCGCGCTCGGCATCGCGGTCGTGCTGTTCGCCGAGACCGGTCTGCTCATCGGTTTCTTCCTGCCCGGCGACTCGTTGTTGTTCACCGCCGGCCTGCTGAGCCGGGCCGGTACGCACGCCGGCCCGCGCCTGGATCTGGCGCAGGTGCTGGTCGCCTCCGTCGTCGGCGCGCTCGCCGGCGCGCAGTGCGGGTACGCCCTCGGCCGCCGGGGCGGCCGCACCCTGCTGGCCCGCTCCCGCAACCGCCGGCTGCTCGAAGGCGCCGCGCGGGCCGAGGAGTTGCTCGACCGGTACGGGCACGCCCGCGCCATCGTGCTCGCCCGCTTCGTCCCCGTCGTGCGCACGGTGCTCAATCCCCTCGCCGGCGCGCTGGGCGTGGCGCCCCGCGTCTTCGCGACCTGGCAGGTGGCCGGCGGCCTGGTGTGGACGGTGGGGCTGGTGCTCGCCGGGTACGGCCTGGGCTCGGCGATTCCGAACGTGGACCGCTATCTGCTGCCGGTGGTGGCCCTCGTCGTCGTGGTCTCGCTGCTCCCGGTCGCGCTCGAGCTCCTGCGCGGCCGCCGCCGGGGCGCCGCGCGGTCCGCGGCGGCCGCCGAGGGGATCGCCGCCGCTCCGGCCGGCCCGGCGAGCACCTCGCCGGGCACGCCTGCCGACGAGGAGGGAGCGGCCCGATGACGGGCTCGAGCCGCGGGCTCTTCCCGTCCCTCTCGCCCGCCCTCTCCCCCGGCTTCGACGGCTCGGGCATCGACGGGGGGCTCTACACGGACATCACCCACGACGCGCAGCACGCGCCCTGGCTGCTGAACGATACGGTTTCCACGTGGTCGGCCTTCGGTCTCGTGCTGTTCGCCGCGCTGATGCTGACCGCGTGGTGGCGGGCCCGGCGCTCGGACTCGCCGATGATGGCGCGGGCGCTGGCCGCGCCGGCGGTGGTGGCGGTGGCGTACGGAGTGGACTTGATCCTCAAGGCATTGGTGCGGGAGGAGCGGCCCTGCCGCTCGATTCCGCGGAGCTTCACGCTGGAGACCTGCCCCGCCCGGGGCGACTGGTCCTTCCCCAGCAACCACGCGGTGATCGCCTTCGCGGCGGCGGCGACGCTGTGGCTGGTCGAGCGGCGGCTGGGAGCGGTGGCCGTGCTGGCGGCCGTCGCCATGGCCGCCTCCCGGGTCTGGATCGGCGTGCACTATCCGCACGACGTCGCCGGCGGCGCCCTGGTCGGCGCGGCCCTGGCGATTCCGCTGACCGTCCTCGCGACGCACGGCACGCCCTGGGTGGAGCGGGCCCGCAAGGGCCGGCTGCGACCGCTGCT
>KL569503.1:1895-3209 GCA_000715685.1 Streptomyces lilacinus
ATGTGTATAAGAGACAGCGTCGGTGGTGCTCGCCGTGGCGGCAGTGACGCTGGCCGTGCTGACGGCTCTGGTCACGGCCGTGGGCCGGGGCCCGTTCGCGGTGGACACGGCGCTGCACGACGCCTCCTTCGACCTCCGGACACCCCTCGCCCTCGGTGCGGCGAAGGCGCTGACGGCGACGGGCACGGGAGTCTTCCCCTACGTACTGGCCGCCGCGGCGGGCTGGATCGCCGGCCGTCGGGTGCGCGCCGTCGCGGCGGCGACGGCCGTCCTGGGGCTCGGCCAACTCGTCCGCATCGGCCTGCGGCTCGCCGTCGACCGGCCCCGGCCGCCGGCCGACGGGTGGGCGGTCGTGGCCCACGACGCCTCCTTCCCCTCGGGGCACGCCACCACCAGCGCCCTGGCGGCCGGGCTGCTGGCCTGGGCGCTGCTGCGGACGGCGCCGCGCGCGCCGGGCCGCGCGGCCGCGGTCTGCTGCGGGCTGTGGGCGGCCGGAGTCGCCGCCACCCGGGTCTTCCTGGGCATCCACTGGCCTTCGGACATCGTCGCCGGCTGGCTGCTGGCCACGTGCTGGCTCGCGCTGACGCTTCCGCTGCTGGCCCGCTTCACGCACCGGCGGGCGGTGACGGCCGACCGCCCGCTGGGCAGCGAGGCCTGACAGGCGGCCGAAAATCCCGCGTCACGGCCGGAGGACGCGACCACACACCAACCGGGGACCATCCCCCATTTGCTGCTACATTCACATCAAGTGGGGACCACACCCCACTTGATTGCCGGTCACCCGGACGCAGAAGGGATCCCCATGTCCACACCTGCCCTCGAGGACCTGACGTACCCCGGCACCGACCCCTCCGCCGACCGCACCGCGCTCTACGCGCGCCTGCGCGACCGGGGCCCCGTCCACCGGGTCCGCACTCCCGACGACCGCGACGCCTGGCTGGTCGTCGGCCACGACGCGGCCCGGGCCGCCCTGGCCGACCCCCGGCTCCGCAACGACCTGCGCCACTCGCCCGACTGGGACGACGACGGCGGCTACTCCATCGGGCTGAACATGCTGCAGACCGACCCGCCCGACCACACCCGGCTGCGCCGACTGGTGGCCCGGGAGTTCACGGTCCGGCGCATCGAAGGGCTGCGGCCCCGGATCCAGCGGACAGCCGACGAGCTGCTCGACGCCGTGCTGCCCCTCGGCCGCACCGACCTCGTGGAGTCCTTCGCGCTGCCGCTGCCGCTGACCGTCATCTGCGAACTGCTCGGCGTCCCGCCGGCCGACCGGCCCACGTTCCGCGGCTGGTCCGACGAGATGGTCCTGCC
>KL569503.1:3480-3973 GCA_000715685.1 Streptomyces lilacinus
GCCACCGAGGCCATGACCGGCTGTCTCGCCGGTCTGATCGAGGCCAAGCGCCGGGGCTCCGAGGACGATCTCCTCAGCGCCCTCACCCGGGCCTCGGACGACGACGGCGACCGGCTCTCCCCCGCCGAACTGCTGGGCATGGCCTTCCTCCTGCTGGTCGCCGGGCACGAGACCACCGTCAACCTCATCTCCAGTGCCGTGCACGCCCTGCTGCTCCACCCCGACCAGCTGGCCGCCCTGCGCGCCGACCGGTCGCTGCTGGCGGGCGCGATCGAGGAGACGATGCGTCACGCGTCCCCCGGGGAGCGGTCGGCCTACCGCTTCACCACCGAGCCCGTGGAGCTCGGGGGTGTCACGATCCCCGCCCGGGAAGCGGTGATCGTCGTCTTCGCCGCGGCCTCCCGCGATCCGCGCCGCTTCCCCCACCCCGACCGTTTCGACATCCGCCGCGACGCGCGGGGCCACCTCGGCTTCGGCCACGGCCTCCACCCTG
>KL569503.1:4180-8343 GCA_000715685.1 Streptomyces lilacinus
CGAGACGCTCCTGCGCCGCTGCCCCGACCTCGCCCTCGACGCCGACCCGGCGACGCTGACCTGGCGGCCGAGCCTGGCGCTGCGCGGTCTGCGCGCCCTGCCGGTGAGATACACCGCGCGGAGCCGTTGATGGTCTATTTTGCGGAGGTATGACGGTATCCAGGCGTGCATTGCTGGCCACCGGGACCGCCGCCGCGTGGGGCGCGGCGGTTCCGGTGCCGGCGTCCGGGGCGACGCGGCCGGGGCCGGCCGCGCGGGTGCGGACCGGCTTCGAGCGGCTCGCCGCCGACGGCTACCGGCAGCTGGCCGGTCAGCGGATCGGCGTCATCACCAACCAGAGCGGCATCACCGCCGACGCGCGCGGCGTCGTCGATGTCATGCACGCCGACCGCCGGGTGCGGCTGGTGGCCGTCTTCGGCGCCGAGCACGGCTACCGCGGCACCCCGCAGGCGGGCCTGTCGGAGGGCGACACCCGGGACCCGGCGACCGGGCTGCCGGTGTACGACACGTACCGCAAGAGCGGGCGGGCCCTCGCCGAGGTCTTCACCAGGGCGAACGTGGACACCCTCGTCTACGACAGCCAGGACTGCGGGGCCCGCTTCTACACCTGCATCTGGACCCTCTACGACTGCATGGTCGCCGCCGCCGCGGCGGGCAAGCGCTTCGTCGTGCTGGACCGGCCGAACCCGGTCTCCGGGCGCCAGGCGTACGGGCCGGTGCTCGACCCGAAGTACGCCACGTTCGTGGGCCGGGCGCCGATCGCGCAGGCCCACGGCATGACCGTCGGCGAGCTCGCCATGCTCTACAACGGCGAGTTCCTGCGCGCGGCGGCGGGTCGCCAGGTGAAGCTGTCGGTGGTGTGGATGAACGGCTGGCGGCGCAGTGACTTCTGGGAGGCGACCGGGCTGCCGTGGGTGCCGCCGAGTCCCAACATGGCCACGCCCGACACCGCCCTGGTCTACGCCGGCACGGGCCTGTTCGAGGGCACCAACATGTCGGAGGGGCGCGGCACGGTCCGGCCGTTCGAGATGCTGGGCGCCGAGGGCCTGGACGGGCGCTGGGCGCGGGCGGCCAACGCCGCCGGGCTGCCGGGGGTGCGCTTCCGGGAGGCCTACTTCGTACCCACCTTCGGCACGTTCCAGGGCCGGACGATGGGCGGCCTGCACATCCACGTCCTGGACCGTTCGGTCTACGACCCGGTCCGGACCGCCGTGGCGCTGCTGGTGACGGCGAAGCGGACGTGGCGCGGCTTCGCGTGGCGCCCGGATCACTTCATCGACAAATTGTCCGGCTCGGCCCGGCTGCGCACGATGATCGACGCCGGGGCCGGCACGGACGCCGTGGTGGGCGCCTGGAGCAAGGAGCTGACGGCGTTCAGGGCCGTCCGGGCGAAGTACCTGCACTATGCGTGACGCGCCGCCGGCGGGTGGCGGGCGGTCAGCAGGTGAGGGGGTTGGGGGCCCGGTCGGTGACGGGGCCGGTGTTGCGGCACAGCTGGTAGCCCTGGGCGTGCAGGTCGCTGATGATGTCGTTCAGGGCGTTGGGGAAGTTGCTGAAGAGGTGGCCGAGGACGACGCCGTTGCGCTTCTCCTCCGGCGAGGCGTCCCGGACGCTCGCCCGGATGGCCTCCGCGCTGCGGGGATTGCCCTCGGTCTTCTCCCAGTCGTGGGTGTCGATGGTCCAGTTGCAGATGCGGAAGCCGAGCTCCGCCGCGACGTCGCGCTCCCGCTCGCCGGCGTCGCCGAACGGCGGGCGGAGCAGGTTGCCCGCGACGCCGCCCTTGATCTCGTCCTGGAGCTCCTGGTCGGTGAGGCCGGTGAGCTGCCGGTGGGAGAAGGAGTGGTTGCCCACCCAGTGGCCCTGCTGGCGGAGCGTGGCGGTGATCTGGGGGTACTGCGCGGCGAACTTGCCGATGAGGAAGAACGCCGCCCGGACGCCCTGGGACTGCAGCTGGGCGCCGATGCGCACCGACCGCTCGGGGTCGTTGTACGGCCAGTCGTCCAGCGTCAGCAGCACCCGCCCGGAGGTGTTGCCGCAGCGCTCGCGGTCGTAGACGCCGTCCGGCTCGGGCGGGGCGGGCACCCGGCTGTGGTTCCCGCCGTCGCCGTCGTGGGGCACGCCGTCGGAGCCGCCCCCGCCGGCCTTGCCGGCCGGCGCGCCCACCGGCCGACCGGCGGCCTGGTCCTGGCACCAGGCCGGAAGAGTGCTCGCGCGGCCGTCGGCGCCGGGCCGGGGCACGCAGTCCGCCTGCTCGTCGTCCATCCTGGTCGCCGCGAACGCCGAGCAGGTGACCAGCGCCGAGACCACCGCGATGGTCTTCAGCGGAGCCCTCCGGCGCCGTCGATGGCGCCCACGACCACGCCGGAAGAGCTCAGCGTATCCGGACATGCGCGACTCCTCACGGGTGACGGACCGTCCGCACGCACGGCCCGCCGCCACACCCCGGCACGACACCGGTTCGATGATCTTGACACCAACCCTCGGGGCAGGTGCGCGGTCTCGCAACCGCGGGCACGGGGGTGATTCGCCCGCCCGGGTGGCGGGCGGCGTGGCGCGGGGGTCGCCGGCCCGTCAGCCGTGGGCGGCGGAGCGGGCCGCGGGGATGTACGCCAGCCCGTGGGCCCCGGGCTCGCCCGCCCGGTCGACCTCGAGGGTGGTGAGCACCGTGAGGCGGGCGAGGTCGACGACGGTCACGGTGCTCGACGCGACGTTGGAGACGTAGGCCACTCCGCCGTCCGGCGACGAGGTGATGGTCAGCGGGAAGACGCCGACCTCGACGTGCCCGACCGGCTCGAGGGTGTCCGGCGCGAAGACGGTCAGGACGCCGTTGGTCTGCGCGCCCAGCGCGCCGCCCCCGCCGTCGGCCATCCGCAGTTCCCCCGCGAGGACGGCACCGGTGGCGGTGGTGTGGACGGGGAAGACGATCCCCTCGGTGGGCAGGGTCCGCACCACCGTGCCCGTGGCGGTGTCGATCACCCGGATGCCCGGCGGGGCCGTGGGCTCGGGCCCGAAGTCGGCCTTGGGCGCGGCGACGTAGACGTACGCCCCGCCGCGCGAGACGTCCAGCCCCTCGCTGCCGGGCACCTCGACGCGGCCGACGAATGCGTCGCGCTCGAGGTCGAGGACGGAGACGAAGGGCGCCTCCTTGTTGGTGGAGTAGCCACGCCGCCCGTCGGGGGTGATGGCGAACCAGTGCGGGCCCGGGGCGTGCACGGGGATCCTGCCGATGCGCTGCCGGGTGTTCGCGTCGTAGACCACGACGCCGCCGGGGGCGGTGTCGGTGGCCTCGACGCTGACGTAGAGCCGGTCGCGCGCCCGGTCCAGGGCGAGGCCGTGGGGGGCGTGGTCGGGGGCGGTGTCGAGGGTGTCGACGATCTTGCGGGTGTCGGGGTCGATGACGGTGACGCGGTGCTCGCGTCCCTGGTGGGCGTGGTAGTAGCCGGAGACGTAGGCGCTGGCGCAGTACAGCAGTCGACGGTCCGGGTCGAAGAGCAACTCGTGTGGTTCGGCAGGGACTTCGAGGACGTCGAGGCGCTCGTGGGTGAGGGCGTCGAAGAAGGTGACGGTGGGGCCGCTCTGGCTGACGACGGCCAGCACGTCACGGGAGGAGTCCGAAGAAGAAGGGGAGTTCATGCCCGTCATCCTTCGGCTGAACGTCGCGTGACTCCAGTGCAACGTCGTCAACGGTGCTTTGATCGGCGCGCATTCGTGCAGGTCGCAGCCCGTTTACGGGCATGGGGTCGTGATCCCCGTCACCCCTTCCCGCGCTTCCCGGCCGGTGACTCGTCGGCGAAGACCTTCGTGACGATCCGGCCGTCCGTGGTGACGTAGCCGTGCAGCAGGCCCTCGCTGCTGTGCGGGGCGGCGTAGGTGCCGTGCGGGTCGAGCGCGATCACCCCTCCCGTGCCGCCCAGCGCGGGCAGCCGCTCGACCACCACCTCGTGGGCCGCCGCGGCCACGCCCAGGCCGCCGAACTCGACGAGGTGGGAGAGGGTCGCGGTCGCCGCGCCGCGGATGAAGACCTCGCCCTGGCCGGTGGCGCTGGCGGCGACGTTGCCGTTCTTGGCGAAGGTGCCGGCTCCCACGAGGGGCGAGTCGCCGACGCGGCCCGCCATCTTGTTGGTCATGCCGCCGGTGGAGGTCGCGGCGGCGAGGCCGCGGCG
>KL569503.1:8580-9151 GCA_000715685.1 Streptomyces lilacinus
CGGTGGAGGTCGCGGCGGCGAGGCCGCGGCGGGCGTCGACGGCGACGGCTCCGACGGTGCCCATGGCGACGGCGTCGGGCGCGGTGGCCGTCGTCCGCGCCTGCTTGGCCTTCATCAGCTCGTCCCACCTGTGCTGCGTCCAGTAGTAGTCCTGCGTGACCGGGCGCAGGCCGTTGGCCGCGGCGAAGGCGTCGGCGGGCTCCCCCGCGAGCAGGACGTGGCGGGTGCGTTCCATGACCAGGCGGGCGGCCGAGACGGGGTTGCGCACGTGGCGCACCCCGGCGACCGCGCCCGCTGCCTGGTCCGCGCCGCGCATGATCGACGCGTCGAGCTCGTGGCCGGCGTCCTCGGTGAACACCGCGCCCTTGCCGGCGTTGAACAGCGGGTTGTCCTCCAGCACGCGTACGGCCGCCTCGACGGCGCGCACGCTGTCGCCGCCGTCGCGCAGGACCGTTCGGCCCGCGCGCAGGGCGTCGGCGAGCCCGTCGCGGTAGGCCCGTTCCGTACGGGCGTCGGTGTCCTCCCGGTGCAGGGCGCGGCCGGCGCCGCCGTGGACCTGTCTCTTATACAC
>KL569503.1:9419-9811 GCA_000715685.1 Streptomyces lilacinus
ATGTGTATAAGAGACAGGTGCGGAAGGCCGGGCAGGGCCACGGCCGCGGCGCCGAGCACGGTGAGGACAGGGAGGACGATCCACGGTCTCGTACGCGGGCGCATGCGTTCCCCTCGGTCAGGTCGGACGGCCGGTTCGGGTACGGGTACGGGTGGGTCCGCTACGACCTTGGAGAGCGCGCCCCCTCGGTGTCCACAGGGCGATTCAGGCCACTCCGGGGGCCGTTGGGCGGGTCACCGTGCCGCGAACCACCGTGCGTCGAGGGCGCCTTCGGCGGCGATGCCCGCCCGGCCGGTGAGGAGGGCGGGGGTGTGCGCGCCCAGGGTCACCGACAGCGGCCCGGCGGCGCTCTCGACGACCGTGGTCTCCCAGCCTGTCTCTTATACACATCT
>KL569503.1:10074-16168 GCA_000715685.1 Streptomyces lilacinus
GGCGGCCGAGCCGCCCGGGCGGATCTCCCCGGCACCCGGCCGGTAGACGCGTACGCGCAGGCTGCCGCGCGGCAGGACGTTGACGAAGACGAGGTCGGCGACCGGGACGAGGACGCCGGTGGTCTTCGGGAAGGCGGTGGTGTCGGGCCGTGGTTCCTCGGTCAGGTCGAGGTGGGAGACGGGGGTGTCGACGACGCAGACGAGGTGGCGGCCGCCGCCCAACGTCACCGTCGCCGCCGCGTGGCAGCGTCCCTCCACGGTCACGGCCGACGGGCCCGCCAGACGCGGGCAGGGCAGCTCCACGGTGGCGCGGCCCTCGGCGTCGATCGTCACGCGCTGGTCGCCCACGCGGGTGCCGATCCACAGGGATCCCGGCTCGGCCAGGCCCGCGGCGGTGAGGTAGCGCGCGGCGAAGCCGGCGCCGGGTCCGCACACGAGGGTGTGGGCGCCGTCGGGGTCGCGGCAGTCGAGGAACCACGCGCCGCGCGGCCGACCGGGCACACCACCGCTGCGGGACCCCACCAGGCGCAGCAGTCCGTCGCCGCCCAGCCCGGCGTGCGGGTCGCACAGCCGGCGCACCGTTTCCTCCGACAGGGGAAGGCGGTTGTCGGGGTCGAGCAGCAGGAGGAATCCGTCGCCGCCGCAGTAGCCCTTGGCGTAGCGCGGGCCGGGTCGTGCGGCGGGTTGCGGAGCCATCGACCACCTTCCGGGTGCACGGACATTGCGGCGGGCCGGCGGCCCCTCCGGCGCATCGTGGGGCAGCGCGCCGGGGGGCCGCAACGCGTGGCGCGGTGTTCGCCGGCGGACTGCCGGTCGGCTTCCGGTGGGCCGTGGGGAGCGCGCCGGAACTGCCGGAGGGCGCACGGCCGAATCCGGCGGGCGCATGGTGCGCCATAGCGGACGCCGTGGGCGGTAGGGGGCATCTTGACCGTCGGCACGAGAGTCCTACGCTGGGGAAGGCCGGCCGTGGGGAGGCCGTTGGCCCGAGGGGGAATGACGTTGCTGGACGGGGCCGAGGGATGCGCGTTCGGGCCGCTGCTGCGCCGCTGCCGGCTCTCGGCGGGCATGACGCAGGAGGATCTGGCCCGCGCGTCGACGCTGAGCGTGCGCGCCATCAGCGACCTGGAGCGCGGCCGGACGAGCCGCCCCCAGCGCAAGTCCGTGGAACTGCTCGCCGGGGCCCTGACCCTCGGCCGCGAACGGGCCGGCGGGGACACGGAGGCGGGAGCCGCCGGGGGGCTCGTGGAAGCGGCCGTGGCCGCCCGCCTCGCGCCGGAGCGCGCGGGGGCGCGACCGGTCGGGCGCCCGGCCGACGGCGGCATTCCGTGCGAGCTGCCGCCGGACACGGCCGACTTCACCGCGCGCACGGCGGAACTGCGCCGGCTCGAGGAGCTGCTGTCCCCGACCGCCGCGCCGCGGCCGGCACGACTGACGCTGATCGCGGGTCATCCCGGCGCCGGCAAGACGGCCCTGGCCGTGCACGCCGCCCACCGCTGTCGGGACGGCTTCCCCGACGGCCAGATCTTCGTCGAACTCGCCCCGGCCGGCGGCCCCGTACTGCGCCCCGCCGACGTCGTGCGCAGGATCCTTCATTCACTGGGCGCCCTGACGCCTGGAATCGGCTCCCCCGAGGAGGCGAGCGCCCGGCTGCGGGCCGTGCTCGCCCGGCGGCGCGTACTGATCGTCCTCGACGACGCCGTCGCCGAGGGCCAGGTCCGCTGCGCGTGCCCGGCGGTCGGCGGCTCCGCCGTGATCGCCACGTGCCGGCGCCGGCTGACCGCGCTGCCGGGCGCGCAGTACGTCGTGGCCGGCGCCTTCAGCCGGGAGGAGTCGCTGGACTTCCTCGCCCGGATGATCGGCGAGGAGCGGGTGCGCGCGGCGCGCGCGGACGCGGCGCTGGTGGCCGAGCTGTGCGGGCGCGTCCCGCTGGCACTGCGGGTCGTCGGCTGCCGGCTGCTGGCCCGGCCGCACTGGACGATACGGACCCTGGTCGAGGAGGTACTCGGCGATCCGCGCACCCGACTGCGGGAGCTGAGCTCGGGCGACCTGACGGTACGTGCCGCGATGGCGGCGGCGTTCGGCCTGCTGGACGACCGCGCACAGGGGGCCCTGCGCCGGCTCGCCGCCCGCACCCCGGACTTCGACCTGCGGGACGCGGCCGTGCTGCTGGGGTGCGGCACGGCGCGGGTCCACCGGATCCTCGGCGACCTCATGGACGGCCACCTGCTGGAGGTGGTCGACGGGCCCGAGTTCGGGGAGCCGCGCTACGTCGTTCCGCCGGTGGTGCGGCTGTTCGCGGCGGAGGGGGCGGAGGCGGCGGGGGCGGGGCGGAGTGCGAGGGCGGTGGCGGTGGGGTCGTAGGGGCGGCGCGCCGGGGGGATCGGCGCGCCGTGTGCGTTCCGCTTCCGCTTTGTGGGGGGGGTGCGGTCTACCTGTGGCAGTCGATGTCGTTCAGCCACCAGTAGTTCAGTTCTCTCCAGGTGTTCTCGCCGATGATGCCGTCTCGGGCAAGGCCGGCACACTGCTGGAAGGCCTTGGTCGCGCTCTCCGTGTCGGGTCCGAACTTCCCGTCCACCTTGACGTGCCGGTCCAGCACGCTGTCCAGCTGGCACTGGGCCTGCTTGACGGCAACACCACGGCTGCCCAGCGAGAGCTCGGGCTCGTCGGGCGTGTAACGGCACTCGTACCGCTGGATCGTCGGAGCCGAAGTGTGCGCGGACGCCTGGGCCTGGGTCGCGATGCCCCCGAAGCCCAGGAGCGCGGTCGCCGTGGCGAGCCCCGCCGCTCTTGCCGTACGCCTCAATCGCATGGCTGTCTCCTCGTGTCGTCGCACGCTCGTCGCTGGGTGGTGGTGCGCCCCCAGCGTGCGGGCGTGCGTCGGGAGACGTCTCCTTGTTTCGGCGTGCGGCGAATATGAACAGTCCGCGCGTCAGCGGGTGGTGTAGCCGCCGTTGATGAAGAGGGTCTGGCCGTTGAGCCACCAGCCGTCCGTGAGCAGGAACTTCACGTACGGCACGATGTCCTCGATCTTGGTCAGCTCGCCGTTCATGGCGGAGGACTTGTGGTACGCGACGGAGTCGTCGGTCTCGGCCGGGTAGAAGAAGGGGGTGTCCATCGGGCCGGGGGCGATGTTGTTGACGGAGATGTTGCGGCCGAAGAGCTCCTTCGACAGGGCCCGGGTGAAGTGCTCGACCGGGGCCTTGCTGCCGGCGTAGACGGAGTACAGGCCGGTGTAGGCGGCGAGCAGCGAGGTCACGATGGTGATGATCTTCCCGCCGTCCTCGAGCCGCCGGGCGGCTTCCTGCATCATGAAGTACGCCGCCTTGGAGTTGACGGCGAACATCCTGTCGTACTCCTCCTCGGTGACCTGGGTCATCGGCTTCTTGATCACCATGCCGGCGGTGTTCACCATGCAGTCGACCCTGTCGAAGGCGCCGACCGCCACCTCGAACAGCCCCTCCACCTCGGCGACCTGGGTGAGGTCCGCCTCGTGGACCACCGCCTCGCCGCCGGCCGACCTGACGGCGGCCGCGGTCTGCTGGGCCGCCTCCTTGGATGAGGGGCTGTTGTAGTGGACGACGACCTTCGCCCCGTCCGCGCCGACCTCCTTCGCGATGAGGCTGCCGAGGTTCCTCGACGCACCCCCGATGACGACGACCTTGTCCTTGAGCGTGTGGCTGGGCATGCGTCTCTCCACGGCGAGGGGGTGACGGCAGAGCATGACCACTTTATGGCGGTACATCCCTATACGCATGCCGGCACCCGCATGCGGACGCCGGTGAGGCGGCGCCAGGCCTCCGGGCGACCGGGCCTCACATATCATTAGGCTAGCCTTACCTTATGACTCTGTCGCACGTGGACACCGAGGCGGAAGCCGCCGCCGACCAGGCCCTTCCCGGGCCCTCGCACGGCCGCCGGACCCTTCTCGCCGGTTCCTTCTGCCTGCTCCTGGCCGTCCTCGTGCTCGCCGCCCTCTCCCTGTCCGTCGGCGCCGGCGAGGTCGGCCCCGGCGACGTCCTGGACTACCTGCTCGGCCGCGACGGCGCCCGCGCCGACGCCCGCCTGTCCCTCGTCGTCGGCGACCTGCGCATCCCGCGCACGCTGACCGCACTGCTCGTCGGCGCCGCGCTCGGCACCTCCGGCAGCCTGCTCCAGGCCGTCACCCGCAACCCCCTCGCCGAGACCGGCCTGCTCGGCGTCAACGCGGGCGCCTCGCTCGGCGTCGTCGTCGGCATCGCCTTCCTCGGCGTGCAGAGCGGCTACGGCCATCTGCTGTGGGCCTTCGGCGGTGCCATCGTCGCCAGCGGACTCGTCCTGCTCATCGCCGGGCGGCGCGGCGGCGGATCGCCGATGCGGCTGGTCCTGGCCGGCTCCGCGCTGGGTGCCACCTTCGGCGGCGTCACCAGCGTCATCGTCGTCAACTCCGCCGAGACCTACGACCGCTTCCGCTTCTGGGTGCTCGGCTCCCTCGCCGGCGTCGAGGGCCACGACAAGCTGGTGAGCCTGCTGCCCGTGCTCGCCCTCGGCTTCCTCGTGGCGCTGCTCGTCGCCCGACCGCTGTCCGCGCTGGCCCTCGGCGACGACCTCGCCCGGGGGCTGGGCCACCGGCCCTCGCTCATCCGCGTCGTGGTGGCGGTGGCGGTCACCCTGCTCACCGCCTCCGCCGTCGCGCTGGTCGGGCCCATCTCCTTCCTCGGCCTGCTCGCCGGGTTCCTCGCCCGGGCGATCACCGGGCCCCGCCTCACCGCCCAGATCGTCCTCGCCGGACTCATCGGCGCCGGCGTGCTGACCGGCGCGGACGTCCTGGCCAGGGTCGTCTCCCGGCCGTTCGAGGCGCCGGTCTCCGTCGTCATCGCCCTCATCGGCGCACCCGTTCTCATCGGCATCGTCCGCTCCCGACGGCTCGGCGCGATGGGCATGACCGACCCCGCCACCGAGGAGGGCGCACCGCCGAAGCGGCGCTTCGCCCTCCCGTCGCCGCGGCCGCTCCGACAGCGCAAGGAGCGGGCCGACAGCCTCGTCCTGCGCGGCGGCGCGCTGTCGGTGCTGCTGCCGCGCCGGGCCGCGCTCGCCGCGCTCGCCCTCGCCGCGCTGCTCGTCGCCGCCGTCGTCTGGTCCGCGTACGCCGGCCAGAGCGAGATGGGCCTCGGCCGGACCTTCAACGCCGTCTTCGGCTCCGGCGACCGCTTCGACGTCCTGCTGGTGCAGAAGTTCCGGCTCGGCCGGATCGTCGCCGGCCTCACCGCCGGAGCGGCCCTGGGGCTCGCCGGTTGCCTCACCCAGACCCTCGCCCGCAACCGCCTCGCCACCCCCGAACTGCTCGGCGTCAACGACGGCGCCACCGCGGCCGTCCTCCTCTCCACGACGCTCACCGGCACGTTCGGCGCCTGGTGGGCGGGGCCCGTGGGCGCCCTCGTGGCCGTGCTCGTCGTGACCGCCGTCTCCGGCGGCCTCGGGCAGCGCGGCTACCGCGTCCTGGTCGTGGGCCTGGCCATGTCGGCCCTCGCCTCGGCCGTCACCCAGGTCGTGCTCTCCCGCCGCTCCCTCAGCTCGGCGAGCTCCCTCTACGTATGGACCTCCGGCAGCCTCAACGGCCGCGGCTACGAGGTCGCCGTCCCCGTCCTCATCGGCCTCGCGGTGCTCGTCCCGCTCGCGCTCGTCGTCGCCCGACAGCTCAACGTGCTGCGCTTCGACGACTCCACGGCGTCCTCACTGGGCGTGGCGCCGGGGCGGGTGCGGATGCTGTGCCTGCTGCTCGCGGTGGGGCTGGCGGGCCTGGCGGTCGGTATCTGCGGGCCGGTGGGCTTCGTGGCGCTGGCGGCACCGGTCGTCGCGGGGCGGCTGGCGGGGCCGCTGCGGGTGCCGGTGCTGGGGTCGATGTTCACGGGGGCCGTGCTGATTGTTTTGGCGGACACGGTGGGGCGGATCGTCTTCGACGGGGTGGAGGTGCCGGTGGGCATTGTCACGACGGTTCTTGGCGGACCGTTCCTGCTGTGGGTGCTGCTGGGGCGGTCGGCGGCGACGCGGGTTTAGGCCTCCGGCGGTTCTTCCCCCACCCGCCCCCTCCCGTAACCGGGGCTCCGCCCCGGACCCC
>KL569503.1:16475-17813 GCA_000715685.1 Streptomyces lilacinus
ACGGGCTGGATATGCCACCGAAAGGAAGTCACATGGACACGCAGAGCCCGATACTGCGCGAGCTGGCCGCAGCCGCCGGCGAACCCGGCGCCGTCAAGACCTTCTGGGCGCGCGCCCAGCGCACCGGTACGCCCCTCGTCGAGCCCGACCCCGACGCCGACCCGGCGTACCGCCTCGTCACCTTCCTCTGGCGTGACGACCCCGCCGCCCCCGCCACCGACGTCCTCGCCCTCCTCCACACCGTCACCGACAAGGACCGGCACGCCCGCGACCTGACCCCACACCTCATGACAAAGGTGCCCGGCACCGACGTGTGGGCCATCAGCCACCGGCTGCGGGCCGACCACCGGGCGTCGTACCAGTTCTCCGTGCACCGCGGCTCCCGCGAGGACGCCCTGCGCACCGACCGCCGCAGCTGGCTGCGCGTGCTCGACGAGGCCGTGCCCGACCCGCTCGCCGCGGGGCCCCTGCTGCCGTCCCGCGACGGCCGGAACCCGTCCTCCGTGATGGAGCTCCCCGACGCGCCCGTACAGCCCTGGGCCGCCGCCCGCGCATCCGTGCCGCGCGGTGAACGGATCGACGCGGAGGTCGACGGCCGGCGGATCGGCGTCCGTCTCCCCGCCGGTCACCGCTCCGCCGGTGGCGACTCGTACGCCGTCGCCGTCCTGCTCGACGGCGAGATGTGGGGCCCGGTCCTGGACTTCGGCGCGACGATGGACAACCTCCACCACGACGGCCGGATACCGCCCACCGTCACCCTCATGGTGGAGACCATGGGCCGCGACCGCCGCATGGCGGACCTGAGCTGCAGCGCGGATTTCGTCGACTGGATGGCGGACGTGCTGCTGCCGTGGGCCGCCCGCGCGTACGGCGTGACGGAGGACCCGGCGCGCACGGTCGTGGCGGGGCAGAGCGCCGGCGGGCTCACGGCGGCGTTCGCCGCCTTCCGGCGGCCGGAGCGGTTCGGGAACGCGCTGTCGCAGTCGGGATCCTTCTGGTGGCCGGACGGCACCGAGTTCGACAGCGGCAGCGAGTGGCTCACTCGGCAGTACGCGACGAGCGAGCGGTTGCCGGTGCGTTTCCACCTCGAGGTGGGCCTCCAGGAGTGGATGCTGCTGCCGCAGAACCGGCATCTGCGCAATGTCCTCGAGGCCCGCGGCTACGACGTGGCCTACGACGAGTTCAACGGCGGCCACGACTACGCCTGCTGGCGCGGCGGGCTCGCCGTCGGACTCGTCGAACTGCTCTCGAGCCGGATGTCGGACCGGGTGTCAGGCCGGGACTGACTCCTCCGCCGCCTCGTCGTCGAACGGCGGCGGGGCCGGCGCCTCCTTCGGT
>KL569503.1:18072-21721 GCA_000715685.1 Streptomyces lilacinus
TCCTTCGGCAGCCGCAGCGCGCACAGCGTGCCGAGGGCCACCAGAGCGGCCGTGACCAGGATCGCCGTCCGGTACGGCCCCGGGGCCGCGTCACCGTGCGTACCCGACTCGCCCGCCGCCGCGAGGACGGCGGCGACGGCCGCGATGCCGAGCGCGCCGCCGAGCGTGCGCACGATGGTGAACAGCCCCATCGCCTGGCCCATGGCCGGCGGCGGCACGTCCGCGAAACCGGCGATCTGGACGGTGAGGACGGCCGTGCCGAGTACCAGGCCGACGCAGAACATCAGCGCCCGTACGGCCCAGGCGTTCTCCGCGACGCCGGGCACGGCGAGGGTCGCGAAGACCGCTGTCGCGAGGACCAGCGCGGGCGCGGCCAGCAGCCGCGGGCCCAGCCGGGGCAGCAGGCGGTCGACGGCCTGGGAGGCGAGCATCAGGCCCACCGCCTCGGGGAAGACGGACAGCCCCGCGTCCAGGGCGGAGGCCCCGAGGGCCGCCTGGTAGAGCAGCGGGAAGGCGAAGAGGACCCCCATCAGGCCGGCCGAGGTCACCAGGGCCAGCAGGGTGGCGGAGGCGAACACCCGGTCGCCGAGCAGCTTCAGCTCCAGCAGAGGGGTCGTCGCCCTCCGCAGGTGGACGACGCCCGCCACCAGGAGGGCCAGGCCGAGCGGTCCGCTCACCGCGACGGCCGGTGACGTCCAGCCGTGCGTCGGGCCGAAGCCCAGGGCGTAGGTGAGCAGGCCGAGGGCGGGGGTGGCGAGGAGGAAGCCCGTGCGGTCGAAGGCGCCGTCGACGCCCTCCACCTTCTCCGGGACGCCGAGCACGCCCAGCAGCACCGCCGCCGCACCGATCGGCACGTTGACGAAGAACAGCCAGTGCCAGGACAGGTGCTCGGTGAGGAAGCCGCCCAACGGCGGACCGAGGGCGGGCATCAGCGCCGTCGGCACGATGAGCACCTTCGACAGCTTCATCCGCTCGTGCGGCGGGAACGTACGGAACAGCAGCGTCATCCCCACCGGCGTCAGCAGCCCGCCCGCGATGCCCTGCACGACGCGCGCGAGCACCAGGACGGGCAGGTCCTGGGCGAGCCCGCAGGCGGCGGAGGCGGCGGTGAAGACGGCGAGGGCGCCGAGGAAGACCTTCTTCGTCCCGCAGCGGTCGCCGAGCCAGCCCGCGACGGGCAGGGCGACGGCGAGAGCGACGAGGAAGGCGACCTCGACGGTGTTGGCGGCCGAGACCGGTTCGCCGAAGTCCCGGGCGATGGTGAGCAGCGCGGGGTTGACGACGGTGGAGTCGAGCCCGTTCATGCACATCGCCGCCGTGTAGACGAGCACGACGGCGATGCGCGGCGGTATACGAGTCACCGGTCGGCGGCCGGGGTCAGGTCGGTCCAGTCCGCCGTGATCCAGTCGAGGGCGGGCTGTCGCTCGCAGGGGCCGTGGGCGATGCTCCAGCCCTCGGGCACGGCGGCGAAGTCCGGCCAGAGGCTGTGCTGTCCCTCGGCGTTGACGAGGACGAGGAACTCCCCGTCGCCGTCGAAGGGGTTGGCGGGTGCGTCGCTCATGGGGTCAGTTCTCCAGGTTCCGCAGGTTCTGCAGTCGGTCGGCGATCACGCTCGCGATGTGCGCGATCGGTGCGGGCAGGGTCATGTCCTTGTGCGAGCAGGCGACGTTCGTGTTGTCGATCCGCCCGGTCACGTAGGGGGTCCAGGTCTCCGGGGTGAGGGTGTCGTCGATGGTGTCGACGGTGGCCCGGAAGAAGAGCACGTCGCCGTCGAAGACGCGGTGGTCGAAGGCGCGCACCAGGAGGTTGGTGTTGATGTAGGTGCGGTTGAGGGCCTCGATGGTGGCCTCGTCGAGGCTGGCCAGCGGGGAGCCCTCGCGGCGCAGCACCTCGGTGACGTGGGCGAGTTCGAAGGGCTTGCCCTCGAGGCTGTCGGGTCCGTAGCCGCCCATGGCGAGCAGGGCCTCCAGCGCCTCGGCCTGGTCGGGGACGGGCAGCTCGCGGAAGCCCTCGGCGGGGTAGGCGTCGAGGATGGCGAGCAGCTCGACCTCGGCACCGAGGTCCTGCAGGCGGGTGGCCATGGCGTGGGCGATGATGCCGCCGGTGGACCAGCCCATCAGGCGGTACGGGCCCTGGGGCTGGACCTCGCGGAGCCGGTCGACGTAGTGCGCGGCCAGGTCCTCCAGGGTGCCGGGCAGCGGCTCGGCGGCGGTGGCCGGGCCGACGCCCTGGGCCTGGAGGCCGTAGATGGGCACGTCGGCGGGGAGGTGGCGGATCAGTCCGGCGTAGCACCAGCTGAGACCGCCGGCGGGGTGGACGCAGTACAGCGGCGCCTTGTCGCCGTCGCCCGCCGGGCGCAGGGGCAGCAGGACGTCGAGCGCGTCCGTGCGCTCGGCCGCGTCGAGGGCGGCGTCGAGGGCGGCCACGGTGGGTGCCTGGAAGATCGTGCCGATGCCGACGTCGGCGCCGAGGGCGGCCTTGACGCGGCCGGCGAGGCGCACGGCGAGCAGCGAGTGGCCGCCGAGGTCGAAGAAGTTGTCGTCCACGCCGACCCGGGGCAGGCCGAGGACGTCCGCGAAGATCGCGCAGAGCTGTTCCTCGCGGGGGCCGCGCGGGGCGCGGCCCCCGGTGACGGCGGCGGCGAGGTCCGGGGCCGGGAGGGCCTTGCGGTCGAGCTTTCCGTTGGCGGTCAGGGGGAGCCGGTCGAGGAGGACGACGGCCGAGGGGACCATGTGGACGGGGAGTTCGGTCGCGGCGTGCTCGCGCAGCGCGGCCGGGGTCGTCTCGCGGGCCGGGACGGCGTAGGCGACGAGGCGTTTGTCGCCCGGGGTGTCCTCGCGGACGACGACGGCCGCGTCGGCGACGTCGGGGTGCTCGGCGAGGACGGCCTCGATCTCGCCGAGCTCGATGCGGAAGCCGCGGATCTTCACCTGGTGGTCGGCGCGCCCGAAGTACTCGAGGGTGCCGTCGGGTCGGCGGCGGGCGAGGTCGCCGGAGCGGTACATGCGGCGGCCGCGCTCGCCGAAGAGGTGGGCGAAGGGGTCGGCGACGAATCGTTCCGCCGTCAGCGCGTGGCGGCCCAGGTAGCCGCGGGCCAGGCCCTCGCCGGCGACGTACATCTCGCCGGTGACGCCGGGCGGTACGGGTCGGAGGTACTCATCGAGGACGTAGACGCGCAGGTCGGGGATGTTGACGCCGATGGTGCTGGAGGTGCCGGCGGCGGCGGTCTTCCGGTCCAGCGCGACGTAGGAGACGTGCACGGTGGTCTCGGTGATGCCGTACATGTTGACGAGCGTGGGGGCGTCGTCCGCGTGGCGGTCGTACCAGTCGTCCAGGCGCCCGAGTTCGAGGGCCTCGCCGCCGAAGACGACGTAGCGCAGGGCCAGGGCGTGGCCGGGGTTCTCCCGGTCCGCGGCCATGAGCTGGTAGAAGGCGGACGGCGTCTGGTTGAGGACCGTCACGCGCTCGCGAGCGAGCAGGCCGAGGAAGGCCGCCGGGTCGCGGCTGACGAGGTGGGGGACGACGACGAGCCGGCCGCCGTGCAGGAGGGCGCCCCACATCTCCCACACCGAGAAGTCGAAGGCGTAGGAGTGGAAGAGCGTCCAGACGTCGTTCTCGTCGAAGCCGAACCAGTGGTCGGTGGCGGAGA
>KL569503.1:22013-24286 GCA_000715685.1 Streptomyces lilacinus
CGCGACGTCGCCGGGGCGCTGGGGGCGGGTGCGCTCGGCGTCGGTGAGGTCCGTGGGTGCGTACGCGTCGGCCTCGGTGCCGTCGACGAGGACGACCGGCAGGTCGTGTGCCGGGATGCGGGCGGCGGTCGCGGTGTCGGTGACGACGGCGGCCGGCGCGGCGTCGGCGAGCATGTAGGCCAGGCGGTCGGCCGGGTAGTCGGGGTCCATCGGGAGGTAGGCGGCCCCGGACTTGGCGACGGCCAGCAGGCCGGTGACGAGCTCGAGCGAGCGGGGCAGGGCGAGGGCGACGACGGCGCCCGGGCCGATGCCGCGGGCGGCGAGCAGCCGGGCCAGGCGGTTGGCGCGGGCGGACAGCTCGGCGTAGGTGAGGGAGGCGCCGTCGCAGGTCACGGCCGTGCGGTCGGGGTGACGACGGGCGGCGTCCTCGCAGAGCTCGACGAGGGTGCGCCGGTCGGTGGGCGGGACGGTCGTGCCGGCGTTCCACTCGACGAGGGAGCGGTGCAGCTCGTCCTCGTCGAGGAGCGGAAGGAGGCCGACGGGGGTGTCGGGCGCGGCGGCGGCCGCGGTGAGCAGGCGGGCGAGGTGGGTGGAGAGACGTTCCGCCGTGCCGGCGTCGAAGAGGTCGGTGCGGTACTCGAGGAAGCCGGATATGCCGCCGCCGGGCCGCTCCCCCGCGTTGAGGGTGAGGTCGAACTTGGCGGTGCCGGACGGGACGGCGCCGATGCGGGCGCCGAGTCCCGGGCCCATGGCGAACTCGGTGTCGGGCATCGACTGCCAGGCCAGCATCACCTGGAAGAGGGGGTGGCGGGCGAGCGAGCGGGGCGGGTTGAGCTCCTCGACGAGCCGGTCGAAGGGCAGGTCGGCGTGTTCGTGGGCGGCCAGCGTGGTGGCGCGGACGCGGTCGAGGAGCGTACGGAAGGTGGGGGCGCCGGACGTGTCGGTGCGCAGGACCAAGGTGTTGACGAAGAAGCCGACGAGGTCGGCGGTGGTGTCGTCGTCCCGGCCGGCGACGGGGGTGCCGAGGGGGATGTCGGTGCCGCAGCCGTAGCGGGTGAGGAGGGCCGCGAGGGCGGCCTGGACGGCCATGAAGACGCTGGTGCCGGTGGTGCGGGTGAGCTGCTCGAGGGCGGCGTGGGCGGTGGCGTCGAGGTGGAAGGGGACGGTGTCGCCCTCGTACGACGCGACGGCGGGACGCGGCCGGTCGGTGGGGAGTTCGAGCTGGTCGGGGAGGCCGGCGAGGGCCTTCTTCCAGTGCGCGAGCTGACGCTCGGCGAGCGGCGTGGGCTCTTCGGCGGTGCCGAGGAGTCGCTGCTGCCAGGCGGTGTGGTCGGTGTACTGGACGGGCCGGTGCGGCAGGTGGGGGGCGCGGCCGGCGGCGCGGGCGGTGTAGGCGGTGGCGAGGTCGCGGGCGAGGGGGGTGGTGGAGGCGCCGTCGCCGGCGATGTGGTGCAGGAGGAGGAGCAGGGTGTGCTCGTCGCCTCCGTCGCTGAACAGCGTGACTCTCAGCGGGGGTTCGGCGGCGAGGTCGAAGCAGTGGCGCACGGCCCGGGTGAGGTCGGCGCGCAGGGGTTCCGTGCGCAGGCGGGGAGTTGCCTCCTCCGCGGTGAGAATGCGCTGGTAGGGCTCGTTGTCAGTGGCCGGGTATACGGTCCTGAGTGTCTCGTGGGCGTGCGTCAGGTCGTTCAGGGCCTGCTGCAGCGCGTCCCGGTCGAGCGGTCCGGTGAGGGTCAGGACGAGGGGGATGTTGTAGGTGGGGCTGGGACCTTCGAGTCGGTGCATGAACCACAGGCGCTTCTGCGCCGGGGAGAGCGGCATGCGCTCGGTGCGGGGCACGGGCAGGAGCGCGGGCCGGTCCTCGCCCTCGCCCGTCGGTGCCTCGCACAGCAGGGCGGCGAGGGCGGCGGGGGTGGGGTTGCGGAAGACGTCGGCGAGACTGACGGTGACGCCGAAGGCTTCCCGAATACGGGCGGCCACGCGGCCCGCTGTCAGGGAGTGACCGCCGAGGTCGAAGAGGCTCGCGTGCGGTGCCGGGGCGGTGCCCAGGCCGAGCACGGTGGCGAAGAGGCCGCAGAGGATCTCCTCGTGCGGGGTGCGGGGTCCGCTGTGCCCGCCGGCGGCGGCCGACGGGCCGGCCGTCGGGTCGGGGTCGGGCAGGGCACGGACGTCGAGCTTGTCGTTGGCCGTGCGGGGCAGGGCGGCGAGGGCCAGGATCGCGCTGGGCACCATGTGGTCGGGCAGCCGCTCGGCGAGGTGGGCGCGCAGTGCGTCGG
>KL569503.1:24512-26647 GCA_000715685.1 Streptomyces lilacinus
ATGTGTATAAGAGACAGGGCACGACGTAGCCGAGGAGGCGCTTGCCGGTGGCGGAGTCGCGGGCGATCACGGCGGCTTGGGCGACGGCCGGGTGTGCGGTCAGCGCGGCCTGGATCTCGCCGAGTTCGACGCGGAAGCCGCGGATCTTGACCTGGTCGTCGGCGCGGCCGAGGAATTCCAGGGTGCCGTCGGGGCGGCGGCGCACGAGGTCGCCGGTGCGGTACATCCGGGCGCCGGGTTCGCCGTGCAGGGCGCCGAAGGGGTCGGCGGTGAAGCGCTCGGCGGTCAGGTCGGGGCGGCCGACGTAGCCGGCGGCCAGGCAGGCGCCGGCGATGTAGAGCTCGCCGGTGACGCCGGGCGCGGTCGGGCGGAGGGAGGAGTCCAGGACGTACGCCCGTGAGCCGCGCACGGGCCGGCCGACGGGGGCGGCGTCGGAGGTGGCGCCGGGCAGCCAGTAGTAGGCGTCGACGGTGGTCTCGGTGGGGCCGTAGAGGTTGATGGGGGTCAGGCCCTCGGTGTCGGCCAGGCGCCGCCACAGCGCGTCGGGCACGGCCTCGCCGCCGACGACGACGAGGGCGGGGCGGTGCCGTCCCTCGTCGAGGAGGCCCTCGGCGACGAGGGCGTCGACGTAGGAGGGGGTGGCGTCGAGGTAGTCGACGCGGTGCTCGTCGATGTAGGCGGTCAGCGCGGCCGGGTCGCGGTAGGCGGCGTCGTCCAGGAGGTGGAGCTCGTGGCCGTGGACCATCCAGATGACGGGGTCCCAGGAGGCGTCGAAGGCGAAGGAGGCGCTGTGGGCGATCCGCAGCCGGTCCCGGCCGGTGCGGGCCACGGCGGGGGCGATGTGGTCGGTGCCGTGTCCGGCGTGGAGGTTGGCGAGGGAGGCGTGGGTGACGAGGACGCCCTTGGGGCGGCCGGTGGAGCCGGAGGTGTGGATGATGTACGCCGCCTGGTCGGGGCGGGGGCGGCGGGAGCCGTGCCGGGCCGGGCGGCGACGCGGGCGCGGGTGGCCGGGTCGTCGAGGAGCAGGACGGGGAGGTCGTGTTCCGGCAGGGAGCGCACGGCGTCGGCCGTGCCGACGACGCAGCCGGGGCGGGTGTCGTCGAGGACGGCGGCGATGCGCTGTGCGGGGTGTCCGAGGTCGAGCGACTGGCAGACGCCGCCCGCCTTGAGCACGGCGAAGAGGGCGACGACGGTGTCCGTGCCGCGGGGCAGGGCGAGCGCGACGGGCGTGCCCGCCCGGACGCCGACAGCCCGCAGTTCGTGGGCCAGGCGGTTGGCGGCGGAGTCGAGTTCGGCGAAGGTGAGGGCGGCGGAGCCGCCGCGGACGGCGACGGCGTCGGGGGTGCGGACGGCCTGCTCGGCGAGGAGTTCGGGCAGGGTGCGGGCGGCGGCCGGTTCGGTGCGGCCGGCGGTGGCGCGGCGGATCTCGTCGGCGTCCAGCAGGTCGATGGTGCCGACGGGCCGCTGGGGGTCGTCCAGGAGAAGGGCGGCCAGGGCCTCGAGGTAGCGGCGCAGGCCGTGTTCGTGCCAGGCGAGCGAGGGGGCGTCGTAGCGGGCGGGGTTGGCGTCCAGGCTCAGCCGTACGGAGCCGTCGGCCCCCGGGGTGATGCCCACGGCGAGGTCGTCGACGGCGCCGGCGGCGAGGTTGTGCACCACGCCCCTCGACTCGCCGAAGCCGAGGTCGCCCTCGAAGGGCTTGATGTTGATCATCGGGCCGAACAGGGGCTGTTCGGGGGCGGTGAGGCCGAGGTCGCGGCGCAGGTCCTCCTGGCGGTGGCGCTGGTGGCGGCGGACCGCGCGGACCTCGAGGACGACGCGGCGCAGGAGTTCGGCGCCGGTGTCCCGGGGCCGTACGGCGATGCGCAGCGGCATGACGTTGACCATCATCGCGGGGGTGCGCAGCGCGGTGCGGCCGCTGCGGTTGGTCAGCGGCAGGCCGAGGACGACGTCCTGGGCGCCGGTGGTGCGGTGCACATAGCCGGCGGTGGCGGCGATCAGCAGCTCGGCCCAGGTCGCCTTGACGGTCTCGGCGGCCGTCTGCAGGCGGGTCAGGGTGCCGGTGGGCAGCTCGGCGGCGTGCCGCAGGACGGCGCCGGCCGGGGCGGCGGGCCGGTCGGAGAGCGAGACGGGCTCGG
>KL569503.1:26868-28861 GCA_000715685.1 Streptomyces lilacinus
GGACGGCGCCGGCCGGGGCGGCGGGCCGGTCGGAGAGCGAGACGGGCTCGGGCCGGTCGGCGAGGCGCTCGCGCCAGAAGTCGCGGTCGGCGGCGTGACGGGCGCCGGCGCGGTAGGCGGCCTCGTCGTCGACGAGTTCGCGCAGGGTGCCGAAGGGGTTCGGGGCGGGCTCGGTGCCGGCGGCGAGGGCGGTGTAGACCTCGGCGACGCGGCGCCCGATCAGAGTGAGCGCGTAGGCGTCGACGGCGAAGTGGTGGACGCGCTGGTACCACCAGTAGCGGTCGTCGGCGAGGCGGAAGAGGGCCTGGGTGACCAGGGGGCCCTCGGTGAGGTCGACGGGCCGGGCGAGGTCGGCGGCCGTCCAGGCCTCGGCCTCGGCGTCCGGTCGCTCGGCGGTGCGCAGGTCGATCCGGTGCAGCGGCCACGCGCGGTCGGGCTCGCGCCGCTGGGCGGGGGTGCCGTCCCCGGCGGTGGCCACCAGGGTCAGGGTCTCGGCCTCGGCGACGGTCCGGCGCAGGGCCCGCTCGAACAGCTCCTCGTCCAGGGGCCCGTCGATCTCCACGCGGTCGCCGGTGTTGTAGACCGGGTTGTCGGGGGCGAGAGCCTGGGCGTACAGGATGCCGGACTGCGCGGCGAGCAGCGGCAGTTCGGCGGCATTCTCGACCTGGTGGTGACGCATCGCGTGGGGACTCCCGGTATCTGGCCAATCGTTCCTGGTCACACCGGTAACCCCCGGTGCGTCAGCTTAGGTAAGCCTAAGCTATTTTCTGATCGCTTGTGAGAGTGGCCCCGCACCTGCGGGCCACGAGAGACACCACCAGACACAGGAGCCGGACATGACCGCGGCCGAAAGCCTCAAAACCGCCGTACGCGAGCGGGTTTCCGCTCATCGCGAGGAGCTCCTGTCCCTCAGCCGCCGCATCCACGCGCACCCGGAGACGGCCTTCGCCGAGCACCGCGCGGCGGGCTGGTGCGCGGACGTCCTCCGCGAGCACGGCTTCGCCGTCACGACCCCCGCGTACGGGCTCGACACCGCCTTCTCGGCGACCGCCGGCTCCGGCCCGGTCACCGTGGCCATCGCCTGCGAGTACGACGCCCTGCCCGGGCTCGGCCACGCCTGCGGCCACAACCTCATCGCGGCGGCCGGCGTCGGCGCGGCGCTCGCCCTCACCCCGTACGCGGACGAACTGGGCCTGACCGTCCGCGTGCTGGGCACTCCGGCCGAGGAGCGCGGCGCCGGCAAGGCGCTGCTGCTCGAGGCCGGCGCGTTCGAGGGGGTGGACGCCGCGATGATGGTGCACCCGTGCCCGTTCGAGGTGGCCGAGTTCCGCTCGTTCGCGCTCGGCACGCTCTCGGTCGCCTACCAGGGGCGCTCGGCCCACCCCAGCCTCAACGCCCACGAGGGCCGCAACGCCGCCGACGCCCTGACGGTCGCCCAGGTCGCGCTGGGGCTGCTGCGCCAGCAGCTGCCTCCGCACTGGAAGGTGCACGGGGTGACCACGAGCGCGGGCACCGCGCCCAACCTGATCCCCGACCGGGCCAGTGCCGAGTACGAGATCCGGGCCTCGGCGGCGGAGGACCTGCGGGAGCTGCGCGAGCGCGTGGAGGCGTGCTTCCGGGCGGGGGCGCTGGCCACGGGGTGCGAGGTGACGCTCACCCGGCCGGAGCCGGACTATCTCGACTTCCGCACGGATGCGGAGCTCATAGCGCTGTGGCGGGCGAACGCGCGCGCGTTGGGGCGTCCGGAGCCGGAGGAGCGGGACGCGTTCGCGTGCACGGACATGGGGAACGTCTCGCACGTCGTGCCGTCGATCCATCCGGTGCTGGACATCACGGGCGGGGCGTGCGGGCCGCACGAGCCGGAGTTCGCCGAGGCGGCGGTGTCGCCGGCGGCGGAGCGGGCCATCGTGGACGGCGCGGTGGGGATGGCGTGGACGGTCGCGGACTTCGCGAGCGCGCGGCGCGCCCAGCTCTGACGCGCGGTGTCCTCAAA
>KL569503.1:29108-30358 GCA_000715685.1 Streptomyces lilacinus
ACGGGCTGACAAAGTCAGCCCGTCCGGCCTTTCGCGTTACTTCTTCAGCGCCTTCACGATGTCGTCGATGACGACATCGCTCGCCAGCGGGCCGCCGCGCGTGGACCAGACCGAGCCGTTCACGGTCACGGCGTGGTTCTTCTTGACCGCGTTGAGGTCCTTGTACGCCGGCTTCTCCTGGACGTCCTTCAGGGCCTTCTCGCCGTCCGAGGTGAGGGTGGACAGGAAGAGCCAGTCGCCGTCGATCTCGCTGATCTTCTCGAGGCTCAGCGGCGGGGTGTGCGCGTTGCCGTCCTTGTCCTGCGTCTTGGGCCGCTTGAGGCCCATGTCGAGGGCGACGCCGCTGGCGAACTGCTTCTTCTCCATCCAGCTGGGGCCCTCGGGGTTCCAGCGGACGATGCTGACCTCGGCGCCCTTGTTGTCGCCGAGCTCCTCGCCGGCCTTCTTGGCCTTGGCCTCGTAGTCGGCGATGACCTTGTTCGCCTTGTCCATGCCGTTGACGGCGTTGGCGATGCCCCGGAAGGACAGCTTCCAGTCGTCGGTCGGGGCCATGGTGACCAGCGTGGCGGGGGTGATCTCACGGAGCTGCTTGAGGACCTGCTGGTCCTGCATGTCGCCGGCCAGGATCAGGTCGGGCTTCGCCGCCAGGACCTTGTCCATCACCGGCTGCAGCAGGTTGCCGACGACGTTGATGCCCTTGACCTTCTCCTCGAGGTAGGCCGGCGGCTTGTTCAGGCCCTGGCCGTTGGTGATGCCGACCGGCTTGAGGCCGAGGGCCAGGACCGCGTCGAGGTCCTCCTGGGTGAGGGTCACGATGCGCTGGGGGTGGGCGGGCACCTTGACGACCGTGCCGGTGGCGTCCTTGACCTCGCGCGTCTCGCCGCCGCCGGACTTCGCCTCGTTCTTGGGCTTGTCCGAGCCCGAGTCCGAGCCGCAGCCGGTCAGCAGCAGGGCGGCCGCACCCACAGCGGCGAAGGCCTGAACCGCGCGGCGCGGGGCGGACAGGAGGTAGCGGCGGGGTGAGGTCATCGAAGGCTCCGGCGGTGAAAGGCGGTGAAAAGTCGTCAAGGGAACGACCGAGGGAAAGGCGTCGGCCATCCGTCCGGGGGATCGCTCCCCCGGACGAAGAGGATATTAGGTTAGCCTTACCTTAAAGTCACCCCGCCGGGGGGGTACGCCTTCCCGCCCCTACCGCTGACGCAGCAGGAGCAGCCGGGCGAGTACCCCCGTCCTGTCTCTTATACACATCT
>KL569503.1:30625-34503 GCA_000715685.1 Streptomyces lilacinus
ACCCGTCGGACAGCCGCTCGTCGGACAGCCCGCCGGGCGCCTCCACCCCGACGGAGACGTCCGGGCGCTCCTCGACGACGACGGGGGCGGGCTCTGGCTCTGGGGTGGGGCGATGGGCGCGATAGGCCTCGGCGCGCACATAGGCGCCGAGAGCGCGCGCAGCGTCGATGCGCATGGCGTCACTCCTGTGTCGTACCTGCCGGCTTGCCGGAAAACAGCGACGTCCCGCCCCCGGACCTTCGGGAGCGGGACGTGGCCGTGCTCAGCAGCGCAGGACGGAATGGCGCGCGGGGGCGGGCCCGACGGCCTCGCCCGAGTGGGACGGCGCCTGCCGACCGGAGAGCCCCCCGGCCTCTCCGGCGGCAGGCGCGAAGGCCGGCGGGCGCGTGCGCCTGCCCGCAGGCCGCCCCACCCTCCCCGGGCGCGGAATGCGCTGCTCCGGTGCGCACGCGGCGCATTCGTCGGAGGAGCCGTCCTCCAGGGAGACGGAGGCGGGGACCTCCTCGCGGACGGAGACCTGCTCCATGCCCGCGGATGCCGAACCGGACATCGCCAGCAGCACGGAGATCAGCACGGCGACCACAGCCCGCACCACGGGCTGCAGTACAGCGGCGCGACCCCACATCGGCATGAACCAACCGTAGTCGGCCCATAACCTTCAGCGCATTCCGTCGATCGGGTGAGATTCCGATGGAGAATGTGATATTTCCACTCCTCCTTGTTTCTCCTCACTCCTCCCGCCCCTCGCCGCACCCACAGCGGACGCGACGGACGTGGCCGGTTCTCACCCCTTCCCCCAAGTGCCCTCAACGGTCGGCCGTTTGACGGAGTCCTGGGAGATGTCCACCACCGTTTCCTTCACGAGAGGCAGGGCATCGATGACCGCGAGAACCGCGCGCAGGGCACTGACGGGCGCCCTGGTGGCCGCCCTGGCCGCCACCGCCCTCACCACCACCGCGGCCTCCGCCGCGCCGACCGCCGGGCAGGACCGACAGGACCGGCACGCCGCCTTCCGCACCGCGCTGAAGGCCCAGGTCACAGCGGGCGTACCCGGGGTGCTGGGGCAGGCCCGGGACGAGCACGGCACGTGGAACGGAACAGCGGGCGTCGCCGACCGCACCACCGGCGAACAGCGCCGAGCCGAGGACCGGTTCCGAGCCGGCAGCATCACCAAGGCGTTCGTGTCGGTCGTCCTCCTGCAGTTGGAGGCCGAGGGCAAGCTCGACATCGACGACACCGTCGACCGTCACCTGCCGGGCGTCGTTCGCGGCAACGGCCACGACGGCCGCCGGATCACCATCCGTCAGTTGCTCAACCACACCAGCGGCATCTACAACTACACCGAAGACCCCGAATTCGTGCAGAAGAGGCTCGGTCCGGGCTTCCCCGAGCACCGCTTCGAGACCGTCACGCCCCGACAGCTCGTGGCCACCGCCATGAAGCACGAGCCGTACGCGCGGCCCGGCAAGCTCTGGCACTACTCCAACACCAACTACATCCTCGCCGGCATGATCGTCGAAAAGGTGACCGGCCGTCCCTACGCCTCGGAGATCGACAAGCGCGTCCTGCGCCGGGTCGGCATGCGCGCCACCACCTTCCCCGGCACCTCGCCCCGCATGCCCGACCCCTCCGGTCGCGCGTACAGCAGCCTCGGGGAGACCGGCCCCTCCCCCAGGATCATCGATGCGACCGAGCTCAACCCCAGCTGGGGCTGGGCCGCGGGCGAGATGATCACCACCGCGGGCGACCTCAACCGCTTCTACCGCGCGCTGATGCGCGGCGAGCTGCTGCCCGAGCGCCAGCAGCGCGAACTGCTCACGACCGTGCCGGTGGCGGCGGACGGCATCGGCCGGTACGGCCTGGGCGTCAGCACCGCCACCCTGTCGTGCGGCAAGACCGTCTGGTTCCACGGCGGCGGCATCCACGGCTCGATCTCCATGGCCTCCGCGACCCCCGACGGTCGGCACACCGCCGCGTTCAACTTCAACGGCGACTGGGCCGGCGACACCGCCGCCCCGCTCGAGGCCGAGTACTGCGGCACCCGGCCCGCCACCGTCGCGGCGAACCCCTCGCTCACCACGCTCACCGCACTGCGCTGACCGCGCCCGGCGCCGCCCGGCCCACGCCGGGCGGCGCCGGATCGGACGGGAACCCCCGCGCACGCGACGGGGCGTGGGGTGTAATACGGAGCAGTAATGACGGGACAGCAATACGGGACAGGCCGGATCCACCGAGTGGCGACGGGCGTCCGGCGGACGCCGCGTCGCAGTGAGGAGCGCGTCGTGGCACGACCGGAACGGGAGCGGGCGGAGTCGGCGGCCCGGCAGGCGGCCGCGCAGCTCACCGCGCAGGACGTCCACGGCGTCGCCCTCACCTTCGTGGACAACGCGGGCGTCACCCGCGTCAAGGCCGTCCCCACCTCCCGGCTCGCGCACGCCGCCCGCTGGGGCGTGGGCGCGTCGCCCTCCTTCGACGTCTTCCTCGTCGACGACTCCTCCGTCACCAGCCGTCACATCGGCGGCCCCGACGGGGACCTGCGGCTCTTCCCCGACCTGGACCGGCTGACGGTGCTGGCCGCGCAGCCCGGCTGGGCCTGGGCACCCGCCGACCGCTACGAGCAGGACGGCCGCCCGTACGCCGCGTGCCAGCGGCTGTTCGCGCGCCGCATGGTCGAGGCCGCCGAGGCGCGCGGCCTCCGCCTGAGCATGGGGTTCGAGACCGAGTGGGTGGTCGCCCGCGCCGACGCCCCGGGCCCCGGGCCGCGGTACGCGGGGGCCGGGCCGGCGTACGGCATGGCGCGGGTGGTCGAGCTGTCCGACTACCTCCGCGACGTGCTCGAGGCGCTGGCCGCCCAGGACGTCGCCGTGCTGCAGATCCACCCCGAGTTCACGCCGGGCCAGTTCGAGGTGTCCGTCGCCGCCGCGGACCCCGTCGGGGCGGCCGATCTCGCCGTCCTCGTACGGGAGACGATCCGCGCCGTCTCCGCCCGGCACGGACTGGACGCCCTCTTCGGGCCCGTGGTCGAGCCGGGCGGCGTGGGCAACGGCGCCCACCTGCACCTGAGCCTGTGGCGGGACGAGCGGAACCTGTGCGGCGGCGGCACCGGCCCGCACGGCATGACCCAGGAGTGCGAGGCGTTCCTGTCCGGCGTCCTCGGCGAGCTGCCCGCGCTGCTCGCCGTCGGCGTCCCCTCGCCCGCCGGCTACCTGCGCCTCGAGCCGTCGCGCTGGGCGGGCGCCTTCCAGTGCTGGGGCCTGGAGAACCGCGAGGCCGCCCTGCGCTTCATCACCGGCGCCCCGGACGACCCCCGCGCCGCCAACGCCGAGGTCAAGTGCTTCGACCCCGCCGCCAATCCGTACCTGGTGACCGGCGCCGTCATCGCCGCCGGGCTGGCCGGCATGGACGAGCGGCGCACCCTGCCGCCCCCGGTGGCCGGCGACCCGGCGACGACGGGCGGCTCGCCCCGCCTGCCGTCCTCGCTCGCCGAGGCCGTGGAGCACTTCGCGCGCTCGGTCCCGCTGCGCGCCGCGCTCGGCGACCCGCTGTTCGAGGCGATCCTCGCCGTCCGCAAGGGAGAGGTGAAGCTCTTCGACGGCGTCGCGCCCGCGGACGTCGCGGCCGCGACCCGGGGGCGGTACTGACGTGACCGGCCTCGCCCTGCCGCCGCTGGTGGACCACCACTGCCACGGCGTGGACCGCCGCGCCCTCGACGCCGAGGCCTTCGCGGCGTACCTCACCGAGTCCGACGCGCCCGCCGCGCCCGGCACCGACCACTTCGACACCCAGCTCGGCTTCGCCGTGCGCCGCTGGTGCCCGCCGCTCCTCGGCCTGGAGCCGCACTGCCCGCCCGAGGCGTACCCCTGTCTCTTATACACATC
>KL569504.1:0-5155 GCA_000715685.1 Streptomyces lilacinus
TTCTGGTTCTTCGGCCACCCCGAGGTCTACATCATCGCCCTGCCGTTCTTCGGCATCATCACGGAGATCATCCCGGTCTTCTCCCGGAAGCCGATCTTCGGCTACGCGATGCTGATCGGGGCGACCATCGCGATCACGGGCCTGTCGGTGGTGGTCTGGGCGCACCACATGTTCGCCACCGGGGCGGTGCTGCTGCCCTTCTTCTCCTTCATGTCCTTCCTCATCGCGGTGCCGACGGGCGTGAAGTTCTTCAACTGGATCGGCACGATGTGGCAGGGCTCGCTGTCCTTCGAGGCACCGATGCTGTGGGCCGTGGGCTTCCTCGTCAGCTTCCTCTTCGGCGGCCTGACGGGCGTCATCCTGGCCTCGCCGCCGCTGGACTTCCACGTCACGGACACCTACTTCGTCGTCGCGCACTTCCACTACGTGGTGTTCGGGACGGTGGTGTTCGCGACGTTCGCCGGCTTCTACTTCTGGTGGCCGAAGTTCACCGGGAAGATGCTGGACGAGCGCATCGCCAAGGTGCACTTCTGGACGCTCTTCGCCGGCTTCCACCTCACGTTCCTGGTCCAGCACTGGCTCGGCGCGGAGGGCATGCCGCGCCGCTACGCCGACTACCTGGCGGCGGACGGCTTCACGGCGCTGAACACGGTGTCGTCGATCGGGGCGTTCCTGCTGGGCCTGTCGACGCTGCCGTTCTTCTACAACGTCTGGAAGACGGCCAAGTACGGCCGGCCCGTCGAGGTCGACGACCCCTGGGGCTTCGGCCGCTCCCTGGAATGGGCCACCTCCTGCCCACCGCCGCGCCACAACTTCACGACGCTGCCGCGCATCCGGTCGGAGTCGCCGGCGTTCGACCTCCACCATCCGGAGACGGTGCGGGCGGAGGCGGCGGGGGCTCCTCTCCCCTGACCCGCCCCTTCCCGGCTGTGTCGATTTGCGGCTNCGCGCTGCGGCGAAGAAGGCCGAGGCCGTCGTCGACACGGCGGAGGCCGTCGAGGCCAAGCCCAAGCGCACGCGCACCGCCAAGAAGGCCGTCGAGGCCGAGGCAGTCGTCGAGGCCGAGGCGAAGCCGAAGCGCACGCGGGCCACCGCCAAGAAGGCCGAAGCCGCCGTCGACACGGCGGAGGCCGCCGAGGCCAAGCCCAAGCGCACCCGCACGGCGAAGAAGGCCGAAGCCCCCGTCGAGGCGGTCGAGGCCGCTGAGGCGAAGCCCAAGCGGACCCGCACCGCCGCCAAGAAGACGGCCGCAGCGCCCGTCGAGGCGGCAGAGGCCACGGCCAGCGTGCCGAAGCCGCGGCGTACGCGGGCCACGGCGAAGAAGGCCGAGGCAGTGGTCGAGGCCGAGGCGAAGCCGAAGCGTACGCGCGCGACGGCGAAGAAGGCCGAGGCCGACGCCTAAGGCCTGACCGGGGGGTGGGGGATTCAGCCCCCACCCCGCCCCTTCCCGGCTGTGTCGATTTGCGGCTCCGCCGCGTGGGGGCCCCGCCCCGCCTACCCCACCGGCGGCCGCTCCTCGATCCGCACCGAAAGGTCGTTGTCCACCGTGTAATACGGACTCACCTGGGCAGGGGCATACGCGGCAGCGAAAGACCGCACCGGGAAGGTGAGAACGTGCCGCTTGTCGGCGATGTCGTCGAGGATGCGCGCTATGCGCACCTCCTCCGAGCCGTCGGGACGGCGCAGCCACAGGTCCCACACGTCCAGCCCGCCCTCCCAGTGCGCGCACAGCGCGGCCCAGTCGAGCGTCGCCGTGAAGTCCTGGCCCTCACCGGCCACGGCCGCGGTCACGGTGACCGCCCGGTCCCGCCGCAGCCGGGCCTCCAGGACCGCGTCGTCGAGCCACGCCCCCGGGTCCTCGACCCGATAGAGCGTGCCGTGCGCGGTCACGCCGTCGTCCCCCACATAAATGTCGCCCGCCTCCGCGTGCGGCGCGCGCTGCCAGCTGCGCAGGGAGAGGTTGCCGTGCTTGGTCGTGTACGGGATGCGGACCGCGAGCGGCGAGGTGCTGGGGCCGGGTCTGCGGTCGACGAGGGACCGCAGGTCGGCCAGGCCCGGCAGCAGGCGCCGCGGGGTCTCCTCGCCGCAGGCCACGTGGACGTCCCAGCGGCCCTCCGGCAGGGCGACCGTGCTGGGCAGCACGGCCCGCAGCCGGCCCTCGCCGTTGGGCGCGAGCGGCAGGCGGACCTCGTCCGACTCCTCGTCACCGCCCCGGCGGCGCAGCACCAGCGCGCCGGACCAGTGGGCGGCGGCGTCGAGGGCATCGGTGCCGTGCGGGGCGTCGAGGTCGAAGGTGAGTCCGCCCGCGGAGTCGGCGATGCAGTCGGCACTGGGGTTCCCCGCGCCGAAGGCCGGGGGAGGGGCAGACACGATGGTGCACTCCTCGGAGGTGGTGGTCGATTTCTCGGGCACGGCCTGGGGCGTCACGAGGCACGCGCCTTCCGCAGGGCGGCACGGCCCCGGTCCTTGGCGCGGAAGGCGGTGCTGAGCAGGGCGCCGCGGGTGCGGTGCAGCGAGCCGCGCAGGGCCCCGCGGGCCCGCAGGTCGGTGAAGAGGGTCTCGTAGCGCTCGGCGACCCGGCCGGGGTCGAAGCGCGCCGAACTCTCCAGCGCCGCGGCGCCCATGCGCCGCCGCAGCTCGTCGTCGTTGATCAGCTTCAGCAGTCCGGCCGCGACGGCGTCGGGCTTGCCGACGGGGACGAGCAGGCCGTCGGTCCCGTCGGCGATGATCTCCCCGGGCCCGTGCGGGCAGTCGGTGGAGACGACCGGCAGTCCGCAGCGCATCGCCTCGACGATGGTCATGCCGAAGGACTCCAGGCTGGAGGTGACGGCGCCGATGGAGCCCTTGACCCACTCGGGCTCCAGCGGGGTGGCGGGACCCATGAGGTAGATGTGGTTGTAGAGGCCGAGCTTGTCGATGAGGGCCCGCAGCTTGGCCCGTTCGGCGCCGGCGCCGTAGATCCGCAGTCGCCAGTCGGGGCGCTCGGCGACGACCTTCCCGAAGGCGCGGATCAGCACGTCGTAGCGCTTGGCGGGGGCCAGCCGGCCGGCGGCGATCACCCACTTGCCGTCGCCCTCGGCGGGGGCGAGGGCCGGGGCGGGCACGCCGTTGGGCACGGCCTCGACCCGCACGCCGGGCAGCCGCATCAGCTCGCGGTACGTGCGGGCGTCGGCCTCGGTGACGGTGGTGACCGCGTCCAGGCGCGGATAGTGCGCCCGCAGCGTGCGCTTGAGCGGCGCGGAGTGGGTGCTCAGCGTCAGGTGCTCCTGGCCGACGCGGACCTGACCGCCGCGCGCCTGCCGGGCGATGTGCACGTTGAGGCCGGGGCGGGTGCCGACCACCACGTCGCACTCCAGGGTGCGCAGGTGCTCGGCGATCCGCCGGTCGGTCAGCGCGCTGTACTGCTTGTAACGGCCCTCGGTGGCGGGGAAGACGGCGGCGGGACGCAGGTATTCGGGGTCCTCGCCCTCGTAGCCGGGGCCGTTCTTGCGCAGGTCCACCAGGTGACGCAGTCTCACCTTGCCGCTGGGCGCGAAGACCGGCTGCTCGCGGTGGCGGAAGACGGAGACGATCTCCACGTCGTGCTGCTCGGCCAGGGTGCCCGCGAGGTTGTACGTGGTGCGGATGGTGCCGCCGATCCCGTACGCGTTGTGAATCAGGAATGAGATGTGCATTCGTCCCCATGCAGCCGTGTGCCGCGGACAGTCCTGGTAGCCCGCCTCTGCTGAGAGGTTAGACCGTGGGACGGGTCGTGGGGTTGGCCTTGATCGCCAACTCGTGCCTCAAGCGATGACGAATCGGTAGCCGGCATCGGGAACTTTTCCCGACCGTGACCCATGCCATGGATCATCCGTTGTTTCCTTACGAGCCGGGAACCGCCCGGTTCGCCACGCGCCGCGTTCCACACCACGCGCCACACCATATTTTTCGAGGAGCCCCCGTGCCGCGCATGCTCGATGTCAGCGACGAGGTACGCGCCGAGATCGGCGACGAAGAAGTGGAGCGACTGCTGGGCGACAACGCCCCGGACGTCTACGACTGCACCTCCTGCCGCACCCCCGGCAACTCCGGTCAGGTGCCCACCAGCACCGTGCTCTTCGTCGGCGAGGAGACGGCGGTGCTGGCCTTCGCCCACGCCGCCTGCATCCCCTCCCAGGTGGTGCCCGTCGCCGAGGACCAGCTGCAGGGGGCCGTCGCCTCCATCACGGCCGAGGGCGGCGTCCGGCCGGGGCAGCCCGAGGTGCCGCTGCAGGCCGAGCTCGGGGTGACGAGCGGTCTGGTCCTGGTCGGCGGGGACGTCCAGCCGGCCCTGGTGGTCGAGCCGCTCAGCGCGATCGCCCGCCCGGGCACCAGCGGCCCGGTCGACGTCTTCCTGCAGCTGCTCATGGAGCAGGGCTTCGCGCCCGTGACCGACATGGACCGGGCACCCGCGCCGCTGCCGGGCTGGTCGGTGCTGCTGGCCATGGGCCGGCNGGCTCGGCGCCGCAGGCGTGGTGGCAGGCGCACCAGGCGATGCAGGTCGCCGACGGGTGGCGGGCCGCGGTCAACAAGACGGGCCGGGTGCTGGTCTTCGCCGCCCCGGTGGGCACGATCGGCGCGCAGCCCCGGGAGGACCTGCTGCGCGAGGCACTGGACCGGGCGGCGGCCGCCGGGCTCCTGGTGGGCGCTTCGATGCCGCTCGCGGGCACATGAACGACGACCGCGACCACCGCCCCGTCCCGTATCCCGCCGGCATGGTCCCCGCCATCCATTCGCGCCCCGGACCGCATCCGACGGGCCTCGAGGTCGTTGGCAGGGATGTGTACTCATACGAACCAGCGCGGACCTCGTACCCGAACCACATCCCCGGCATGCGGCCACCCCGCGAAGCCTCCCCGGAGAGCCACCCCGTCTCGGTCACCCCGATCTACGACGCTCTCTGCGCCGAGTACCGCCGCTCGTTCCGGGCGCTGCCCGGGGATCGTTCGGGCGAGGAGGAGCTGACCTTCAAGTCCTTCGGCCCGCACCGCGGCGGGTACGGCTACGCCGGCCAGCTCACCGCCCCGGCGTACCCGGGCCAGTCCGGGTACAACGCGGTCTGGGACACGTACCACGGGCGGCAGCGTGCGCTCCCCGCGCTGCCGCCGGGCCAGCGGGACGGCCGCGGCCGCGGCTT
>KL569504.1:5426-7716 GCA_000715685.1 Streptomyces lilacinus
GGCTTCTAGCCGCCGGCACGACGGCGCCCCGGACCCCACGGGAGGGGATCCGGGGCGAAGACGCCACGATGCACGATGCCGCAGAGGGACTTACTTCTTGCGACCGCGCTTCTCGCGCACCCGCACGGACAGGTGGATGGGCGTGCCCTCGAAGCCGAACTCCTCGCGCAGGCGGCGCTCGACGAAGCGGCGGTAGCCCGCCTCCAGGAAGCCCGAGGCGAAGAGCACGAAGCGGGGCGGCTTGGTGCCGGCCTGGGTGCCGAAGAGGATGCGGGGCTGCTTGCCGCCCCGGATCGGGTGCGGGTGGGCCGCGACGAGCTCGCCGAGGAAGGCGTTGAGCCGCCCGGTCGGGACGCGCGTCTCCCAACCCGCCAGGGCCGTCTCGATCGCGGGGACCAGCTTCTCCATGTGGCGGCCGGTCTGCGCCGAGACGTTCACCCGGGGCGCCCAGGCGATCTGCTGGAGCTCGGTCTCGATCTCGCGCTCGAGGTAGTAGCGGCGCTCCTCGTCGAGGGTGTCCCACTTGTTGTAGGCGATGACCATGGCCCGGCCGGCCTCGACGGCCATCGTGATGATGCGCTGGTCCTGGACGCTGATGGTCTCGCTCGCGTCGATCAGGACGACGGCGACCTCGGCCTTCTCGACCGCGGCGGCGGTGCGCAGGGAGGCGTAGTAGTCCGCGCCCTCCTGGAGGTGGACGCGCTTGCGGATGCCCGCGGTGTCCACGAACTTCCAGGTCTTGCCGCCCAGATCGATCAGCTCGTCGACCGGGTCGCGGGTGGTGCCGGCCAGCTCGTTGACGACGACGCGCTCCTCGCCGGCGACCTTGTTGAGCAGGGAGGACTTGCCGACGTTCGGACGGCCGATCAGCGCGACGCGGCGCGGGCCGCCGATGACGTTGCCGAAGGTCTGGGCGGGGGCCTCGGGCAGGGCCTTGAGCACCTCGTCCAGCATGTCGCCGGTGCCGCGGCCGTGCAGCGCGGAGACCGGCATCGGCTCGCCGAGGCCCAGCGACCACAGCATGGCGGCGTCGGCCTCGGAGGAGGGGCCGTCGACCTTGTTGGCGCACAGCACGACGGGCTTGCCGGCCCGGCGCAGCAGCTTGACGACGGCCTCGTCGGTGTCGGTGGCGCCGACGGTGGCGTCCACGACGAAGACCACCGCGTCGGCGGCCTCGATCGCGTACTCCGCCTGCGCGGCGACGGACGCGTCGATGCCGAGGACGTCCTGCTCCCAGCCGCCGGTGTCGACGACCTTGAAGCGGCGGCCGGCCCACTCGGCCTCGTAGGTGACGCGGTCGCGGGTGACGCCGGGCTTGTCCTCGACGACGGCCTCGCGGCGGCCGATGATGCGGTTCACCAGCGTCGACTTGCCGACGTTGGGGCGGCCGACGACGGCCAGGACCGGCAGCGGGCCGTGCCCGGCCTCGCCGAGGGCGCCCTCGACCTCCTCGGCGTCGAAGCCCTCCTGCGCCGCGAGCTCCATGAACTCCGCGTACTCGGCGTCGCCAAGCTCACCGTGCTCGTGCTCGCCGCCGGAGTGGATCTGGTCGTTCATGAAGTCGTTCCTCGTTCTTCGTCATCGGCGGACCCTTACGGCCCGCTACTGAAAGTCTCGGTCAGCGGCCGGTCAGCCGCTTGGCGTCCGCCAGGTGGGCGCCCAGGTGCCGCTGGATGCGGACGGTGGCCTCGTCCATGGCCGTACGCGTGCGGCGGCCGCTGCCGTCGCCCGCCTCGAAGGGGTCGCCGAAGACCACGTCGATCCCGCCGCGCAGCGGGGGCAGCCCGCGTATGACGCGGCTTCGGCGCTCGGTGCTGCCGAGCACCGCCACCGGCACGATCGGCGCGCCCGACCGTACGGCGAAGTAGGCCAGGCCCGCGCGCAGGGAGGCGAAGTCGCCCTCGCCCCGGGTGCCCTCGGGGAAGATGCCGAGCACGCCGCCGTCCTCCAGGACCTTCAGCGCGCTCGTGACGGCCGCGCGGTCGGTGCCCGTGCGGTCGACCTCGAGCTGGCCGATGCCGCGCAGGAAGGGACCGAGCGGGCCCACGAACGCTTCCTTCTTGATCAGGAAGTGCACGGGCCGGGGCGCGGTGCCCATCAGCATCGGGCCGTCGATGTTGTGGGTGTGGTTGACGGCCATGATGCAGGGCCCCGTGACGGGCACCCGCCAGGCGCCCAGCACACGCGGCTTCCACAGCCCGTACATCAGGCCGATGCCGATCCGCCGCCCGACGGCGGCACCGCTTTCGGTCACGCCGACCGCTTCTCTGCGCCCTCGGTCGCACTCCGC
>KL569504.1:7950-8723 GCA_000715685.1 Streptomyces lilacinus
TGCGTCGCTCTTCGACGAGCGTGACCACGCACTCGATGACCTGCTCCAGCGTCAGGTCGGTGGTGTCCACCTCGATCGCGTCGGCGGCCTTGGCCAGGGGGGAGGTCTTGCGGCCGGAGTCGGCGGCGTCCCGCTTGATCAGGGCAGCCCGGGTCGCGGCCAGGTCGCCGGCCTCCTTGCCCTTGAGCTCGCCGTTGCGGCGGGCGGCGCGGGCCTCGGGCGAGGCGGTGAGGAAGATCTTGACGTCGGCGTCCGGGAGGACGGTGGTGCCGATGTCCCGGCCCTCGACGACGATGCCGTGCGGCGCCTCGGCGGCGATGGCCCGCTGGAGCTCGGTCATCCGGGTGCGCACCTCCGGCACGGCGCTGACCGCGCTGACGGCGGCCGTGACCTGCTGGGTGCGGATGGGCCCGGCGGCGTCCGCGCCGTCGACCGCGATGGTCGGCGCGGACGGGTCGGTGCCGGAGACGATCTCGGGCTTGCCGGCGGCGTCGGCGACGGCGGCCGGGTCGTTCACGTCGATGCCGTTGCTCAGCATCCACCAGGTGATCGCCCGGTACTGGGCGCCGGTGTCCAGGTAGCGCAGGCCGAGCTTGGCGGCGACGGCCTTGGAGGTGCTGGACTTGCCCGTGCCGGAGGGGCCGTCGATGCCGACGATGACTGCTGCCGGAGCGGTCCGGGCGGCGGTTTCCACGGTGTGAGGCACCTTCCTAGTGCACGGGGCGGAGGAGACGATCCATATACGTCCCCCCAAGGCTGTCTCTTATACACAT
>KL569504.1:8999-11543 GCA_000715685.1 Streptomyces lilacinus
GCCCAGCCCCGGTCGCGCAGCGTCGCGGTCAGGGCGGCCACGGCGCCCGGCTCGACCATCAGCTGGATCAGGCCGGCCTGCTGACCGGTGGCGTGCTCGATGCGGACGTCCTCGATGTTGACGCCCGCCCGCCCGGCGTCGGCGAAGATCCGGGCCAGCTCGCCCGGCTGGTCGCCGATGAGGACGGTCACGGTCTCGTACGTGGCCGGGGCCGCGCCGTGCTTGCCCGGCACCCGGGAGCGGCCGGCGTTGCCGCGCCGCAGGACGTCCTCGATGCCTGCCACGCCGTCGAGCCGCTTCTCCTCGTCGGCGGAGTCCAGGGAGCGCAGGGCCCGTACGGTCTCCTCCAGGTCGGCGGCGACGCCGGCGAGGACGTCGGCCACGGGCCCGGGGTTGGCGGAGAGGATGTCGACCCACATGCGCGGGTCGGAGGCGGCGATGCGGGTGACGTCGCGGATGCCCTGGCCGCACAGGCGCACGGCGGTCTCGTCGGCGTCCCGCAGGCGGGCGGCGACCAGGCTGGAGAGCAGCTGCGGGGTGTGCGAGACGAGCGCGACGGCCCGGTCGTGGGCGTCGGCGTCCATGACGACGGGCACCGCGCGGCACAGCGCGACGAGCTCGAGGGCGAGGTTGAGGACCTCGGTGTCGGTCTCGTGGGTGGGCGTCAGCACCCACGGCCGGCCCTCGAAGAGGTCGGCGGTGGCCGCCATCGGCCCGGAGCGCTCGCGGCCGGCCATCGGGTGGGTGCCCAGATAGCCGCTGAGGTCGCAGCCGAGCTCCTCGAGCTCGCGGCGCGGCCCGCCCTTGACGCTCGCGACGTCGAGATAGGCGCGGGCGAGCCCGCCCCGGATCGCCTCGGCCAGGGTCGGGGCGACGTGCGCGGGCGGTACGGCCACGACGGCCAGGTCCACGCGCCCCTCGGGCGCCTGGTCCGTGCCGGCGCCGCGGGCGGCGGCGGTGCGCGCCTGGGCCGGGTCGTGGTCCATCAGGTGCACCTGGACGCCACGGCCGGCGAGGGCGAGGGCGGCGGACGTGCCGATCAGTCCGGTTCCGATGACGAGGGCGGTTCTCACACGGGCCAGCCTAGTCGGGGTAGAACCTTCCCATGATCTTTCATGTGGTTCCCCTGGACGACTGGCTGGCCGTGCCCGACCGCCCCTACTCCCCCGCGTCCCTCTCCGAGGAGGGCTTCGTCCATTGCTCCCCCGACGAGGCGACCACGCTGGCCGTGGCGACGGCCTTCTACCGGGAGGTGCCGGGACCGCTGATGGCGCTGCTCGTCGACGAGCACAAGCTCGACGTGATGGTCCGCTGGGAGGCGGCGGACCCGGCACCGCCGCCCGGCGTGCCGGCCGGGACCCTCTTCCCCCACGTGTACGGGCGCATCACCCGCGACGCGGTCGACGGGATGATGGAGATCCAGCGCGACGAGGAGGGCCGGGCGACGGGGCTGACCGTATGGTCGTAGCCGCCGGTCCGGCACCGCGGCGGGGGCGGGGCGGGCCCGCCCCCGGAGGGGCCTAGAGGTCCACCTCGCGCATCAGCATCCCGACCTCCGTGTTGGTCAGGCGGCGCAGCCAACCGGACTTCTGGTCGCCCAGGGAGATGGGGCCGAAGGCGGTGCGGACGAGCTTCTCGACGGGGAAGCCGGCCTCGGCGAGCATGCGGCGCACGATGTGCTTGCGGCCCTCGTGGAGGGTGACCTCGACGAGGTAGTTCTTGCCGGTCTGCTGGATGACGCGGAAGTTGTCCGCGCGGGCCCAGCCGTCCTCGAGCTCGATGCCGTTCTTGAGCTGCTTGCCGATGTCGCGCGGCAGCGGGCCGGTGATGGCGGCGAGGTAGGTCTTCTGGACGCCGTAGCGGGGGTGCGTCAGGCGGTGGGCCAGCTCGCCGTGGTTGGTGAGCAGGATGATGCCCTCGGTCTCCGTGTCGAGACGGCCGACGTGGAAGAGCCGGGTCTCGCGGTTGGTGACGTAGTCGCCGAGGCACTGGCGGCCGTCGGGGTCCTCCATGGTGGAGACGACGCCGGCGGGCTTGTTCAGGGCGAAGAAGAGGTAGGACTGGGTGGCGACGGTCAGGCCGTCGACCTTGATCTCGTCCTTCTCCGGGTCGACGCGCAGGCCCTGCTCGGTGACGATCTGGCCGTTGACCTCGACGCGGGCCATCTCGATCAGCTCTTCGCAGGCGCGGCGCGAGCCCATGCCGGCGCGGGCCAGCACCTTCTGCAGGCGCTCGCCCTCCTGCTCGCCGAAGGTCTTGGGCGTCTTGACCTGCGGCTTGTTGTGCCGCTCGCGGTTGCGCTCCTCGATCTTGGCGTCGAGCTCGCGGGGGCGGGCCGGGGCGGACCGCTGGCCGCGCCCGGGGGCGCCGGCCGCGGGGCTCCTGCGGGGGCCGCCCTTGGCGCCGCCGCGGGCCGCCGCGCCGCGGCCGCTCGTGGGGCCGCTCGCGCGGCCGCTGGTGGCGCCGCCGCGGGTGCGCTCGGCGTCGGGGCCGACGTCGTAGCGGCGCTCCTCGGGGCGCGGCCGGCGCGGGCGCTCCTGCTGG
>KL569504.1:11846-13926 GCA_000715685.1 Streptomyces lilacinus
GGGCGCCCGCCACCGGAGCGGCCACCGCCCGAACGTCCTCCGCCGCCGTAGCCGCCGGAGCGTCCGCCACCGCCGGCGCCGCCGCCCCGGTAGTCCCGGTTGCCGCTTCCGCTGTTCCTGCCGCTGCTTCGCATCAAAGTTCCGTCTTGTCGTCTGCGTCGGTGTCCGGGGCATCCGGATCGAATGACGGCACCCCTTCCGGGGAGTCGCCCTCGACCGCTTCCGCCTCGGGGAGGAACGGGGCGAGCTCGGGGAGCTCCTCCAGGCCGCGCAGGCCCATCCGCTCCAGGAAGTAGTTCGTCGTCCTGTACAGGATCGCACCTGTTTCGGGTTCCGTCCCCGCCTCCTCCACCAGAGCTCGCTGGAGGAGGGTGCGCATGACGCCGTCGCAGTTCACTCCGCGGACGGCCGAGACCCTCGAACGGCTGACCGGCTGACGGTACGCGACCACGGCCAGGGTCTCCAGCGCGGCCTGGGTGAGCCGGGCCTGCTGGCCGTCGAGGACGAAGGCCTCCACGGCGGCGGCGTACTCGGGGCGGGTGAAGAAGCGCCAGCCGCCGGCGATCTCCCGCAGGTCGAAGCCGCGGCCCTGGGCCGCGTACTCCGCGGAGAGCTCGCGCAGGGCGGCGGCGACGTCGCGGCGGGGCCGGTCGAGGACCTTGGCGAGGTGGTCCTCGGTGGCGGGCTCGTCGACGACCATGAGGACGGCCTCGAGGGCCGGCTTGAGGTCGAGCTCCGCGACCCCGGGCGCACCCGCGGGGGCGTCCTGCCGTTCGTACGTGTCCTCGCTCACGCCGTCCCCTCCTCGGGCTCGGTCTCCGGTTCCCGGTCGAATTCGTCCGTCACGAGCGGGGAGGTGTCCTCCGCGCCCGTCCAGAGGACCGTCAGGGCCCCCAGGGCCTCCTCCTGGTCCAGGGCGACCACGCGCTCGCGGTAGAGCTCCAGGAGGGCCAGGAAGCGCGCCACGACGGTCAGGGTGTCAGGGGCGTCCTCGGTGAGCCGGCCGAAAGTCGTCCGTCCCTCCGAGCGCAGCCGGGCCACCACGACCTCGGCCTGTTCCCGGACGCTGACCAGCGGCGCGTGGATGTGGTCGACGTAGACCTGCGGCGCGGGTCTGGGCCGCATGGCCTTGACGGCCAGCTCGGCCAGCCGCTCGGGGCCGATCCCGAGGACGACTTCGGGCAGCAGCTCCGCGTGGTGCGGCTCGAGCCCGACGGTACGGGGACGGCGGCGGCCCTCGTACGCGAGCCGCTCGCTGAAGATCTCCGCGATCCGCTTGTACGCCCGGTACTGCAGCAGGCGGGCGAAGAGCAGGTCGCGGGCCTCGAGCAGGGCGAGGTCGGCCTCGTCCTCGATCTCGGCGGCGGGCAGCAGCCGGGCGGCCTTGAGGTCCAGGAGCGTCGCGGCGACGACGAGGAACTCGGTGGTCTGGTCGAGGTCGAAGTCCGGACCCATCGCGCGGAGGTGCGCCATGAACTCGTCGGTGACCTTGGACAGGGCCACCTCGGTGACGTCGAGCTTGTGCTTGGCGATCAGCTGCAGCAGCAGGTCGAAGGGGCCCTCGAAGTTGTCCAGCCGAACGGTGAACCGTCCGTCGTCCGCGGATGTCTGCGGATCGGGCTCCTCGACCTCGACCCGAGCCTCGGCCCTCTCCTCGCCGCCGTCGGGCGGGGTCGGCGGGCTGCCCGGGCCGTGGCCCAGGGGGCGGCGGGCCGGGGAGGGGGCGGCTGCGGGCATCGGTGTCCATCACGTGCGGGGCGGAACGGGCCGTACGGCCCGCGGGCTCGGTACGGCAGTGAGGCTAGCGCGACGGAGCCGGTCAGCGGCCGCGCAGGCGCCGCACGAGGATGCTCGCGTCGCCGCGGGACTCCAGGTCGGCCAGGACGACGGCGACTGCCTCGCGGACGATCCGGCCCCGGTCGACGGCGAGGCCGTGCTCGCCGCGCAGCACCAGCCGGGCGTGCTCGAGGTCCATGAGCTCCTCGGCGGAGACGTAGACGGTGATCTTCTCGTCGTGGCGCTCGCGGCCGCTGGGCCGGCGGCCCGCGGCCCGGCCGCGGCGCTTGGCCGGGGCGGGCTC
>KL569504.1:14122-17879 GCA_000715685.1 Streptomyces lilacinus
TGGCCGGGCCGCGGCCCTCCGCTCCCTTGCCGGCCCGGTCGCCGTCGGGCGCGTCGCCCGGTCCCGGCACCCTCGGCGGCGTCTCGCCGTTCGCCTTGCGGCGCGGGGAGGAGGACTGCAGCCCCATCCCTCCGGTGGTGCGGAAGAGCTCGTCGGCGCCGGGCAGGCTCACTCGGCGTGACAACGGGCGAGCACCTCCCTGGCCAGCTGACGGTAGGCGGCGGCGCCGACGGAGTTGGACGCGTAGGTGGTGATGGGCTCGCCCGCGACCGTGGTCTCGGGGAAGCGGACCGTGCGGCCGATGACGGTGTGGTAGACGTGGTCGTCGAACGCCTCGACGACGCGCGCGAGGACCTCGCGGCTGTGCACGGTGCGCGAGTCGTACATGGTGGCGAGGATGCCGTCCAGCTCCAGCTCGGGGTTGAGCCGCTCCTGGACCTTCTCGATCGTCTCGGTCAGCAGCGCCACGCCGCGCAGCGCGAAGAACTCGCACTCCAGGGGGACGATCACCTTGTGAGCCGCCGTCAGGGCGTTGACGGTGAGCAGGCCGAGCGAGGGCTGACAGTCGATCACGATGTAGTCGTAGTCGGCCATCAGGGGCTTCAGGGCGCGCTGCAGGGTCGACTCGCGGGCGACCTCGCTGACGAGCTGGACCTCGGCCGCTGACAAATCGATATTGCTGGGCAGCAGGTCCATGTTGGGCACGGCCGTCTTCAGCAGCACCTCGTCGGCCGACATGCCCCGCTCCATGAGCAGGTTGTAGACCGTCAGGTCCAGCTCCATCGGGTTCACTCCGAGCCCGACGGACAGCGCGCCCTGCGGGTCGAAGTCCACGAGCAGCACGCGGCGGCCGTACTCGGCCAGCGCCGCGCCCAGGTTGATGGTCGAGGTGGTCTTGCCGACCCCGCCCTTCTGGTTGCACATGGCAATGATCTTGGCCGGGCCGTGGTCGGTCAGCGGTCCGGGGATGGGGAAGTACGGCAGGGGGCGACCGGTGGGCCCGATGCGCTCGCGGCGCTGACGCGCGGCGTCGGGGGCGAGCGTGGCCGCGTACTCCGGGTCGGGCTCGTACTCCGCGTCGGGGTCGTAGAAGTGACCGTCCGCCACTTCCTCGTAGTCGGCGAGACGGGTGGGGTCCACGCCCCGGTCGCCGGCCATGGCGTTCACGTGTTGACCGTCCATGCTCTGGTGGGCTGTCGTCATGCTCTGGATGTTCTGGTGCGCTGCGAAGGTGTGGACAGCGACGGAGCCGACAGTTTGGAGTCCCACGGGACTCTGGCCCTGCGCAAGCATTCCTGGGTGACCACCCCCGGGAGCAAATGTCGACTCATTCACAAGTCGTCCTACCTCCTTGGTGACCAGGAAACATCTAGATAGGTCAGCGTGACACCATGCCGACGGTTGGCGACTCTATGGCGTGTCGGCGGTCCGCAGCAACACAATCCGCCGGAGACGGCACGATGTGTCGGCAATCGAACACCCTTCTGTCAAGGGCGTACGGCGGATAACCCGGAAGAATCACGGGCGGGTCAAAGGGCGGCAAAACACCCCGGCCGGGCCTTGCGCGGCAAGGCCCGGCCGGGTGCGTGCTCCGGAGGAACGGTCGTCGTCGACTCAGCCGAGCAGGGTGCTCAGTTCGACGTGCGGCAGCCCGTGCGCCTCGGCGACGGGGCCGTAAACGACCTGACCCTCATGGGTGTTGAGACCCTTGGCGAGCGCGGCGTCGCGACGCAGGGCGTCCTGCCAGCCGCGGTTGGCCAGCTCCACGATGTAGGGCAGCGTGGCGTTGGTCAGCGCGTAGGTGGAGGTGTTGGGCACCGCGCCGGGCATGTTGGCGACGCAGTAGAAGACGGAGTCGTGGACCTGGAAGGTCGGCTCCGCGTGGGTGGTGGGACGGGAGTCCTCGAAGCAGCCGCCCTGGTCGATCGCAATGTCGACAAGTACACTTCCGGGCTTCATCTTGGCGACGAGCTCGTTGGTGACCAGCTTGGGGGCCTTGGCGCCCGGGATGAGGACGGCGCCGATGACCAGGTCGGCCTCGACGACGGCCTTCTCCAGCTCGTAGGCGTTGGAGACGATCGTCTGCACCTTGGTGCCGAAGACCTTGTCGGCCTCGCGGAGCTTGTTGATGTCGCGGTCGAGCAGGGTCACGTGGAAGCCCATGCCGACGGCGATCTGGGCGGCGTTCCAACCGGAGACGCCACCGCCGATGACGACGGCCTTGCCGGCGTGGGTGCCCGGGACGCCGCCCGGCAGCACGCCGCGGCCGCCGGCCGAGCGCATCAGGTGGTAGGCGCCGACCTGCGGGGCCAGGCGGCCCGCGACCTCGGACATCGGGGCGAGCAGCGGCAGCGCGCGGTTGGCGAGCTCCACGGTCTCGTACGCGATGGCGGTGGTGCCGGACTGCAGCAGGGCGTCCGTGCACTCGCGGGAGGCGGCCAGGTGCAGGTAGGTGAAGAGGGTCTGGCCCTTGCGGAGGCGGTGGTACTCCTCCGCGATCGGCTCCTTGACCTTCAGCAGCAGGTCGGCCGTCGCCCAGACGTCGTCAGCGGTGTCCAGGATGGCGGCACCGGCGCCGACGTACTCGGCATCGGTGATGGAGGAGCCGAGACCGGCCCCCTTCTCGATGAAGACCTGGTGGCCGTTGCGCACCAGCTCGAGGACGCCCGCGGGGGTGATGGCCACGCGGAATTCGTTGTTCTTGACCTCGCGGGGGATGCCGACCTTCACGTCGATCACGGTCCTTGAATCAGAGAATGACAGGCTAATCCTGATATGCCGGGCACACCAGAGCAGACCGCGTCGGTCGCGGCTCAGCCAGTCTAATGAAGGATTGCGCGCTGTCTAGCCTTGCAATGCACCAATCTTTGCGCGAATGGCCACTGATTTCTTAGGTCAACGATCCAGTACTCTCGGTAGCCCCTACTGACCCCCGGTCGCCGCCTCCTCCCGCTCCGGAACCGCCCCGGACGACACGCTTCCGGCCGGGCCGGCCGCGCCGCCGCCCGTGCCCAGCAGGGCCTCGGCCGCCGTGCGCTGCTCGTCCGCCGCCGCCGGCTCCCCCAGCCGGTCCAGGGTGTCCGCCAGCCGGAGCCGGACCGCCGCCTCCAGCCGGGGGTCGCCCGCGACCTTGGCGGACTCCACCGCCTCCAGGTAGGCGCGCCGCGCCTCGCGCGGCCGGCCCGCGCCGTCCAGCGCCCGCGCGGCCTCGCCCAGCGCCCGGGCGTGCCCGACCTGGTCCCGCAGCCTGCGGCACGCGGCGGCCGCGGCCCGCCAGTCGCGCACCGCCTCCGCCCACTGGCCGGCCCAGCCGTGCACCGCGCCCAGCCGTCCGTAGAGCCGGGCCTCGTCGGCCAGCTCGCCGCGCGTGAGCCGCAGCTCCAGCCCGCGCCGGTACCAGTCGGCCGCCCGCAGCCAGTCGCCCAGCTCCTGGTGGGCCGCCGCGACGGACTCCAGGGCGCGGCTGGTGACGTACGGATCGCCCGCCTCGCGGGCCGAGTCCAGGGCCTGGCGGTAGCGCTCGAGGGCCTCCCCCGCGCGGCCGGCGCGGGCGTCGAGGTCGCCGAGGTTGAGCAGGGCCGCCGCCTTCTCCAGCGGCATCTCGCAGCGGCGCGCCACGTCGAGGACGAGCTGGTGCAGCCCGTACAGCTCCGGCGCCGCCTCCTCGGGGCCCAGGTGGGCGGTGAGCGCCCGGGTCAGCGCGGAGACCAGCCGCCGGGCGAGGGTGTCCAGCCGGCCGTCCTCCACCGCGAGGCGG
>KL569504.1:18099-18492 GCA_000715685.1 Streptomyces lilacinus
CCCGCCGGGAGGGGAACCGCAGCGGTCTGGGCAGCTGCTCGATCCGGCGGCGGACCGCCGGATCGCTCCCCTCGGCGGTGGCCCGGCAGGAGTGCAGCTGCCGCACGGTCCGCTCCAGCATCCGGGCCCGCGCGAGCTCGACCTCGGCCGGCCGCTCCTGGGAGCGCAGCAGCGCGTCGAGCATCGGGGACAGGCAGCCGGGCACGCGGTACTGCGGCGGCAGGCCCTCCGCCTCGGCGCCGGGGGTCTCGGCGCGCAGCAGCCCCCGCGCGGTGAGGTCCTCCAGGACCGTCTGGGCCGTGGACAGCGAGGAGCCGGCCAGCGCGGAGGCGGTGTGCGCGTCGACCAGCCCGGACGGGGCCAGCGCCAGCAGGTGCAGGGCTGTCTCTTATA
>KL569504.1:18766-23229 GCA_000715685.1 Streptomyces lilacinus
GTCTTGGCCTGGGCGGCCAGCCAGCCGCCGACCAGCACCAGGGCGGCGGGCTGGCCGCCGCACTCCTCGACCACCGCGCTCGCCGCCACCGGGTCGCACGTGATCCGGGTCGGGCCCGCGTACCACTCCAGCAGCTCGACGGCGGCCGGTGTGTCCAGACCACCCAGCGTGCACGGCCGGACGTCGGGCACCCCGGTCAGCGGGCCCCGCGAGACGGCGACGACCAGGCCTGTGTGTATAAGAGACAGCAGCAGCACCCGCCGCCCGTTCAGCGCGGTCCGCAGGGCCTGGGTGAGCTCGTCCTCCTCGGCCCCGGCCGGCACGGGCGCGCCGAGCGCGGCGAGCAGCCCGCGCGCGGTCCGTTCGGTGGGCACGGGCTGTCCGTCGGCGCCGGTGAGGCGCGCGCGCAGGACCCCGTCGGGGTAGTCCGTGGCGAGCTGTCGGGCGAGCTCCTCGGCGAGGGCGGTGCGGCCGGAGCCGGGCCGGCCGGCGATGAGCAGCACCCGACCGCGGGGCCGCTTGCGGCCGGAGAGGGTGTCGAGCCCGGCTCGCACGATGTCGGCGCGCAGCTCCTTGAGCTCGCGCAGTCGCCCGACGAACAAATCCCCGCGCTCCGCCGTGAAGGCCACTGCGGCCGCGAGTCGCTGACGGGTCGCCACGGGTCCACTCCCTTCCCCTGCCTGCGGTGGGAAGACCCCTGACCGGCACACACGGGAACCTGCACGCTCGAAGCCCCGGTCGCGGCCGCGACCGGGAACGCTTCGAGCCTAGTTCACCGTTCGCCGGACTCCGGGTAACGCGGTCGCCCCATAGTGAAGATCACCTATTCGGGTTGACCTATCGTCGGACCGCTCGGGCCCTCCGGGTCCGGCTGACAGCGTGTCGGCTACGCCTCGAAGGGGCGGGCCGGCCAGGGGGCGTCCGCCGGGCGGAGGGCGTCGAGGCCGTCGCCGGCCAGCGCGGCGGCGACCGAAAGGACGCCGACGACCAGGCAGTTGTTGTGGAGCTCGCCGGCGAGGACGTCGCGCACCAGCTCCGGGAGCGGGACGCGGGCCTGCTCCATGTCGAGCTCCTCGTGCTCGACGGCGAAGCGGTCGCCCTCGACGTCGGCGATGCCGCGCGCCAGGAAGATCCGTACGGCCTCGTCGCAGCCGCCGGGCGAGGTGTAGACGTCGGCCAGCACCCGCCAGTCCTCGGCCTTGACGTGGGCTTCCTCGTAGAGCTCGCGCTGGGCCGCGTGCAGGGGGTTCTCGCCGGGGACGTCGAGCAGGCCGGCGGGGATCTCCCACAGCCGCTGCCGCACCGGGTGGCGGTACTGATTGACCACCAGCACCCGGTTCTCGTCGTCGAGGGCGAGGACGGCGACCGAGCCGGGGTGGGTCTGGTAGTCGCGCGTGGCGGTGGAGCCGTCGGGCATGACCACGGTGTCCGTGCGGACACCGGTCTTGTTGCCGGTGAACGGGATGGTGGTCGCGGTGACCTGCCACTCCGCGGGGGTGTCCTTGATGCCCATGTGCGTCCTCCAGGAATACGAAAACCGGGGTGAGCGCCTCCTGCGGGAGGCCCTCACCCCGGTCCACCGTATAGGTCAGCCCTGCTGGCGCTGGACGGCCGCCTTCACCAGGCCCGCGAAGAGCGGGTGCGGGCGGGTCGGGCGCGAGCGCAGCTCCGGGTGGGCCTGGGTGGCCACCAGGTAGGGGTGCACCTCGCGGGGGTACTCGACGTACTCCACCAGCTTGTTGTCCGGGGAGGTGCCGGAGAAGAGGATGCCGGCCTTCTTCTCCAGCTCGCCGCGGTAGGCGTTGTTGACCTCGTAGCGGTGGCGGTGGCGCTCCTCCACGTAGGGGGCGTCGCCGTAGACCTCGCGGACGATGGAGCCCTCGGCCAGCTTGGCCGGGTACATGCCCAGGCGCATCGTGCCGCCCATGTCGCCCTCGCCGGCCACGATGTCCATCTGCTCGGCCATCGTGGAGATGACCGGGTGGGCGGTGGCCGGGTCGAACTCGGTGGAGTTGGCGCTCTCGATGCCGGCGAGGTTGCGCGCGGCCTCGATGACCACGCACTGCAGGCCGAGGCAGAGGCCCAGCAGCGGGATCTTGTTCTCGCGGGCGTAGGTGATCGCGCCGACCTTGCCGTTGACACCGCGGTCGCCGAAGCCGCCGGGGACGCAGATGGCGTCGACGTCGGAGAGCTGCTTCTTGGCGCCCGCCGGGGTCTTGCAGTCGTCCGAGGTGACCCACTTGATCTTCACGCGGGCCCGGTTGGCGAAGCCGCCGGCGCGGATGGCCTCGGTGACCGACAGGTAGGCGTCGGGCAGGTCGATGTACTTGCCGACCAGGGCGACGGTGACCTCGTGCTCGGGCTGGTGGACGCGCTCGAGCAGGTCGTCCCACTGCGCCCAGTCCACGTCGCGGAAGGGCAGGTCGAGCTTGCGGACGACGTAGGCGTCCAGGCCCTCGCCGTGCAGGACCTTGGGGATGTCGTAGATCGACTTGGCGTCGATCGCGGCGACCACCGCGTCCTCGTCCACGTCGCACATCAGGGAGATCTTGCGCTTGATGGCGGTGGGCACCTCGCGGTCGGCGCGCAGCACGATCGCGTCGGGCTGGATGCCGATGTTGCGCAGGGCGGCGACCGAGTGCTGGGTCGGCTTGGTCTTCAGCTCGCCGGAGGGGCCGATGTAGGGCAGCAGCGAGATGTGGACGACGAAGACGTTGTCCCGGCCGACCTCGTGGCGGACCTGGCGGACGGTCTCCAGGAACGGCAGCGACTCGATGTCGCCCACCGTGCCGCCGACCTCGGTGATGACGACGTCGACGTCGTCGGTGGCCATGCGGCGGATGCGGTGCTTGATCTCGTTGGTGATGTGCGGGATGACCTGGACGGTGTCGCCCAGGTACTCGCCGCGGCGCTCCTTGGCGATCACCGTGGAGTAGACCTGGCCGGTGGTGACGTTCGCGGAGCCGTCGAGGTCGACGTCCAGGAAGCGCTCGTAGTGGCCGATGTCCAGGTCGGTCTCGGCGCCGTCGTTGGTGACGAACACCTCGCCGTGCTGGAAGGGGTTCATCGTGCCGGGGTCGACGTTCAGGTACGGGTCGAGCTTCTGCATCGTCACCCGCAGGCCCCGGGCCTTGAGCAGCGCGCCCAGGCTGGAGGCGGTCAGCCCCTTGCCGAGCGAGGAGGCGACACCCCCGGTGACGAAGAGGTGCTTGGTCGTCGTGGGCTTTGCGGCAATAGCCAAAGGGGGGCTCCCGTGGTCGCGAGGTGAAGGTGCGTACCGGCGATCACCCGGCCGTTTCCGGGGGTGCCGTCGCTGCGGTTGGGGGGTCTTTCGCCCGCCGGTCCACGGGGTACCAGGGTATCAGCGCCCGGGGCCGGACGCGTCCGGTGACGCGGCACGATCGCCCCGTGGACCGTGCGTCACGGCCGCCTCACGGGCCGCGTACGGGGCGCGCGCCCGGCGCGCACCGGGCCACCCATTCGGCACACGTTCCCCCGCCAACCGTCGCGCGTCTCCCAACTCAGCGTCGTATCCTGCTCGGACACACGCAGCGAGCCGCCGGCACAGCACCATCGACGCCCTCCCCCAGCTACCGCTGGGAGGCGCTCCCACCCCGGAACAGAGCTCGTCGAAGATCGCTTGACCGTCAAAGGCCCTCCGGGGTCCTGGATGCCGTTCGACTGGAGATGACGTGGCCGGGCGTATCGAGGATTACGCACTGATCGGCGATATGCAGACCGCAGCACTGGTCTGCCGGGACGGTACGGCCGACTGGCTGTGCCTGCCCCGATTCGATTCCCACGCGGCTTTCGCGGGACTGCTCGGCACGGAGGAACACGGATACTGGCGGATCGGCCCGGCGCACCCCTCGGGTGCGGCGCCGCCGCCCGCGGACCGCCGCCGGTACCGGGGGGACTCCCTCGTGCTCGAATCCGAGTGGGACACCCCGCGGGGCACCGTCCGGGTCATCGACTTCATGCCGCCGCGCGACGGCGCTCCCCAGCTGATCCGGATCGTGGAGGGCGTCAGCGGCCGGGTGCGGATGCGCTCCGCCCTGCGCATGCGCTTCTCCTACGGCCGGGTCGTGCCGTGGGTGCACAAGGTCGGCGACCGCACGGTGGCCGTGGCCGGCCCCGACTCCGTGTGGCTGGACACCACCGCCGACACCTTCGGCAAGGACCTCACCACCTACTCCGACTTCACCGTCTCCCCCGGCGAGCGCGTCGCCTTCACCATCAGCTGGCAGCCCTCCCACGGCGAGCCGCCCGCGCTGCCCGACCCCGAGGGGTCGCTGGAGGCCACGGAGGACTTCTGGCGCGAGTGGGTCGGCCACTGCACGTACCACGGCCCCTACCGGGACGCCGTCGTCCGCTCGCTGATCACGCTCAAGGCGCTCACGTACGCCCCGACGGGCGGCATCGTCGCCGCGCCGACGACCTCGCTGCCCGAGGAGATCGGCGGC
>KL569504.1:23511-24516 GCA_000715685.1 Streptomyces lilacinus
TCAGAGATGTGTATAAGAGACAGGGCGCGAGTGGCTGCTGCGCGCCGTCGCCGGCGACCCCGAGAACCTGCAGATCATGTACGGCATCGCGGGCGAGCGCGAGCTGGGCGAGGCCGAGCTGCCGTGGCTGCCCGGCTACGAGAACTCCGCCCCGGTGCGGGTCGGCAACGGCGCCGCCGGCCAGCTCCAGCTGGACGTCTACGGCGAGGTCACCGAGGCCCTGCACCTCGCGCACATGACGGGCCTGGCCCGCAACGACTACGCCTCGGTGCTGCAGCTGCGCCTCATCGGCTACCTCGAGGACCACTGGACCGAGCCGGACGAGGGCATCTGGGAGGTCCGCGGGCCGCGCCGCCACTTCGTCCACTCCAAGGTGATGGCCTGGGTCGCGGTCGACCGCACCATCAAGCTCATCGAGTCCGGCGACGTCGACGGCCCGCTGGAGCGCTGGCGCGAGCTGCGCGACGACATCCACCGGGACGTCTGCGAGAAGGGCTACGACAAGGAGCGCAACACCTTCACGCAGTCCTACGGCTCCAAGGAGCTGGACGCCTCGCTGCTCCTCATCCCGCAGATGGGCTTCCTGCCGCCCGACGACAAGCGCGTCATCGGCACGATCGAGGCGATCCAGCGGGAGCTGTCGACCCCCGACGGTTTCGTGCTGCGCTACCCGACCGCCGGGGAGGAGGCGGGCGTCGACGGGCTCGAGGGCGACGAAGGGGCCTTCCTGGCCTGCTCCTTCTGGCTCGCCGACGACCTCGCGATGATCGGGCGGGTGGACGAGGCCCGGCAGCTCTTCGAGAAACTGCTCGGCCTGCGCAACGACCTGGGGCTGCTGGCGGAGGAGTGGGATCCGCGTCTCCAGCGTCAGGTGGGGAACTTCCCGCAGGCCTTCAGCCACGTGCCGCTGATCGACACGGCACTGCGGCTGACGGCGTCCAGCGCGTTCGGCGGCTAACGCCGTCGGAGCGCGCAGTTCAGCGCCACCGCTGTCTCTTATACACA
>KL569504.1:24798-24992 GCA_000715685.1 Streptomyces lilacinus
TAGCCGTAGCCGGCGAGGACCGCGCCGGACAGCGCGGCGCCGCCCGCCCCGACCAGGTTCATCAAGGTGTCGGACAGCCCCTCCACCTCCGGCCGGTGCTCCGCGCCCACCGACTCGCCGAGCAGTGTCGAGCCGGCGACCGTCGCGCACGACCACCCCAGGCCGAGGACGAACAGACCCACCGTCACCGGCCA
>KL569504.1:25210-27163 GCA_000715685.1 Streptomyces lilacinus
AGATGTGTATAAGAGACAGACGTCGCGACGGCGAACAGGGCCTGGCCGAGCAGGATGACCGGGATCCGACCGAGCCGGTCGGCAGCCCTGCCGACCAGCGGCGACAGGGCGTACATCCCCGCGATGTGCACGCTGATCGTGAAGCCGATGATGCTCAGGGACGCGCCGTGGTGGGCGAGGTGGACCGGCGTCATCGTCATCACCGACACCATGACGGCATGGCCGAGGACCAGCGCGCCGAGGCCGGTGAGGGCGGCCGGGGACGCGGCCACGTGGCGGGTCGCGGTGCGCATGCGGGTGGCGAGGCGGGCGGGGGCGGGCCCGCTGCCGGACAGGAGCGTCGGGTCCGGGCGCAGCTTGGTGCGCACGACCGCCCAGCCGCCGGTGAAGGCGACGACCGAGAAGACGAACGTGCCCGCCGGCGCGGGCAGGCCCAGGAAACGGGCGACCGTCTCGCCGGGGCCGCTCAGGTTGGGGCCCAGCACGCTGCCCGCCGTCGTCGACCACACGACGGGGGACAGCGCGCCCGCCCGGGCATCGGGCTCGGCCAGGTCCGTGGCCGCGTAGCGCGACTGCAGGTTCGCGGCCGTGGCCGCGCCGACCAGGAGCATGCCGAGCAGGGTGAGCGGGTACCAGCCGAGCCGGGCGGAGAGCAGCACGACGACCGCCCCCGCGGCGGCCAGGAGCCAGCCCGTGCCGAGCCCCGCGCGGCGGCCGCGGGCCCGGGACAGCGCGGCGAGCGGTACGGCCGCGAGCGCGGCGCCGAGGGTGACCAGGGTGGTGGCCAGGCCCGCCAGCGACGAGGAGCCGGTGAGGTGCTCGACGAGCAGGCCGCCCGAGGAGAGCGTCGATCCCATGCCGAGCCCGGCCACGATCTGGGCCGCGATCAGCACGCGTACGGTGCGGCGCTGGGCGGTGGCGCGGTCGGGGACGGACGGTGTCCGGGATATGTGGGGGGAATCGGCGGTGGGCTCGGCGGCTGAGGTCATGCAGCACAGAGTAGGGCGCGGGGTGGGTGGGGCCGGCCAGTAGATTCCCGCCATGGACGCCATGGAACCGGAACCGCACGTGCCGTCGCCGCCGCAGGGCTCCATCACCGTGGCCCGCGCCCTGGAGCTGCCCGCCCTGCGCCGGGGACTGCCGGAGGTGATGGCCGGTGCCGAGCGGCTGGACCGGCCGGTGCGCTGGGTGCACGCGGGCGAGGCGCCCAACATCGCGGCGCTGCTCAAGGGCGGCGAGCTGCTGCTGACCACCGGCCTCGGGGTGGGCAGCCGCCCCGCCGAGCAGCGGGCGTTCGTGCGGGGGCTCGCCGAGCGGGGCATCGCGGCCCTCGTCGTCGAGCTGGGCGCGCGCTTCGCGACCCTGCCGGGGCCGGTGGTGGACACCGCGCGGGCCTACGGGCTGCCGCTCGTGCAGCTGCACCGGGAGGTGCCGTTCGTGGCGGTGACCGAGGAGATCCACACCGAGCTGGTCAACGAGCACTACGCGCTGCTGCGGCGGGCCGAGGAGGTGCACCGGCGCTGCACGGAGGTGCTGCTCGGCGGGGGCGGCGTGGCCGAAGTCCTGCGGCTGTTCGCGGACTTCGCGGGCAACCCGGTCTTCCTGGAGACGGCGGACGGGCGGCTGCTGTACGGGGTGGGCGGGGGCGGCGCCGGCGTCGCGGACCCGCTCCAGGTGTGGGACGGGCTGCGGCGGGCCGATCTGCCGGGGCGCGTGGTCGCGGACGTTCCGGGGCGGGGGCGGCTGGTGGTGCTGCCGGTGAACGGGCCGCTCGCGCCCGTCCATCGGATCGCGGCGGACCGGGCGGCGGGGCTGCTGGCGGTCGTCCTGCTGCAGGCCCGGCAGGAGGAGGAGCTTGCCGCGCGCGGCCGGGGCGACTTCCTGACGGACCTGGCGGAGGGCCGGCTGGACGCGGCGGACGCGCCCGCGCAGGCCCGGCTCCTCGGCTTCCGA
>KL569504.1:27465-27712 GCA_000715685.1 Streptomyces lilacinus
GATGTGTATAAGAGACAGGGCCACGGAGGTGGTGCCGGCGGACAGTTGGGCACCGCTGGCGAGCGCGCTGCAGAAGGAACTGACGGCGGTGGGAGCCCCGGTGCTGCTGGGCGTGCGGCTGCCGGAGGGGCGGGTGCCGCTGCTGGTGGGGCTGCGCGAGGAGGGCGAACGGACCGCGGTGGCCGAGCGCGTGGCCACCGCGCTGCGGGCGGGCGCGGAGCGGGCCACGGGCTGTCTCTTATACACA
>KL569504.1:27956-29715 GCA_000715685.1 Streptomyces lilacinus
ACGACGTGCGGCGGCTGGACGTGGACGTCCTGCTGTGGCGGCTGCGCTCGCACGGCGACCGCGACCTGGCGGCCTTCGTGGACCGGGTCCTCGGCCCCCTCCTGGCCCACGACCGCGAGGCCCGCCAGCCGCTGCTGCCGACCCTGGAGGCATACCTGTCCTGCGCGGGCCGCAAGGCGGAAACGGCCCGCGAGCTGCACCTGAACCGCCAGACGCTGTACGACCGCCTGGCCCGGATCGCCCGCCTGCTCGGCACGGACCTGGAGGACCCGGAAACGGTACTGGCGCTGGGGTTGGCGCTACGGGCGCGCCGGCATGTGGGCTGACCGCCTGGGCTGCGGTTCCGGGTAATCGGGTGGGTGGGCGAAACCCGCGCCGGAGGCGCGGGCACCCCACCGGCGGTCAGCCGGAAACGGTGAGCTCGTCGTACACACTCAGGACGTGGGCCACCGTGTCGTCCTCGGACGGCCAAGCCGCCGCCTGCCGACGCCCCGCCGCAACAAGCTCCGCACACCGCACCGGATCACCGAGCAGCCGTGCCACGGCCCCCGCCAAGGCATCCGCGTCCCCGTACGGCACGAGCTCGGCCGCGTCCCCGACAAGGTCGGGGACGCCCCCCACCGCCGTGGCCACCAGCGGAACGCCCGCGTACATCGCCTCCTGCGCCAGCACCGACCGCGCCTCCCACCGGCTCGGCATGACCGCCAGGTCCGCAGCCGCCAGCAGCTCCGGCACGTCGTCCCGCCGTCCCACCAGCAGGACGGGGAGTTCCTCCGCCTCGATCCGCCGCTGCAGCCGCGGGCGTTCGCTGCCCTCGCCCGCGACGATCAGCAGGGGCTCGGGGTCGAGCGTGCGCCAGATCCGGGCCGCGTCGAGGAGGGGGCCGTAGCCCTGGCCGGGCTCGAGGCGGCCGACGGTGACGATCAACGGTCGGGCGATCGCGCCGAGTTCGGCCCGGGCCTTGAGGCGGAGGCACTCGTCCTCCTCGGGCCCGGTGCGCGGCGCCGGCAGCGCCACCGGGGCCAGCCGCGCGTCCCGCGCGCCGCGGCGGCGGGCCTGGTCGACGAGGTCGGAGGACGCGCCGAGGACCACGGCCGCGGCCCGGGCTGCCTGCCGTTGCATGAGCCGTACGACGTGGGTGCGCGTCGTCCCCTCGGCGCGCACCCGCGTGTGCCAGGTGACGACGAGCGGCGTGGCCCGGCCGCGCAGCGCCAGCGCGGCCAGCGTCCCGGAGCGCAGGCCGTGCGCGTGGACGACGTCGGCGTCGGCCGCCGCGGCCCGGATCCCGGCGACGGCGGGGGCGTTGGTGCCCGCGTGGAGCGGCACGAAGGCGGCCCCGGCACCCGTGAAGTCGTAGTGCTCCTGGGCCGTCGGCGGCCCGCACACCGTCACCCGCAGGCCCCGCGCGACGAGTCCGCCCGCGAGCGACCGCACGTGCGCGCCGCTGCCACCGCTCCCGCTGCCCAGGACCTGAACAGCGTGCAGAGGCGGCCGCCCGTGCGAGGGGCCGGATGTGCTGCTCACGCGGGGGAAGCTCCTGGGTCGTCGTCGGTCGGGGCGTACGGCGAGGTGCTCAGGCCAGGATGCCAGCCCCCGCCGTGATCCCGGCACCACCGCCGCTGGGTCGGCCCGTCCCACCTCGCCCGCAGTTCCCCGGATTCACCCGCTTTGGGGATTCCGGGCCTCGGCGGCGATGGTCACGGCGGTCAGCACGGCGGCGTGGAAGGCCGTCCCGGCACGGCCGTTGGCCGCCGCGACG
>KL569504.1:30063-31851 GCA_000715685.1 Streptomyces lilacinus
TGTATAAGAGACAGGGCCGAGGCCCGCGCCGAGGGCATGGGCGCCGGTGTCGCCGAGCATGGTGCGCTGGGCGAGGTCGTCGGCGAGGAGGGCCGCGGCCGCGCCCAGCGGGGCGGCGGCGGGGCGGCCCGCGCCGCGCAGCGCGCCGCCCGCGGCGAGCGCGAGGACGGCGCCGGCGGCGCGGCCGGGGCGGGTGTCGAGGAGGTTGACCGCGTGGGCCGAGCCGGCGATCACCACGCCGGCCAGGAATCGGTCGAGGGGTTTGTCCTTGAGCAGCGCGCCCGCGGCGAGGGCGGTGGTGGTGATGCCGACGAGTTTGACCGTGCCGCTGGTGACCTCGCCGGCCCGCAGGGCGCCCAGGTGGGCGTGGAAGCCCCGGCGGTGGTCCCCGGCGGCGTCGTCGTAGGCCCCGCACGCCCCGGCGGCGAGCACGGCGAGGGCGCCGGCCGCCCGGTGCCGGGCGGGCGCCGCGCCGGTGGCGAGGGCCGCCGCGGTGCCGAGCGCGGCGGCGGGGCCGGCGCACAGGTGGACCGTGCGGCCGGCGCGGTTGGTGCGCGCCCCCAGGCCGGGGCGGGCGCGCCGCAGGATCTCGTAGGTGCCGCGCGTGACGACGCCGGCCGTGGCCAGGGCCCGATTCATCGCTTGGCCAGCAGACCGTGCAGGGACGCCGTGAAGGCGGCCACGAAGGCGTCGCGCGTCGCGGTGTCGAGGAGGTCGAGGGAGAGGTACGGGTTGAGGTCCTCCAGCTCGACGAGGAGCAGGTCGCCCTCGGGGGTGCGGCAGGCGTCGACGCGCTGGATGCCGTGGTCGATGGTGTTCCAGTCGACGAAGCGCTGGGCGAAGGCCAGGTCCGCGGCGGTGGGTTCGTAGCATTCCAGGGCCCAGCGCCGGTCGGGGTCGGGGGCGTGGAGGGCGTACTGGAAGGTGTGGTCGACGAAGTAGAAGGAGACCTCGTAGCGGAAGTCGATGCGGGGCTGGACGAGGACGTCGTCGTAGGTCAGGTCGGGGAGTTCGGCGGGGGTGACGAAGCGCAGGCCGATGGAGTCGGCGCCGGCCTTGGGCTTGACCACGTACGTGCCGACCTCGGGGAGTCGGGCCAGGTCCTCGGGGCGGTCGACGGTCGGGATGACGGGGTAGCCCTCGGCGCTGAGGTCGAGGAGGTACTGCTTGCCGGCCATGTCGGCCTTGCCAGTGAGCTCGTTGTGGACGAGGGTGCCGGTGCGCAGGGCGCGGTCGCGGAAGGCGTCGTACTGCGCCCGGTAGTGCAGGACGGGTCCGCTGTTGCGGACGACGACGGCGTCGAAGGCGTCCATGAGGGCCGCGGCGTCCAGCGGGTGGCACAGGGCGATGTCGAAGTCCTCCCGGAGTCGGGAGGCGAGGAGGATGTCCTCGTCGCAGTACCGGCGGCCTCTGGCCTGGTAGGCCAGGTCCGTGACGTACAGGAGGCGGGGTCGTGCGGGCATGTCTCTCCTCAAGATCATCTGCCCTTCAACATACCCCGCCCCCGGTGGAGGTCAGCGGGCCGCGCGGGCCGCCTGCAGCAGCTCCTCGGCGTGGGCCCGGGCCAGCTGGGAGTCCTCCTGGCCGGCGAGCATGCGGGAGAGCTCGCGGACGCGGTCCTCGCCCTCCATGGCCTGGACGCCGCTGCGGGTGACGGCGCCGTCGTGGGTCTTCTCGACGACGAGGTGCCGGTCGGCGAAGGCCGCCACCTGGGGCAGGTGGGTGACGACGACGACCTGCGCGGACTTGGCGCTGTCTCTTATACACATCTCTGAGCGGGCTGGCAAG
>KL569504.1:32099-36203 GCA_000715685.1 Streptomyces lilacinus
TTTGCCGCCGACGCCCGCATCGACCTCGTCGAAGAGGTAGGTCGGCACCGGGTCGGAGCCGGCGAAGACCACCTCGACGGCGAGCATCACGCGGGAGAGCTCGCCGCCGGAGGCGCCCTTGGCGATGGGGCGGGGCTGGGCGCCGGGGTGCGGGGTGAGGAGGAGCTCGACGTCGTCGGCGCCGTGCGGGCCGAAGGAGACGGCGCGGCCGCCGACGTCGATGCCGGTGGCGGGGTCGGCGACCTCGTTCTGCCGGATGGAGAAGGTCACCCGGGCGTGCGGCATGGCCAGTTCGGCGAGCTCCGCGGTGACCGCGTCGGCGAAGCGCCGGGCGGCCTCGGTGCGGGCGTCGGTCAGCGTCTGCGCCAGCTCGCCGAGTTCGGCGCGCAGGGCGTCGCGCTCGGCGGTGAGCTCGTCGATGCGGTCGTCGTCGCCCTCGAGCTCGGTCAGCCGGGCCGCGCTCCGCTCGGCCCAGGCGAGGACCTCGGCGATGTCCGCGCCGTACTTGCGGGTCAGGTGGGTCAGCGCGGCGCGGCGCTCCTCGACGGCGGCGAGGCGGCGGGGGTCGGCGTCCAGGTCGGAGGCGTAGCCGGCGAGCTCGCCCGCGACGTCCGACAGGAGGATGTTGACCTCGCCGATGCGCTCGGCGAGGGCCGCGAGGGCCGGGTCGTGGGAGCGCACGGCCTCCAGGGCCCGGTGGGCGCCCGCGACGAGCGTGGCGGCGTCGACGCCCTCGGGGTCCTCGGGGTCGCCGGCGAGCGCGGTGCGGGCGGCGGTGGCCGCGGAGGCGAGGGCCTCGGCGTGGCCGAGCCGGCCGGCCTCGGCGGCGAGCTCGACGTCCTCCCCGGCGACGGGCTCGACGGCGGCGATCTCGTCGAGGCCGAAGCGCAGCAGGTCCGCCTCCTGGGCGCGCTCGCGGGCGCGCGTCGTCAGCTCGGTGAGCTCGGCGGCCACGGCGCGCAGGCGGCGGTGGGCGTCGGTGTACTTGGCGAGGGGCACGGAGACGGCGTCGCCCGCGTACCGGTCGAGCGCCTGCCGCTGCCGGGCGGGGCGCAGCAGCCCCTGCTGGTCGGTCTGGCCGTGCACGGCGACGAGGTCGTCCGCCAGCTCGCCCAGGAGCCCCACGGGCACGCCGCGACCGCCCACGTGGGCGCGCGAGCGGCCCTCGGCGGAGAGGGTGCGGCTGATGAGCAGGGTGCCGTCGTCCAGTTCGGCGCCCGCCTCCTCGGCCCGTACGGCGACGGGCGAGGCGCTGTCGACGACCAGCCGGCCCTCGACGACCGCCGCCTTGGCGCCGACGCGCACGAGCGCGGGGTCGGCGCGCCCGCCGAGCAGCAGCCCGAGGCTGGTGACGACCATCGTCTTGCCGGCGCCGGTCTCGCCGGTCACCGCGGTGAAACCGGGCGACAGCTCGACCACCGCGTCGTCAATGACGCCCAAGGACCGGATCCGCATCTCCTCCAACACGGATACGACCATACGAGGTTCCGGGGCCCCCTCGCGACGGCCTCCCCCACCGACCGCCCCGGGGACGGCCCTGCCACCGGTCCGGGTGACGGCTCCGTCGTGCCGGGGACCCTTGGGGCGGCAGGCCGAAAGCATGATCACTCACGTTCGCGGCCGGCGCGCCCCCCCTGACCGGGGTCCGGTTACTTAGTGCGGCGCCCCGCGCCACCCCGCGACCGGGAGGGCGAATTTCGCGACCAGCCGGTCCGTGAAGGACGCGTGATGCAGCCGCGCCAAGCGGACCGGCACGGCCCCCCGCCGTACCTCCACCCGCGCCCCGGCCGGCAGCTCGACGCTGCGCCGTCCGTCGCACCACAGGACACCGTTCGGCGTCTGCGGCTGGACCTCCACCGCGAGGACCGAGTCCGGGGCCGTCACCAGCGGCTTCGCGAAGAGGGCGTGGGCGCTGATGGGGACCATCAGGAGGGCCTCGACCTCGGGCCAGACCACCGGGCCGCCCGCCGAGAAGGCGTACGCGGTCGAGCCGGTCGGCGTGGCGCACACGACGCCGTCGCCGCCGAAGCGGGAGACGGGACGGCCGTCGACCTCGGTGACGACCTCCAGCAGCCGCTCGCGCGCCGCCTTCTCGACCGAGGCCTCGTTCAGCGCCCAGTCGGTGTGCACGACGTGCCCGTCGGTGCGCACGAGCACGTCGAGGGTCATCCGCTCCTCGACCTCGTACTCCCGCGTCACGACGCGGTCCACGACCTTGTCGAGGTCGTCGCGCTCGGCCTCGGCGAGGAAGCCGACGCGGCCGAGGTTGACGCCCAGCATCGGCACGCCGGAGCGCCGCGCGAACTCCGCGCCGCGCAGCAGCGTGCCGTCACCGCCGAGTACCACGAGCAGTTCGCAGCCCTCGAGGACGTCCGGGCAGCCCGGACCGGCCTCGACGCGCTCGGCGGAGGCCGGCAGCGGCAGGTCCGCCGCCTCCTCGGCCAGCACGCGCACGCCGATGCCGCAGCGCAGCAGTCCCTCGACGACGAGCTCCGCACTGCGGATGGCCGCGGGGCGGCCGGTGTGGGCGAGCAGGAAGACGGTGCGTCCGGTCGCTGTTGCTGATGGTGCTTCTGAAGTGGTCAACGGGGCCCCTCCGCCACGGCACGGTCAACATCCGCCGGGTCCAGTTCGGGCGCACCGGCGCGCAGCCACAGAAAGTACTCGACGTTGCCCGACGGTCCGGGCAGCGGGCTCGCGGTGACCCCGAGTACGCCGAGGCCCAGCTCGGCCGCGCGGGCGGCCACCGTGCGCACGGCCTCGGCGCGCAGCTGGGTGCTGCGCACCACACCGCCGGCGCCGAGCCGCTCCTTGCCCACCTCGAACTGCGGCTTGACCATGAGGACCAGGTCCGCGTCGGGCGCGGCGCAGCGCACCAGCGCGGGCAGGACGAGGCCGAGCGGGATGAAGGACAGGTCGCCGACGATCAGGTCGACGGGCTGGTCGTCGATCTGCTCGAGCGTCAACTCGCGTACGTTCGTACGGTCCTTCACGGTGACCCGCTCGTCGCTCTGCAGGGACCAGGCGAGCTGCCCGTAGCCGACGTCGACGGCGACGACGTGGGCCGCGCCGGCGCGCAGCAGGACGTCCGTGAAGCCGCCCGTGGACGCGCCCGCGTCCAGGGCGCGGCGGCCCTCGACCTTCAGTCCGCGCGGCACGAAGGCCGCGAGGGCGCCGGCGAGCTTGTGGCCGCCGCGCGAGACGTAGTCGGGGTCGCTGTCGTCCTGGGTGACGACGAGGGCGGCGCTGGTCTCCACCTGGGTGGCGGCCTTGGTCGCCGTCGTACCGCCGACGGTCACGCGGCCGGCGGCGATCAGCTGACTCGCGTGCTCGCGGGAACGGGCCAGCTTGCGGCGCACCAGCTCCGCGTCGAGTCGGCGGCGGGTCACTGCCACGGGTGGTTCAGCTCCTGTTGTCGTACGGTCGCGTGGGGGCTGGGGACGGCCCGGGGCGCTGGTCGAGCGCGCCGAGCGCGTCGCGCAGGCCCTGGTGTACATCCTCGTACACCGCGAGGTGACCGCTCGCGTCGAGGTCGTCGGCGTCGGCCAGCCGGGCCAGGTGGGCGTCGACGTCGGCGTTGCCGGTGGGGGCGCGCTCCACGCCGAGGGGCTCGGGCCGCCCGGCCGGGGGCTGCGTCGGTTCCGTCATGGGTCCGACGCTACCCCGTCATGGGTGTTTCGCCCGCGTTGCCGCTTGCCCGGTGTACCGTCCAGGGAGATGGCGACCATTGAGGAGTGCCTGGCGGCGCTCGACCGGCTGGCGGAGAACCTCGCGGGGGCGAGTGGTGAGCTCCGCGCCGCCGCCGCGCCCGACCGTTCCCTCGGCTGTCACGTCACGGACCTCGACGTGACCTTCGTCGGCCACCTCCGCGAAGGTCACCTGCGGGAGGTCCGCACCGTCGAGGGCGGTCCCGATCCGCGGGCCGAGATCGCGCTGGAGATGACGGGCGACGACCTGGTGGCCCTGGTCGACGGCAAGCTGAACTTCGCCCGGGCCTGGGCGAGCGGCCGGGTCAGGCTGAAGGCCGGACTGCGGGACGTGCTGCGGCTGCGGCGGATCCTGTAGCGGCCTCCCGGTCCGTACCGGTGGCGGCCTCGCGGTCCG
>KL569504.1:36472-37799 GCA_000715685.1 Streptomyces lilacinus
GGGCCGCCGGTACGACCAGGGGCGTACCGGTCTGCGGGTCGTCGATGACCTGGCAGCGCAGTCCGAAGACCCGCTCGACGAGCTCGGCCGTGACCACCTCGGCGGGCGGCCCCTCGGCCACGACGCGACCGTCGCGCATCGCGACGAGGTGCGTGGCGTAGCGGGCGGCGTGGTTGAGGTCGTGCAGGACGGCGACGAGGGTGCGGCCCTGGGTCTCGTGGAGGTCGGCGCACAGGTCGAGGACCTCGATCTGGTGCTGGATGTCGAGGTAGGTGGTGGGCTCGTCGAGGAGCAGCAGCGGGGTGCGCTGGGCCAGGGCCATGGCGATCCACACGCGCTGGCGCTGACCGCCGGAGAGCTCGTCGACGTAGCGGTCGGCGAGGCCGGCCACGCCGGTGGCGGCCATCGACTCCTCGACGATCCGCTCGTCCTCGGGGGACCACTGCCGCAGCAGGCCCTGGTGGGGGTGGCGGCCGCGGGAGACGAGGTCGGCGACGGTGATCCCGTCGGGGGCCACGGAGGACTGGGGCAGCAGCCCGAGGGTGCGGGCGACCTTCTTGGCGGGGTACGAGCCGATGGCCGCGCCGTCGAGCAGGACGGAGCCGGCGGTGGGCTTCAGCATCCTGGAGAGGGCGCGCAGCAGGGTGGACTTGCCGCAGGCGTTGGGCCCGACGATGACGGTGAAGGAGTTGTCGGGTACGGCGACGGAGAGGTTCTCCGCGATGGTCCGGCCGTCGTAGGCGAGGGTGACGGATTCGGCCGCCAGTCGGCTCACGGTGTTTTCTCCTTGTGCATACGTACTCAAATCCAGCCCGCTCATATCCGTCCCGCCCTGCGCTCCGTGAACAGCAGCCACAGCAGATAGCACCCACCCAGCATCCCGGTGAGCGCGCCGACGGGCAGTCGGTCGGCGCCGAAGAGCCGTTGGGAGGCCCAGTCGGCGGCGAGCAGCAGGGCGGCGCCGGTGCAGGCGGCCGCGGTGAGGTTGGGGCCCGGGGAGCGGGTGAGGCGCCGGGCGAGCTGGGGGGCGGCGAGGGCGACGAAGGCGATGGGCCCGGCGGCGGCCGTGGCGGCGGCGGTCAGCAGCACGGCGCCCGCCATGGTCACCAGCCGGGTGCGCTCGACGGGCACCCCGAGCGCGTACGCCGCGTCGTCGCCCATCTCCAGCATCCGCAGGGAGCGGCCGTGGCCGAGGACGAGGGGGACGAGCAGGGCGCACGCGCCGGCGAGGGGCCACACCTGGTCCCAGTCGCGGCCGTTGAGGGAGCCGACCATCCAGGTGGTCGCGCGGGCGGCGTCGGTGAGGCTCTGTCTCTTATACACATCT
>KL569504.1:38030-44040 GCA_000715685.1 Streptomyces lilacinus
GATGTGTATAAGAGACAGCGGCGGTGAGGATGGCGGCCATGGCGATGCCGACGAGCACGAAGCGGTGGCCGTGCACGCCCTTCTTCCAGGCCAGCGCGTAGATCGCGGCGCCGGAGGCGATGCCGCCGACGACGGATCCGACGGCCACGGCCGAGGGGTCGCCGTGGAGCAGGACGATGACGAGCAGCGCCCCGACGGTCGAGCCCTGCCCGAGTCCGATGACGTCGGGGCTGCCGAGGGGGTTGCGGGAGACGGACTGGAAGACGGCGCCGGCGAGGCCGAGGGCGGCGCCGGCGAGCAGGCCGACCAGGACGCGCGGCAGCCGCAGGTCGTGGACGACGAACTCCTGCGCCGGGGTGCCGCCGCCGGTGAGCGTGCGCAGGACGTCGGCGGACGACATGGGGTAGTCGCCGGTGCCGACGAGGGCGACGGCGGCGCCGGCCGCGCCGACCAGCAGGAGCAGGACGACGAGCGCGGCGCGCGGGTCGAGGCGTACGGAGAGGCCGCCGCGGGTGCGCAGGGCTTTGACGGGCTTCACAGCTGGGCCATCCTCCGGCGCCGGACGAGGTGGATGAAGAGGGGGCCGCCGAGCAGCGCGGTGACGATGCCGACCTGCAGCTCGGAGGGGCGGACGACGACGCGGCCGGCGATGTCCGAGCCGAGCACCAGGACGGGCGAGAGGATCGCCGCGTACGGCAGGACGCGACGCAGGTCGGGGCCGGTGAACGCGCGGACGGCGTGCGGCACCATCAGGCCGACGAAGACGACGGGCCCGCAGGCGGCGGTCGCCGCGCCGCACAGCAGGGTGACGGCGGCCAGCGCGAGGACGCGCGTGGTGGTCAGTCGGGTGCCGAGCGCCCGGGCCTGGTCGTCGCCGAGGGCCAGGGCGTTCAGCGGCCGCGCGAGGAGCAGGGCGAGGACGACGCCGATCAGGACGAAGGGCGCGACCTGGGCGACGACGTCGGCGTTGGCGGACGCCAGCGAGCCGACGGTCCAGAAGCGCATGCGGTCCAGGGCGGCGGTGTCCATGAGCTGGACGGAGAAGACGTAGCCGTTGAGGGCCGCGGTCACGGCGGTGCCGGCGAGCGCGAGGCGTACGGGCGTTGCGCGGCTGCCGCCCAGCCCGTAGACGACGACGGAGACGGCGGCGGCGCCGAGGAAGGCGAACCACACGTACCCGGTCAGCGAGGTGACGCCCAGGAAGCTGATGCCGGACACGACGGCCGCGGCGGCACCGGCGTTGATGCCGAACAGGCCGGGGTCGGCGAGCGGGTTGCGGGTGAGGGCCTGCATGACCGTGCCGGCGAGGCCGAGGGCCGCGCCCACGAGCAGGCCGAGGAGGGTGCGGGGGACGCGGACGTCCCGTACGACGACGTCGGTCTCGGTGCCCGCGTAGTGGAACAGCCCGTGCCAGACCTCGCCCACGGGGATCTGTTTGGCGCCGACGGCGAGTGACGCGACGACGACCAGCAGGAGCAGGCCCGTTGCCGCGAGCAGCCCCGCGGCCCGGCGGGCGGCTCGGCGACGGGGCGGGGCCTCGGGGGCGGCGGAGGTGGGGGGAGGGGGACTGTCGACCAACACGTGGTTAGGTTAGCCTACCCTCACATTTGCCCTTCGCTTGAGAGAAGCACTACCCCATGAGCACCCCGCGCACCACAGCTCTCACCCGTCGTTCCCTTCTGACCGCGGGTGGCGCCCTGGGGATCGGCGCCCTGCTCACCGCCTGCGGGGGCGGCGGTTCCTCGTCCGACGGCGCGTCCGGTACGGACAAGGGCGGCCCCTGGACCTTCAAGGACGACCGCGGACAGACCGTCAAGCGCGACCGCGTCCCGAAGCGCATCGTCGCCTTCACCGGCACCGCCGCCGCCCTCCACGACTTCGGCGTCGAGTGCGTCGGCGTCTTCGGCCCGACCAAGCTCAAGGACGGCCGGCCCGACCCGCAGGCCGGCGACCTCGACGTCGACAAGCTGACGATCCTCGGCAACGCCTGGGGCGAGTTCAACATCGAGAAGTACGCCGGGCTGAACGCCGATCTGCTCGTCACCAACATGTACGAGCCGGACGCCCTCTGGTACGTGCCCGACGACAGCAAGAAGAAGATCCTGGGCCTCGCCCCCAGCGTCGGCCTCACCGCCGCCCGCGTCTCCATGCTCGAGCCCGTCAAGCGCTACGCCGCCCTCGCGGAGTCCCTCGGCGCCGACCTGAAGGCGAAGAAGGTCATCGACGCCAAGGCCCGCTTCGAGGCCGCCGCCGAGACGCTGCGCAAGGCCGCCAAGGGCAACCCGATCAAGGTCATGGCCGCCTCCGGCAGCCCCGACCTGTTCTACGTCTCCAACCCGGCCGTCAACGCCGACCTGATGTACTTCCGCGAGCTCGGCGTCGACCTCGTCGTCCCCGAAAAGCTCGACCAGGGCGGCTACTTCGAGAGCCTCAGCTGGGAGAACGCCGACCGGTACCGGGCCGACCTCATCATCCTCGACAGCCGCACCTCCGCCCTGCAGCCCAAGGACCTCGCCGCCAAGCCCACCTGGGCGAAGCTCCCCGCCGTCGCGGCCGGACAGGTCGCCCCCTGGCTCAGCGAACCCCGCTTCTCCTACGCCGGCTGCGCACCCCTCCTCGAGAACCTGGCCACCGCGATCCAGAAGGCGAAGAAGACCTCATGAGCGACCTGCCCTACCGCTTCCTCGACCTCCACGTCGTGCGCACCGAGCGGGTCGGTCCCGCGCTGATGCGCGTCACCCTCACCGGCGACCGCCTCGGCGACGTCGTCACCGGCGGCCGCGACCAGCGGTTCAAGCTCTTCCTCCCGCAGCCGGGCCAGGACGCGCCGCTGCTCCCCGACCTCGGCGAGGGCTGGTACGCCCAGTGGCGCGCCCAGGACCCGGCCGTACGGCCCGTCATGCGCACCTACACCGTGCGCGAGCTGCGCCGCGAACCGGACGAGCTGGACGTCGACTTCGTCCAGCACGGCACCGGCGACCACAGCGGCCCGGCCTCCACATGGGCCCGCGAGGCGGCCCCCGGCGACCGCGTCACCGTCCTCGCCCCCGTCGTCGAGGACAACGGCGGCGTCGACTTCCAGCCACCCGCCGGCACGGACTGGGTGCTCCTCACCGCCGACGAGTCCGCGCTGCCCGCCGTCGCCGGCATCCTCGCCTGGCTCCCGGCGGGCATCCCGGCCAAGGTCTGGATCGAGGTCGCCCACCCGGAGGACGTCGAGGACCTGCCGACGGACGCCGACGCCGAGATCACCTGGCTGGTGGGCAACTCCGGCAGCGTCCTCGACGCGATCCGCGCGGCGGACCTTCCCCCCGGGACGCCCTACGCCTGGATCGCCGGCGAGTCCGGCACCGTCCGCGGCGTGCGCCGCCACCTCGTCTCCGAGCGCGGCATCGACCGACGGGCCGTGACCTTCACCGGCTACTGGCGCAGGGGCGCGACGGAGGAGGACCTGCTGGCGGAACTGACCGCCTGAGCCTCCTGCTGACAGGAGGAGGGAAGCGCCAGAGCCGAGTCCGCGTGCAGCGTGATGCGCACCGGCACGAGCCCTGTCGCCCCGGCCGGCGCCTCCCCGGTGCCGGGGTTGCGGACGTAACGCGGGTGGGCGCCGCCGCTGATCTGGAGGCGAATGCGGTGCCCGGCGGCGAAGCGGTGGGCGGTGGAGCTCATCGACACGGTGACGCTCGCGGACTCCTGCCCGGTCCGCACCCGGGTCAGCCCGTCGCAGACGTTGACGGAACGCCCCTGCGCGTCCACGTCGCACAGGCGGGCGAAGACGTCGGCGTGCCCGGTGTCCGTGGAGATCCGCAGGCGCGCGGAGACCGGCCCGAGGACGTCCATCGGCTCGGCCAGCGGCGGGCCGGTGAACGTCAGGACGTCCTCGCGCGCCTCCAGGGCGGTGTTGTCGCGGGACCCGCCGGCGCGGGAGAGCAGGGGCCCGCCGACGGAAGGGGTGGGGTCGGCCGGGTCGTAGCGGAAGGACGCCAGCGGCGCGGAGTCCGTGGGCGCCTGCCGGACGAGATGCCCGTCCGCGGTGGGGAACCAGTCCGTCGTGGCCGGCGCCGACGGCCAGTCCTCGAGGTCCCGCCAGGTGCCGGTGCCGTCGCCGCCGACGTGCACCCGCACATCGGTCGGGCGCAGCCCGGAGGGGTCGCCGCACAGGTGCGCGCGCAGCCAGGCGAGGCTCTCGGAGAACACCTCGGGCCAGCCCTGTTGCAGGGCGGAGGTGTGGGTCCAGGGGCCGACGAGCAGGGCGGTCTCGCACCCGGCCCGGCGCAGCCGGCCGAACTGCTCGAGGGTCTGGTCGGCCATCACGTCGTGCCACCCGCCGATCAGAGCGGTGGGCACGCCCAGCCGCTCCGCCGCCTCCCCCACGGCCGCGCCGGCCCAGTACGGATCGTCGGCGTCCGGGTGCGACAGCGCGCCCTCCAGCCAGGGCACCTCCCCGAGGGCGGGCTCGTACGCCCCGCGCAGCGGCCGCGCGCCGGTGATGCCCTTCAGCCGGCGCCGCAGCCGCAGCGTCGCCCTGAGGAGGGGTGCGACGCCCTGGTGCTGGTACGTCATGCCGACGGCGACGGCGAGGGCGTTCTCCAGGTGGAAGGCGCCGCCCGCGTGGAAGAAGGCATGGGGGTCGTGCAGCCCGACCTGGACCACCATCGCCTTCAGCTCCGGCGGCGGGTCCAGGGCGAGCGCCCACTGCACGTAACCCAGGTAGCTCGGGCCGACCGTGCCCAGCGTCCCGTTGAACCAGGACTGCTCCCGCAGCCAGGCCACCGTGGCCCGGCCGTCGGCCGCCTCGTTGCGCCACAGGTCGAACCGCCCGCCCGAACCGCCGGTGCCGCGGCAGCTCTGCAGGACCACGTGGAAGCCCTGTTCGGCGAAGAGGATGCCGTACATCGGGGACCACGGCACGCCCCTGCCGTAGGGCGACCGCACGAGGAGGGTGGGGAAGTCGCCCTCCCCGCGGGGGAAGTAGTGATCCGCGAGCAACGGGCTGCCGTCCGCACCCGGTACGACCAGGTTCGACTCCCACCCGACGTCGTACCGCCTGGGCGGGAGGCCGCGAAATGTCGCCCGCAGCATCCGTGCGGACAGCGGCGGCTTGGCGGTGCCGGTGTGATGCGTCATGCTTCCCCCTCGAACCATTTCGTACGTCGTACGAGAATAGTAAATGATTGGATGGCGTCGCACGTCGGAGCGGACGCGGAAGGGAAGAAAGATGAGCCGTGGTGACGGGTCCGGCGCCACGGGCGTCGTCGACCCCCAACAGCTCTGGCTGAGCCCCGCCGGCCCCCGCAGGGGGCGCAGGCCCACCTTCAGCCGCGAGGCGATCACCGCCGCGGCCGTGGGCCTCGCGGACGCCGAGGGGCTGGAAGCGGTCACCATGCGGCGCGTCGCCGCGCAGGTCGGGGCGGGCGTGATGTCGCTCTACAGCTACGCCCCCGACAAGGAGACGCTGCTGGAGCTGATGGTCGACCACGTCAGCGGCGAACTCGAGACCAGGGATCCCCTGACGGGCGACTGGCGCACCGACCTGAAGGCCATAGCCCGGCTCCAGCGCGCCCTCATGCTCCGCCACCCCTGGCTGCCCACCGCGCTCGCCACCCGCCGGACCCTCGGCCCGAACACCCTGGCCTTCCTGGAACACGCCCTCGCCGCCCTGCGGCCCACCCGGCTGGACGGCGCGGCGAAGCTGGAGGTCTTCAGCCAGCTCACGGGCTTCGTCGCCGGGCACGTCGCCCACGAGATCGCGCAGGCCGCGGCCGCGGACTCACCGGCCCGCACCGCGGCCGAGGCCCGCTACCTCGCCACCGTGGCCGCCGACGGCCACCACCCCGAACTGGCCGAAGTCCTGACCGCCCCCGGCCGCCCCCTGACCCCCGAAGCCACGTTCACCCGCTTCTTGAACCGCCTGATAGACGGCCTGGAGACGGAGGACTAACCCCCGGCCACCCGGGGGGCTGGGGGCGGAGCCCCCAGGAAACGGTGAAAGGGCGGGACCGGGGCCCCT
>KL569504.1:44289-47897 GCA_000715685.1 Streptomyces lilacinus
CCCCGCCGCAACGGCGCTCAGCCCCCGACAACGCACCCGGCGGTGCCGACCCCACCGCCCCCCGGGGCCCGGGGAACCGCCCCGCTACCAGCCCAGGCGCGCCAGCGCCTTCCCGGCGTCGAGGGCGCAAACCCCCTCCCCCGCCAAATCCCAGGCCGCCGCACACAGCGCCCGCAGCCCATCGATCCGCTCCCCCGCGCCCTCGAGCACGAGCGCCCCGTCACCGACCGACGCCGTCCACCCCCCACACCCGAAACCGTCGGAGACAACCGGCTGCGCCTCCAACAAGCCCCGCAGATCCTCCGCCACATACGTCGGCCGATGCTCCGGCCGCGCCGCGACCAGCTGCGCGGCCGTCGTGACCCCGGTCAGGACGAGCAGCGAGTCCACGCCACCGACGTGCGCTCCCTCGATGTCCGTGTCGAGCCGGTCCCCGACCACGAGCGGCCGCTCCGCCCCGGTCCGCAGGATCTGTCTCTTATACACTCGCGGTGCATCGGCGGCAGCGGCTTCCCCGCCACCTGCGGCTCCGCCCCCGTGGCTATCCGGACGACCTGGACGGCCGCGCCGTTGCCCGGCGCGATCCCCCGCGCACTCGGAATGGTCAGGTCCGTGTTGGACGCGAACCACGGCAGCCCCCGCGCCACCGCGTACGACGCCTCCGCCAGCCGCGACCACGGCATGTCCGGCCCGCCGTAGCCCTGCGCCACGGCGACCGGGTCGTCGTCCGCCGACTCCACCGGCACCAGCCCGCGCTCCCGCAGCGCGACCCGCAGCCCCTCCGCGCCGATCACCAGCACCCGTGCGCCCTGCGGCACCTGATCGGCGATCAGCCGCGCCACGGCCTGCGCCGAGGTGATCACATCCGTCGGCTCGGCCGGCACGCCCAGCTCCGTGAGGTGCCCGGCCACGGTCTCCGGCGTGCGCGCCGCGTTGTTCGTCACGTAGGCGAGGTGCATCCCGCCCTCCCGGGCCGTGGCCAGCGACTCCACGGCGTGCGCGATCGCCTCGCCGCCCGCGTACACGACCCCGTCGAGGTCCAGCAGGGCCGTGTCGTAGGCCGCGCTCAGCGGCCGCTCGCTGCCGTCGGGCCGGGTCCGGACGGTCTGATTCATGCTGTGATCGCTCCTTTGTGCTGCACGTCTCTTCTTTTCCCGGATCATTGCTCATCCGGCCCTGAGACATAACATTTCACAATGAGTACTTCAGGCCATGGCAACGGCGAATCGGCAGGGCAGGGGCTACGACTCGCCCCTTTCCGAGGGCTGCGCTACGTCCCTGAGCGGGTCGGCAGCCTGGCGGCGGTGACCTCCCCTCCGTACGACGTCGTCGTACGGCCGGACGGCCTGCGCCACCTGGAGACCGCGGATCCGCACAACATCGTCCGGCTCATCCTCCCCCAGGCGGCCACCGCCGACGACCGGCACCGCCAGGCCGCGGAGACCCTCCGCCGCTGGCAGGACGAGCAGGTCCTCGCCGCCGACCCGGAGCCCGCGCTCTACGTCTACGAGCAGCGCGGCGAGGGCATACTCCAGCGCGGTCTGATCGGTGCCCTGCGCCTCACCCCGCGCGAGGAGGGCATCGTCCTCCCGCACGAGGACGTCATGCCCCACATCATCGAGGACCGCGCCGCCCTGATGCGCGACACCGCCGCCAACCTGGAGCCCCTGCTCTTCTCCTACCGCGGGAACGGCGACGGCACCGAGGGCGCGGCCGGCGTCATCGAGCGCGTCATCCTCACCGAGCCGCTGCTCTCCACCACCACGGACGACGGCTTCGCCCACCGCCTGTGGTCCATCACGGACCCCGACGACCTCGCCGTCATCGACGAGGACCTCTCCCACCAGCACGCCCTCATCGCCGACGGCCACCACCGCTGGGCCACCTACCTGCGCCTGCACGCCGAGCAGCCGGCCCCCGGCCCCTGGGACTTCGGCCTGGTCCTCCTCGTGGACACGGCCCGCTACCCGCTGCGCGTTCGGGCCATCCACCGCCTGCTGCACCGCCTCCCGGCGGCGGAGGCGCTGGCGGCCCTGGGCGACTCCTTCCGCGTCCGTACGCTCGAGGGCCCGCTGGAGGCCGCCCTCGACGCCCTCGCCCGGGCCGCGTCGGAGCCGGGCAACAACGCCTTCGTACTCGCCGGCGACGGCCGCTTCCACCTCCTGGACCGCCCGGACCCGGAGCTGCTGGACCGGACCGTGCCCGGCGACCGCCCCCGGGCCTGGCGCGAGCTGGACGCGACGGTCCTGCACGCGGTGCTGCTCGAGCACATCTGGCGCGTCCCGGACAACCCGGAGCACATCGGCTACATCCACGACACGGCGGCCGTCGTGGAGCAGGCCGAGCGCCACGGCGGGACGGCGCTGCTCATGCACCCCGTCCACGAGGACGTGGTGCGGGAGCTCGCCGAGCAGGGCGTGACGATGCCGCGCAAGTCGACGTCGTTCGGCCCCAAGCCGGCCACGGGCCTGGTGCTGCGGAGCCTCGCGCTGGACTGACCCATCCGGCGCCGGACATACGTCGAGGGCGGAACCCCGTGTCGGGGTTCCGCCCTCGTTCGTTCAGGCTCAGGCCTGGCTGTCGGAGCCGGGCTCCTTGTCGTCGCCGGCCTCGGCGACGTCGGCGGCCTCGGCGGCCTGCTCCTCGGCCTCGGACGGGGTCTCCTCGACCTCGGCCTCCTCGACCTCGGCCTCCTCGACCTCGGCCTCCTCGACCTCGGCCTCCTTGACCTCGGCGCCGGCCTCGGGCTCGTCCTCCACGAGGGCGTCCGTGAACTCCACGCCGTCCAGCTCGGCCAGACGGTCGGAGGCGTTCGTCGTGCCGCCCTGGTCCGCCTCGAGGGCCTTGGCGAACCACTCGCGCGCCTCGTCCTCGCGGCCGACCTCGAGCAGCGCGTCGGCGTACGCGTACCGCAGGCGCGCCGTCCACGGCTGGACGGAGTTCGACGCCAGCTCGGGGCTCTGCAGCGTCACGACCGCCGCGTCCGCCTGGCCCATGTCCTTGCGGGCACCGGCGGCGACGAGCCGCATCTCGACCTGGCCGGCCTTGTCGAGCTTGTGCACCTCGGGCTCGCCGGCCATGGCCAGCGCGCGCTCCGGACGACCCATGCCGCGCTCGCAGTCCGCCATCACGGGCCACAGCTCGACCGAGCCGGTCATCCGACGAGCGGCACGGAACTCGGCCAGCGCCTCGGAGTACTTGCCCGTCGCGTACGAGGCGAAGCCGGCGGCCTCACGGACCGCGGCGACGCGCGACGCGAGCCGCAGGGCGACGCGGGAGTACTCGTAGGCGCGCTCGGGGTCCTCGTCGAGCAGGTTGGCCACCATGACGAGGTTGCGGGCGACGTCCTCGGCGAGCGTCTTCGGCAGGCTCATGAGCTCCTGCCGCACGTCCTTGTCGATCTCGTCGCCGGTGACGTCCTCGGGGATCGGCAGGCGCTTCACCGGCTCGCGGTCGCCACGCTCCCGGTCACGGTCCCGGCTGTCACGGCGCCCGTACCCACCGGAGCGGTCGTCCCGGCCGCGGAAGCCACCGCCGCCGGGACGGCCACCGCGGTCGTCGCGGCCACCGCGGAAGCCACCACGGTCGTCGCGGCGCGGGCCACGGTC
>KL569505.1:0-2477 GCA_000715685.1 Streptomyces lilacinus
CTACGGCTACCCCGGCCAGCCGGGCGCCACGGTCCAGTACCCCGGCGGCATGCCGGGCGGCGCTCCGGGCTCCGGTGCGCCCAAGAAGCGCATGGCGATGATCGTCGGCGCGGCGCTCGCGCTGCTGCTCGTCGCCGGCGGCGGCGTCTGGTTCGCCACCAAGGGCGGCGGCGACGACCCGAAGCCGACCCGAAGCCGCAGGCCGGCGGCAGCGGCGGCACCACCCAGGGCGGTGGCGGTCAGCAGGGCGGCGGCAAGGCGCCGAAGACCGTCGACGGCAAGCTGCTCTTCAGCGTCGACCAGCCCACGGCCGACGACCTCGTCAACGTCAAGGGCCTGTGGGCGACGGACAAGGTCGTCGCCAAGGCCGACGTCTACAAGATCGTCGGCTACGGCCTGTCCGGCGGCAAGCAGTGGGAGATCCCGCTCGACGGCGAAATCTGCTGGTCGTCGCAGCAGACCACGGACGACGGCAAGACCGCGGTGCTGGTCAAGGCCGGCAAGCCCAGCGCCGAGCAGAAGGGCGGCGGCCCCTGCAGCCAGGTCCTCCTGCTGGACCTGAACAACGGCAAGAAGCTCTGGCAGAAGTCCGCCAAGGACAACAACGGCCAGGACCTCCGCTTCGACGAGGTCACCATCGGCGGCGGCACCGTCGCCGTCGGCGGCACGGGCGGCGGCGCGGCCTGGTCGCTGGACGGCAAGGAGCTGTGGAAGCCCAAGTCGGGCGACGACTGCCGCGACGACGGCTACGGCGGCGGCACCAAGCTCGTCGCCGTGCGCCGCTGCGGTGCCTACGACCGCCCGCAGATGCAGGTGCAGACCCTGGAGCCGGGCACGGGCGCGATCAAGTCGGTCTACAAGGTGCCGGCCGGCATCCAGTACGTGCACGTGGCCTCCACCGACCCGCTGGTGATCGCGGTCGACGCGGGCGGCAGCTCGGGCAACGCCGCCTCCGACTTCCTGGTGATCGACGACAGCGCGAAGGACGCCACCCTGCGCTCCAAGATCTCCACGCAGAACGGCAACTTCACGCCGAAGTGCGCCTCCACGGACGTCGAGGGCTGCATGCGGCTGGCCATCACCAAGGACACCCTCTATCTGCCCTCCGAGGAGCACTCGAGCGGCAACGCCCAGCAGGTCGGCCGCGTCAACGAGATCGTCGGCTTCGACCTGGCCACCGGCCAGTCCCGGGGCAAGGCCGAGGGCGCGCCCGGGTCCGAGATGCTCCCGCTGGGCGTCGACAAGGACGGTTACCCCATCGCCTACCAGGAACCGACCTACAAGGACGGCGGCAAGGTGGTACGGATCGATCCGAAGTCGTTCAAGGTCGATGTCCTGCTGAAGAATCCGGCCGCCTCGGCCCGGAGCGAGAGCTCGATCACGCCGGGCCGTCACCGGGGCGTGTGGTCCCAGGGCCGCCTCTACCTGGGCAGCAGTTTCGCCCGCAAGCCCAGCTCCGTGAGCTTCGGCAAGGAGTACCTCTTCATGGTCTTCGGCGGCAGCTGATACTGATCGTTTGACGAGCGCTCGAGCCGTATCCCTGTCCACCGCGTGTGCATGCCTGAACGATCCGTTTCAGTCGCGAAGTACACGTGATTGGCAGGGATTTCGGCATTCCGGGGGACTTCTCACCGGTAAGGGGCGCGGAACGTCGAACAAGCGTGTAGCTTCCCGGGCAAGAGGGTGCCGGGGAGACGTGCGCGGGCGGCAATGCGCGGCAGCGGACGACAGGGGGGAAGTGCATGGGCGTGCGGCTCATGGTGGTCGACGACCATCGTCTGCTGGCCGAGGCCCTCGCCTCGGCTTTGAAGCTGCGCGGTCACCGCGTGCTGGCGGCGGCCGCGCCCAGCGCGGGGGCCGCGGAGCTGGTGATCAGCCGCGCGCCGGAGGTGTGCCTGCTGGGCACGGCGTCGCCGGCCGAGCCGGGCGTCTTCGACCCGGTGGTGCGGATCAAGCGGGAGCGACCTCAGGTCGCGGTCGTGGTGCTCGGCCCGGTGCCGAGCCCGCTGGGCATCGCGGCCGCGTTCGCCGCCGGCGCCTCCGGCTACGTCCGGCACAACGAGCGCATCGAGGGCGTCGAGCGGGCGATGATGAAGGCGCGGGCCGGCGAGGCCGCGGTCGACCCGCAGCTCCTGCAGGGCGCCTTCGTCGAGTTGCTCAACCCCGCCACCCAGCCGGACGACGAGGGCGCCCGCCTGCTGCAGCTGCTGACGCCCCGCGAGGTCGAGGTCCTGGTGCGGGTCGCCGAGGGCGAGGACACCCGCCTGATCGCGGCCGGCATGGGCATAGCGCCCAGCACGGCCCGTACGCACGTCCAGCGCGTCCTGATGAAGCTCGGCGTGGGTTCCCGCCTGGAGGCAGCGGCCCTCGCCGCCCGCACGGGCCTCCTGGACCGCGCCACGGGCGCCGCCCCCGCCGTCCCGCCGCAGGCGGGGCCGCCGCGGACGGGCTGATAAATCCAGCCCGTCCGGCGTTTG
>KL569505.1:2746-4843 GCA_000715685.1 Streptomyces lilacinus
GGCGGGGCTGGGGAAAGATCCCCCGTGAAGAAGACGGCGACCCGGCTCGCGGACGGCCGCGAGTTGTTCTACTACGACTCCCGCGACGACGCCGTGCGCGACGCCGTCGACCACCGCCCGCTGCCCCCGTCGCAGACGGCCGGCGAGATTCGCCGAGACCCCCTCCTCGGCGACAGCGTCGTCGTCGCCTCGCACCGCCAGTCCCGCACGTACCACCCGCCCCCGGACCAGTGCCCACTGTGCCCGTCCCGCCGGGGCCGGCTCACCGAGATCCCTGCCGCCGACTACGAGGTCGTCGTCTTCGAGAATCGTTTCCCCTCCCTCGTCGGCGCCACCGGCCGCTGCGAGGTCGTCTGCTTCACCGACGACCACGACGCCTCCTTCGCCGACCTCGGCGAGGACCGGGCCGCTCTCGTCCTCGCCGCCTGGACGGACCGGACCGCCGAACTGGCCGCGCTGCCCGGCACCGCCCAGATCTTCTGCTTCGAGAACCGCGGCGAGGAGATAGGCGTCACCCTCGGCCACCCGCACGGCCAGATCTACGCCTACTCCTTCGTCACCCCGCGCACCGAGCGCATGCTCGCCTCGGTCGCGGCCCACCGCACCGCCGCCCACCGCGCCGCGCCGGGCGGCGGCGGGCCCAACCTCTTCGACGACGTCGTGGCCCGCGAGGACGCCGACGGCCGCCGGATCGTCCTGGCGGCCGACCACTGGGTGGCCTTCGTGCCCTACGCCGCCCACTGGCCGTACGAGGTGCACCTGTACCCGCGCCGCCGGGTGCCCGACCTGCTCGCGCTCGACGAGGCGGCGCGCGCGGAGTTCCCCCGGGTCTACCTGGACCTCCTGCGCCGCTTCGACCGCGTCTTCGGCGCCGGCGAGCCGCCCACGCCGTACGTCGCGGCCTGGCACCAGGCGCCCCTCCATCACCCCCACAGGAGTGAATTCGCCCTTCATCTAGAGCTTTTCACCATTCGCCGCACTCCCGGCAAGCTGAAGTTCCTCGCTGGTTCGGAGTCCGGCATGAGCGTGTTCATCAACGATGTGCCGCCCGAGGCCGCGGCCGAGCGACTGCGAGAGGTAGCGAGCGAATGAGCAGCAGGAACTGCCTGGTCACGGGTGGGGCGGGGTACGTCGGCAGCGTCGTGGCGGCGCATCTGGTGGAGGCCGGTCACCGCGTGACCGTCCTCGACGACCTCTCCACCGGCCACCGCGACGCCGTCCCCGACGGCGCCCGTTTCGTCGAGGGGCGCGTCCAGGACGCCGCGCGCCACGTGGACGGCTCGTACGACGCCGTCCTGCACTTCGCCGCCTTCTCGCAGGTGGGCGAGTCCGTCGCCCGGCCCGACGCCTACTGGCGCAACAACGTCGGCGGCACCCTCGAGCTGCTGGCCGCCATGCGGGACGCGGGCGTGCGGACCCTCGTCTTCTCCTCCACCGCCGCCACCTACGGCGAACCGGAGTCCGTCCCCCTCACCGAGGACGCCCCCACCGCCCCCACCAACCCCTACGGCGCCACCAAGCTCGCCGTCGACCACATGATCGCCGGTGAGTGCGCGGCCCACGGCCTGGCCGCCGTCTCGCTGCGCTACTTCAACGTCGCGGGCGCGTACGGCCGTTACGGCGAGCGGCACACGCACGAGACGCACCTGATCCCGCTCGTCCTGGGCGTCGCCCTCGGCGAGCGCGAGGCGATCAACGTCTACGGCGAGGACTACCCGACCCCCGACGGGACGTGCGTGCGCGACTACATCCACGTCGCCGACCTCGCCGAGGCCCACCTGCTCGCCCTCGGCGCCGCCCGCCCCGGCGAACACCTCGTCTGCAACCTCGGCAACGGCAACGGCTTCTCCGTCCGCGAGGTCGTCGAGACCGCCCGCAAGGTCACCGGTCACCCCGTCCCGGAGGTCGCCGCCCCGCGCCGGGCCGGCGACCCGGCCGTCCTCGTCGCCTCCGCCGCCCGCGCCCACGAGCTGCTGGGCTGGCGGCCGCGCCGCCCCGACCTGGCCGGGATCGTCGAGGACGCCTGGGCCTTCGCCCGCCGTGACGGGCACGCGGGATGACGGGTCACGCGGGATGACGGCTGTCTCTTATACACAT
>KL569505.1:5116-5262 GCA_000715685.1 Streptomyces lilacinus
GCCGAGGCCTTCCGCGCCGTCCACGGCACCGCCTGCGCGGGGGTGTGGGCGGCGCCGGGCCGGGTCAACCTCATCGGGGAGTACACCGACCTCAACGACGGCTTCGTCATGCCGTTCGCCCTGCCCCTGCTGACGCGGGTGGCGGT
>KL569505.1:5543-5800 GCA_000715685.1 Streptomyces lilacinus
CGGCCGACGTGCCCGGCGGCGTCGTGGACCTCCCCGTCGACTTCCAGGACGCAGCGCCCGGCGCGGTGCGCGGCTGGGCCGCCTACCCGGCGGGCGTCGCCCGGGCGCTGCGCGAGGCGGGGCACGCGGTGGGCGGCGCGGACCTGCACGTGGAGAGCGACGTGCCCGTCGGCGCCGGGCTGTCGTCATCCGCCGCGCTCGAGGTCGCCACCGCCCTCGCGCTGGACGAGCTGTACGGGCCCTGTCTCTTATACACA
>KL569505.1:6047-11179 GCA_000715685.1 Streptomyces lilacinus
GCTGTACGGGCTGGGGCTGGCCCGCCCCGAGCTGGCGCGGCTGGCGCGGCGCGCCGAGAACGCCTTCGTGGGCGTCCCGTGCGGCGCCATGGACCAGACCGCCTCGGCCTGCTGCGTGGCGGACCACGTCCTCCACCTCGACACCCGCGACCTGTCCCGGCGGCAGATCCCCTTCGACCCCCGGGCGTGGGGCCTGCGACTGTTGGTCGTCGACACGGGCGTCAAACACGACGTGGGCGCCGGCGAGTACGCGCGCAGGCGCGCGGGCTGTCTGGAGGCGGCGCGAGCGCTCGGCGTGCGCGCCCTGCGCGACGTACCGTACGAGCAACTACCCGCCGCCCTCGAGCAATTGGCGGCGACGGCACCGGGCGCGGTGCCGCTCGTACGGCACGTGGTCACCGAGAACCACCGGGTGGCGGCCGTGGCCGCCCTGCTGGCCGCCGGGGATCCCCGGGCGGCCGGTCCGCTGCTGACGGCCGGGCACGCCTCGCTCCGGGACGACTTCGGGGTCTCCTGCCCGGAGTTGGACCTCGTGGTGACGACGGCGACGGCGGCGGGGGCGCTGGGGGCGCGGATGACCGGTGCGGGCTTCGGCGGCTCGGCGGTCGTCCTGGTCGAGGAAGCGGCGGCGGGGGCGGTGGAGAAGGCGGTCGCGGACGCGTTCGCCGCGGCCGGGTACGGGACGCCGCGCGTCTTCACGGCGGCGCCGGCCCCGGGGGCGCGGCGGATCGCCTAGCTCACCGGAACCGCTTGATCAGCAGGTGGTTGACCATCCCGGGCGGGTAGTCGTCCATCGAGGCGATCAGGCGGTAGCCGATCTTCTCGTAGAAGCGCGGGGCCTGGAAGTCCCAGGTCTCCACCTGGCTGCCCGCCACCCCGTGCGCCTCACGGGCCTCCTGCTCCGCGCGGGCGACCAGCCGGCTGCCGAGGCCGGTGCCGCGGTGCGGGGCGTCGACCCACAGCAGGTCGAGGTGGAGCCAGTGCCACTGGACGCGGCAGATCGCGCCGCCCGCGAGCTCGCCGTCCGGGCCGGTCGCGTAGACCTGCAGCGGGACGGGGTCCTGGGCGGGCGTGCCGCGCAACGCGCGCATGACGGACGAACGTTCGGAATTGGTGGCGCGCAGCCGCGCATGAACAACTTCCCGTCGTTCCGGGTCGTTCACTGCCTCAATACTGAACATAAAGCTCACCATAAACAGCCGGGTCAAGCACTTTTGCCAATCGCCTCCCGTCGCCGGACACCGCCCGTACGCTGATTCACAGCGCCGGTGGGGGCCGACGCTGATCAGGGGGCGAGACAGACAGGTACGACGCCCGGGGTGGGGTGGTTGTCAGGGCACGGCGGCGGCCGTGCGCCGAGTGACGGCCCCGGCCCGGGCGCCGTACCCGCGCTGTGTTCGCCCACCGGGACATGGGGGTGGTTGTGGCACGAATTCGGGTACTGGTGGTCGACGACCACCGCATCTTCGCCGAGTCGCTCGCCGCCGCCCTCGCGGCGGAGCAGGACGTGGACGTCTCGGCGGCCGGCAGCGGGCCGGCGGCGCTGCGCGCGCTGGAGCGCGCGGCGGGCGAGGGGCGGCGCTTCGACGTGCTGCTGATCGACGCGGACCTGGGCGCCGTCGGGCAGGACACGGCGCACGTGCCGCCGCAGTCCCGGGGCCCGGCGGACGGACCGGGGTCGGCCGAGGGTGCGGTGGACGGCATCTCGCTGGTGGCGCGGGTGCGCTCGGGCCACCCGGGCGTACGGACGGTGGTGCTGGCCGAGCGGGACGACCCGCGCCGGGCCGCGGCCGCGCTGCAGGCGGGCGCGGGCGGCTGGGTGGCCAAGGACTGCTCGCTCTCGCGCCTCCTCGCGGTGATACGGGGCGTGCTGCGCGACGAGACGCACCTGCCGCCCGCCCTGCTGACGGGGGTGCTGCGGGAGCTCACGGCCGCGCGCAAGCACCGTACGGAGAGCGAGCGGCTGGTGGAGTCGCTGACGCCGCGCGAGCGCGAGGTGCTGCGCTGCATGGTGGCCGGGCTGGGCCGCAAGGCCGTCGCCGAGCGCCTCTACCTCTCCCCGCACACCGTGCGCACCCACATGCAGAACGTTCTGGGCAAGCTCGGGGTGCACTCCACGCTGGCCGCCGTCGCGCTGGCCCGGCGGGCCGGTGTGGGACCGGTGGACCTAGCCGGGGACGTTGTCGAACGGGGCGGTCAACTGGCGTAGCAGCCCGGCCAGTTCGCCGCGCTGGGCGGAGGACAGCTCGGCGAGGATCGCGCGCTCCTGGGCGAGCAGCCCGGCGAGCGCCTGGTCGGCGCGGTCCCGTCCCTCGTCGGTGAGGCGGACGAGCACGCCGCGCCGGTCGCTGGGGTCGGGCTCCCGCTGGACGAGGCCCTTCTTGGCGAGCCGGTCGATGCGGTTGGTCATGGTGCCGGAGGTGACCAGGGTCTGCGTCAGCAGCTGCCCCGGGGAGAGCTGGTAGGGCGCCCCGGCGCGGCGGAGCGCGGTCAGGACGTCGAACTCCCAGGGCTCGAGCTCGTGCTCGGCGAAGGCGGTCCGGCGTGCCCGGTCGAGGTGCCGGGCGAGCCGGGAGACGCGACTGAGCACTTCGAGTGGTTCCACGTCGAGGTCGGGGCGCTCTCGGCGCCACGCCGCGACCAGCCGATCGACCTCGTCCTCCATGGGGTCAGTGTAGTTGGTCTGTCGACATGAAGTCTCTTGACGTCAAGATAAACCTGTGGAGATCCTGGGAGGACGGCACACCCGACGCCTTTCTCCAGGGAGGCTCCCCATGTCCGCACCCTCATGGGACCCACGGCAGTACCTCCGCCACAGCGGCCCCCGCACCCGCCCCTTCCACGACCTGCTCGCCCGTGTCCCCGCCCTGCCCGGCGAGGGCAGCCGCCCCGCGCGCATCGCCGACCTCGGCTGCGGCGCGGGCAACGTGACGGCCCTCCTCGCCGAGCGCTGGACCGACGCCCACATCACCGGCTTCGACAACTCCGACGCGATGCTGAAGGAGGCCGCGACCTGCGCGGGAGACCTCCTGGCGGGCGGCCGCCTCGACTTCGCCCACGCCGACCTCACCGACTGGACGCCGGCCGAGCGCTACGACCTGATCGTCTCCAACGCCGCCCTGCAGTGGGTCCCGGGCCACGCCCACTCCTTCCCCGCCTGGCTCGAGGGCCTCACCCCCGGCGGCACCTTCGCCTTCCAGGTCCCGGGCAACCACGACGCCCCCAGCCACGCCCTGCTGCGCGACCTGTGCGCCTCGCCCCGCTGGCGCGACCGCCTCGGCGAGGCCGGACGCCGCCGGGTCGACGTCCTGCGACCGGAGGAGTACCTCGAACGGCTGACCGCGCTCGGCTGCGAGGTGGACGCGTGGGAGACGACGTACGTCCACGTCCTGCGAGGCGAGGACCCGGTCCTCGACTGGCTCAAGGGCACCGGCCTCCGCCCGGCCCTCACGGCACTGGCCGACGACCGGGCGGCGACGGAGGAGTTCCTGACGACGTACGCCGCCCTCCTCCGCGAGGCCTACCCGGCAGGGCCGGCGGGCACGGTCTTCCCGTTCCGCCGGGTGTTCGCGGTGGCGCGCAAGAAATCCAGCCCGTCCGGCGCTTGAGGACACCGGGGCTCCGGGGGCGGATCCCCCGGAGACGCGAGGGGGTCGCCCCCTCAGCTCTTGCGGTGGCCCACCAGCCGCGGCTTCGGCTCCAGGCCGTCCAGGCCGTGCCAGGCCAGGTTCACCAGGTGCGCCGCCACCTCCGCCTTCTTCGGCTTGCGGACGTCGAGCCACCACTGGCCCGTGAGGGCCACCATGCCGACCAGGGCCTGGGCGTAGAGGGGGGCCAGCTTCGGGTCGAAGCCGCGGGCCTTGAACTCCAGGCCCAGGATGTCCTCGACCTGGGTCGCGATGTCGCTGATCAGCGAGGCGAAGGTGCCGGTCGACTGGGCCACCGGCGAGTCGCGGACGAGGATGCGGAAGCCGTCCGTGGACTTCTCGATGTAGTCCAGCAGGGCGAACGCCGCCTGCTCGAGGAGCTCGCGGGGGTGGCCCGCGGTCAGGGCGCCGGTGACCATGTCGAGGAGCTGCCGCATCTCGCGGTCCACGACCACGGCGTACAGCCCCTCCTTGCCGCCGAAGTGTTCGTAGACCACCGGCTTGGAGACCCCGGCCTTGGCCGCGATCTCCTCCACCGACGTGCCCTCGAACCCCCGCTCGGCGAAGAGCGTGCGACCGATGTCCAGCAGCTGCTCGCGACGCTCCGCGCCGGTCATCCGGACACGGCGGGGCCGGGTGCGCCGGCCCCCCGGGGAGGTGGGCAGGTCGTTGTCGCTGGAGGTATTGGTGTCGATCGCCACGCCGTCAATCATGCCGCGTGCGCGGCACTCTCCTTTTCCACGTTCTTTTCCGGGGCCTTTTCCACGGTGCGCTTGGCGTCGATGCGGTCGGCGTTCGGCCAGCGCACGTCGTACGCCCAGCCGGCCCGCTCGAACCAGCGGATGATGCGGGCGCTGGAGTCCAGCTGCCCCTTGAGCACGCCGTGCCGCGCCGAGGTCGGGTCGGCGTGGTGGAGGTTGTGCCAGGACTCGCCGCAGGACAGGACGGCCAGCCACCAGACGTTGCCCGAGCGGTCCCGCGACTTGAAGGGGCGCTTGCCCACGGCGTGGCAGATCGAGTTGATCGACCAGGTCACGTGGTGCAGCAGCGCCACCCGGACCAGTGAACCCCAGAAGAACGCGGACAGCGCGCCCTGCCAGGACCACGTCACCAGGCCGCCCACGAACGGCGGGATCAGCAGCGAGACCGTCGTCCACAGCACGAACTGCCGCGAGATCGTACGGACGGCGGAATCCTTGATCAGGTCCGGTGCGTACTTCTGCTGCGGGGTCTGCTCCTGGTCGAACATCCACCCGACGTGGGCCCACCACAGGCCCTTCATCAGCGCCGGCACGGTCTCGCCGTACCGCCAGGGGGAGTGGGGGTCGCCCTCGGCGTCGGAGAACTTGTGGTGCTTGCGGTGGTCCGCCACCCAGCGCACCAGCGGTCCCTCGACCGCCAGCGAGCCCATGATCGCCAGGGCGATGCGCAGCGGCCGCTTGGCCTTGAAGGAGCCGTGGGTGAAGTAGCGGTGGAAGCCGATCG
>KL569505.1:11455-13768 GCA_000715685.1 Streptomyces lilacinus
TGTGTATAAGAGACAGATGTAGTACATCGCCACCATCAGCCCCAGGTCCAGCCAGCTCACCCCCCAGCCCCAGGCCAGGGGGACCGCGGCGAGCAGGGCGACGAACGGGAGGACGATGAACAGCAGCAGCGTGATCTGCTCGATCGACCTGCGGTGCTCACCTCCCAGCGTGGCGGAGGGGAGTGGGGTCTCCTGGGCCTTCGGCGCGTCTTCGAGCACGTCGGGGCTTGCAGTCATGGGTTCCCTCATGGGGGTCGGGGGTTGGCCATGGTCTCTGGCCACGGATCCGTGGTCTTTGGCTACGGTTCCGTAACCTACGGCTTCGTAAGTATGGCAGGGCGCGGCGCGGGGGCAAGAGGGCTGCGGACAACCGCGCGTCGTGGGGCGACCTATGCTGGGGGCGTCGGACAGCGCGGTCCGCCACCCCTCCAGACGTGCTCGGAATCACCGCAAGGAGCCGCACCTGTGAGCAGTGCCGACAAGAACAGTGTCGACAAGACCAACGCCGCCCTGCGCGCCGACATCCGCCGTCTCGGCGACCTCCTCGGTGAGACGTTGGTCCGCCAGGAGGGTGAGGAGCTCCTCGACCTCGTCGAGCGCGTGCGCGCCCTGACCCGTACGGACGGGGACGCCGCCGCCGCGCTGCTGGGCGCCACCGACCCGGAGACCGCCGCCCGGCTCGTACGGGCCTTCTCCACCTACTTCCACCTGGCCAACGTCACCGAGCAGGTGCACCGCGGCCGCGAGCTGCAGGCCAAGCGCGACGCCGAGGGCTCGATCCTCGCCCGCACCGCCGACCAGCTGAAGGACGCCGACCCCGAGCACCTCCGGCAGACCGTCGAGCACCTGGGCGTACGCCCCGTCTTCACCGCCCACCCCACCGAGGCCGCCCGACGCAGCGTCCTCAACAAGCTCCGCCGCATCGCCGAGCTGCTCGACGCCGCCGTCACCGGCACGGGCGACCGGCGCCGCACCGACCTGCGCCTCGCCGAGAACATCGACCTGCTGTGGCAGACCGACGAGCTGCGGGTGGCCCGCCCCGAGCCCACCGACGAGGCCCGCAACGCCATCTACTACCTCGACGAGCTCCACGCGAACGCCGTCGGCGACGTCCTCGAGGACCTCGCCGCCGAGCTCGACCGCGTCGGCGTCGCCCTGCCCGCCACCACCCGCCCGCTGACCTTCGGCACCTGGATCGGCGGCGACCGCGACGGCAACCCCAACGTCACCCCCGACGTCACCTGGGACGTGCTGATACTGCAGCACGAGCACGGCATCACCGACGCCGTCGAGCTCGTCGACGACCTGCGCGGCGCCCTGTCCAACTCCATCCGCAACAGCGGCGCCACCGAGGAGCTCCTCACCTCCCTCCAGCGGGACCTCGAGCTGCTCCCCGAGATCAGCCCCCGCTACAAGCGCCTCAACGCCGAGGAGCCCTACCGCCTCAAGGCCACCTGCATCCGGCAGAAGCTCCTCAACACCCGCGAGCGCCTCGCCAAGGGCACCCCGCACCAGGAGGGCCGCGACTACCTGGGCACCGCCGAGCTCCTCGCCGACCTCCAGCTCATCCAGGACTCGCTGCGCGCCCACCGCGGCCGGCTCATCGCCGACGGGCGCCTCGAGCGGGCCATCCGCACCCTCGCCGCCTTCGGCCTGCACCTGGCGACGATGGACGTCCGCGAGCACGCCGACGCCCACCACCACGCGCTCGGCCAGCTCTTCGACCGGCTGGGCGAGGAGTCCTGGCGGTACGCGGACATGCCCCGCGACTACCGGCGCAAGCTGCTGGCGAAGGAGCTGCGCTCCCGCCGCCCGCTGGCCCCCAGCCCGGCGCCGCTGGACGCCGCCGTCTTCCACACCATTCGGGAGGCGCTCGAGCGCTTCGGCCCCGAGGTCGTCGAGTCGTACATCATCTCGATGTGCCAGGGCGCCGACGACGTCTTCGCCGCGGCCGTGCTGGCCCGCGAGGCCGGCCTGGTCGACCTCCACGCCGGCTGGGCGAAGATCGGCATCGTTCCGCTGCTCGAGACCACCGACGAGCTCAAGGAGGCCGACCGGATCCTCGACGAGATGCTCGCCGACCCCTCCTACCGGCGCCTGGTCGCCCTGCGCGGGGACGTGCAGGAGGTCATGCTGGGCTACTCCGACTCCTCCAAGTTCGGCGGCATCACCACCTCCCAGTGGGAGATCCACCGCGCCCAGCGCCGCCTGCGCGACGTCGCCCACCGCTACGGCGTACGGCTGCGGCTCTTCCACGGCCGCGGCGGCACCGTCGGCCGCGGCGGCGGCCCCACCCACGACGCGATCCTCGCC
>KL569505.1:14034-14976 GCA_000715685.1 Streptomyces lilacinus
TGTGTATAAGAGACAGATCCTCGCCCAGCCGTGGGGCACCCTCGAGGGCGAGATCAAGGTGACCGAGCAGGGCGAGGTCATCTCCGACAAGTACCTCCTGCCGGCCCTGGCCCGGGAGAACCTCGAGCTGACCGTCGCCGCCACGCTGCAGGCCTCCGCCCTGCACACCGCGCCCCGCCAGTCGGACGAGGCCCTCGCCCGCTGGGACGCGGCCATGGACACCGTCTCCGACGCCGCGCACGGCGCCTACCGGCGCCTGGTGGAGGACCCGGACCTGCCGGCGTACTTCTTCGCCTCCACGCCCGTGGACCAGCTCGCCGAGCTCCACCTCGGCTCCCGCCCCTCCCGCCGCCCCGACTCGGGTGCGGGCCTGGACGGCCTGCGGGCCATCCCGTGGGTGTTCGGCTGGACCCAGTCCCGGCAGATCGTGCCCGGCTGGTTCGGCGTCGGCTCCGGCCTGAAGGCGGCGCGCGAGGCCGGCCTGGACACGGTCCTGGGCGAGATGCACGAGCACTGGCACTTCTTCCAGAACTTCCTGTCCAACGTCGAGATGACGCTGGCCAAGACGGACCTGCGGGTGGCGCAGCACTACGTGGACACGCTGGTGCCGGACGACTTGAAGCACGTCTTCGACGTGATCAAGGCGGAGCACGAGCTGACGGTGCGGGAGGTGCTGCGCATCACGGGCGAGGCCGAGCTGCTGGCCGCCAGCCCGGTGCTGCGGCAGACGTTCCACATCCGTGACGCGTACCTGGACCCGATCTCGTACCTGCAGGTCAACCTGCTGCACCGGCAGCGGGAGGCGGCGGCGCGGGGGGACGCGCCGGATCCGCTGCTGTCGCGGGCACTGCTGCTCACGGTCAATGGCGTGGCGGCCGGCCTGCGCAACACGGGCTGAGGTCGGTGGGGGTGGGGCCCCGGTCCCGCCCTTTCACCGTTTCC
>KL569505.1:15250-21224 GCA_000715685.1 Streptomyces lilacinus
CGCCGGACGGGCTGGATGAATCCAGCCCGTCCGGCGTTTGAGGGAGCGGCCTCAGCCGTTGTAGACGCCCTGCGCCCGCTCCAACCCGTCCACGATCAAAGACTCCACGGCATCCGCCGCCCGATCGACCTGGTAGTCGAGATCCTTCCGCTCCGTCGACGAGAAGTCCTTCAGCACGAAGTCCGCCACCTGCATGCGCCCCGGCGGCCGGCCGATGCCGAAGCGGACGCGGCAGTAGTCCGGGCCCAAGGCCTTGGTGATGGACTTGAGGCCGTTGTGGCCGTTGTCGCCGCCGCCCAGCTTCAGCCGCAGCGTGCCGTAGTCGATGTCCAGCTCGTCGTGGACGGCGACGATCCGCTCGACCGGCACCTTGTAGAAGTCGCGCAGCGCGGCCGTCGGGCCGCCCGACAGATTCATGAACGACATCGGCTTGGCGACGACCACGCGGCGGCTGGAGGGGCCGGGGGCGCCGAGGCGGCCCTCGACGACCTGGGCCCGGGCCTTGTGGGCCTTGAACTTGGCCCGCATCCGCTCGGCGAGCAGGTCGGCGACCATGAAGCCGACGTTGTGGCGGTTGCCCGCGTACTCCCCGCCGGGGTTGCCGAGGCCCACGATCAGCCAGGGGCTGGAGTCGTCCGTCATCTGCATGTCTCCTTCATACGCCAACCGCCGTCCCGCTCCGGTGAGGGAGCGTGACGGCGGTCGGAAAAAAGAACTACCGGGCGAGGATCAGGCCTCGGTGCCCTCGGCCTCGGCCGGGGCCTCGGTCGAACCGGCGACGACGTGCAGCACGACGGTCTCGGCGTCGACGGCGAGCGCGACACCGGCCGGCAGGACGACGTCCTTGGCCAGGACGGAGGCGCCGGCCTCCAGGCCCGCGATGGAGACGGTGACGGACTCCGGGATGTGGGTGGCCTCGGCCTCGACCGGCAGGGCGGTCAGGGTGTGCTCGAGCAGGTTGCCGCCGGGGGCCAGGTCGCCCTCGGTCTGGACCGGGACCTCGACCGTGACGGTCTCGCCGCGCTCGACGACCAGCAGGTCGACGTGCTCGAGGAAGCCCTTGAGGGCGTCACGCTGGACCTGCTTGGGGATGACGAGCTCGTTGCGGCCCTCGATGTCCAGGGAGAGCAGGACGTTCGGGGTCTTGAGCGCCATCATCAGGTCGTGGCCCGGCAGGGACACGTGGACCGGCTCGCCGCCGTGACCGTAGATGACACCCGGAACCTGGGCCTCGCGGCGGATGCGGCGGGCGGCGCCCTTGCCGAAGTCGGTACGGACGACGGCGGTGAGCTTGACCTCAGCCATGGTGCACTCCTCGTGAACAGTTGTGGTGGACGGTTACCCGGCCCACGACAGGCCTGCTACGAAGAGCGCGTCGATAACGGACCGCCGGCACCTGCTTTCGCCTGCTTGCGAAAACGGTGCGGCCTCCCTCGCCGAGCAACTCGAGGAGTCTACCCGGCGGGGGAGGCCGTCCAGAAATCGATCAGCCCAGCTCGTCGAAGAGGCTGGTGACCGAGCCGTCCTCGAAGACCTCGCGCACGGCGCGGGCGATCGTCGGCGCGATCGACAGCACCGTGATCTTGTCGAGCTCGAGCTCGTTCGGGGTCGGCAGGGTGTTGGTGAAGACGAACTCGCTGACCTTCGAGTTCTTCAGGCGGTCCGCGGCCGGACCCGACAGCACACCGTGCGTCGCCGTCACGATGACGTCGGCGGCGCCGTGCGCGAAGAGCGCGTCGGCGGCGGCGCAGATGGTGCCACCGGTGTCGATCATGTCGTCGACGAGCACGCAGACGCGACCCTTGACGTCACCGACGACCTCGTGGACGGTCACCTGGTTGGCGACGTCCTTGTCGCGGCGCTTGTGGACGATCGCCAGCGGCGCGCCCAGACGGTCGCACCAGCGGTCGGCGACGCGCACGCGGCCGGCGTCGGGGGAGACGACGGTCAGCTTGTCGCGGTCGACCTTGGCGCCCACGTAGTCGGCGAGGATCGGCAGCGCGAACAGGTGGTCCACCGGGCCGTCGAAGAAGCCCTGGATCTGGTCGGTGTGCAGGTCGACCGTGAGGAGCCGGTCGGCGCCGGCGGTCTTCATCAGGTCCGCGATGAGGCGGGCGGAGATGGGCTCGCGGCCGCGGTGCTTCTTGTCCTGACGGGCGTAGCCGTAGAACGGCAGGATCACGGTGATGCTCCGCGCGGAGGCCCGCTTCAGAGCGTCGATCATGATCAGCTGCTCCATGACCCACTTGTTGATGGGGGCCGTGTGGCTCTGCATCAGGAAGCAGTCGGCGCCGCGCGCGGACTCCTGGAAGCGGACGTAGATCTCACCGTTGGCGAAGTCGAAGGCCTTGGTCGGGACCAGGCCGACGCCCAGCTGGTGCGCGACCTCCTCGGCAAGCTCGGGGTGGGCGCGGCCGGAGAAGAGCATCAGCTTCTTCTCGCCGGTCGTCTTGATCCCGGTCACAGCACAGTCTCCTTGGATGTCGCTTTGTGTGCGCTTATCACGGTACGCCCCGCACGGCGTGCCGGTGTCACGGTCACTGCTCGCCGTCGGTGTCCCGACGAGCGGCTTCGGCGGCCTCGGCGGCCGCGCTTCCCGGGCGCTTGCGCGCCACCCAACCCTCGATATTCCGCTGCTGGCCACGTGCGACGGCCAGCGAACCCGGGGGCACATCCTTGGTGATGACGGAGCCGGCGGCGGTGTAAGCGCCGTCCCCGATCGTGACCGGAGCCACAAACATGTTGTCCGACCCGGTACGGCAGTGCGAACCGATCGTGGTGTGGTGCTTGGCCACGCCGTCGTAGTTCACGAAGACGCTCGCGGCGCCGATGTTCGTGTACTCGCCGATGGTCGCGTCGCCGACGTACGACAGGTGCGGGACCTTGGTGCCGACACCGATCCGGGCGTTCTTCATCTCGACGTACGCCCCCGCCTTGGACTTCGCGCCGAGGCGCGTGCCGGGCCGCAGGTAGGCGTACGGGCCGACGGTGGCGCCCTCGCCGATGACGGCGGAGTCGGCGACGGTGTTGTCCACGCGGGCGCCCGTGCCGACGGTGGTGTCCGTCAGGCGGGTGTTCGGCCCGACCTCGGCGCCGCCGGCCACGTGGGTGGCGCCCAGCAGCTGGGTGCCGGGCTGGACCAGCGCGTCCGGCTCGAAGGTCACGGTGACGTCGACCCACGTCGTCGCCGGGTCCACGACCGTCACGCCGCTCATCATCGCGGCGTGCAGCAGGCGCTCGTTGAGCAGCTTGCGGGCCTCGGCGAGCTGGACGCGGTTGTTGATGCCCAGGATCTCGCGGTGGTCGTCCGCCACGGCCGCGCCGACGCGGTGGCCGGCCTCGCGCAGGATGCCGAGGACGTCCGTCAGGTACTCCTCGCCCTGGCTGTTGTCCGTGCGCACCTTGCCGAGGGCGTCGGTCAGCAGCTTGGCGTCGAACGCGAACACCCCGGAGTTGATCTCGCGGATCGCGCGCTGGGCGTCGGTGGCGTCCTTGTGCTCGACGATCGCGGTGACCGCGCCCGTCGCCTCGTCCCGCACGATGCGGCCGTAGCCGGTGGAGTCGGGCACCTCGGCGGACAGCACGGTGACGGCGTTGCCGTCGGCGGCGTGGGTGTCGGACAGCCGCTTGAGGGTCTCCCCGGTGAGCAGCGGGGTGTCGCCGCAGACGACGATCACGGTGCCGTCGAGGGCGATGCCGCTGTTCGACAGCTCCTCGAGGCCCATGCGCACGGCGTGACCGGTGCCGTTCTGCTCGTACTGGACGGCGGTGCGCACGGCGGGGTCGATCTCGGCCAGGTGCGCGGAGACCTTCTCGCGGGCGTGGCCGACGATGACGACGAGGTGCTCGGGGGCGAGCTCGCGGGAGGCGGCGACGACGTGCCCGACGAGGGAGCGGCCGCAGATCGCGTGCAGGACCTTGGGGGTCGTGGACTTCATGCGGGTGCCCTCACCCGCTGCGAGGACGACGACGGCTGCCGGGCGGTTGGCGCTCACGGGTGTGCCCTTCGGCTTCGAGGGGGTGGACACCCGCAGGATACCGGGGCGTAAGAGAGCCGAAACGCGCGCGGGTCCCGACCTGGGAGGTCAGGACCCGGAGAATCGAACTTTAAGCTCCGCCGCCAGGACTCGAACCCGGACCGAAGAGCACCAAAAGCTCCCGTGCTGCCAATTACACTACGGCGGATAGCAGGCCAAACAGGACGATCTCTAGATCGTCGCGCTGGCCCCCACCACTATGCCGTACCACCAGCCTTCGATGCGACGGTAGAGGTCGGCGCTTTTGTGCACGTCCACAACGAGGCAGCCGTGGTAACCCTCGCCCACATTCTTGCGGACCGTTTTCGGGTTGTGCTTCTTGAGCGTCGTCTTCCTCAGGGTGGTGACGTCGACGCCGACGAGGTCAGCCCAGAACCTCTCGGCTCCCATGACGTCCGCGCTCTCGTGGATCATTACGCGGAACTGGATCCGGTCGGGCTGCACCCGGAGCAGTGCCAGCCACGCCACGTACAGCCGGATCATGTCGGGATCGCTGTTGACGAACGTGACGCGCTCGCTGAGCCGGTGCGGTTTGCTTTTCGAGCCCTCGGACCAGTAGAGCCCGACTCCGACCAGGAACAGCTCGCGGTCGGTCATCCGGCCGATCTCGTGCGCCGCCTCCAGCTTTGTCCCGATCTGCTTGATCGTCCGTGCTCGCCGGTGAGGGGCCCATCGGGCCTCCTGCATCTCGTGCATCTGCTCCGGCGTCTTCTGCGGCTTCGGCAGGTCCCGCATCCACAACGACACCGAGCTCTTCGCCACGCCCAGCTCGGCGACGATCTCGTCGTAGGTCTTCCCGGTCAGCCGTAGCTCGCGGGCTCTGGCGCGCATGTCTGGTTTTGCCATGGCTGCAGCCTCGCCTCGCACGCCAGGCGGAGGGGCGCATACCGGATCGATTCACCAGTTCGAGCGAAGATTGTCTGACTCGACCACGTGTGCGCGTCGATGAGGCTGTCGTGCACACGCGAAAACCGGTGGCCCCCGCCCGTAGTCTGGGTGGTATGACCACAACGGGGGCAATCGTGGAGGAGGGCGCGCGCGGCGCGCCGGTGGGGCCGTGGTGGTGGGCGCGACGGCGCGGCATGGTGCTCGACGTGGTGCTGGCCGTGGTGTCCGCCCTGGAGTGCGTGCTGGAGGGCGTCTCCTTCGCGCACGACGTGGGATTCCCCGGAGTGCTCGGCGGGCTGATAGGCCTGCCGGCCGGCGCCTCGCTGGTCCTGCGCCGACGCTGGCCGGTGGCCGTCGTCCTGATCTCGATCGCGACCACCCCCGCCGAAATGGGCTTCCTGCTCGGCGTCGTCGGCCTCTACACCCTCGCCGCCTCCGAGGTGCCGCGACGGATCATCGCCGTCCTCGCCGCCGCCTCGTTCGCGGGCACGTTGATCGTCGCCCTCGCCCGCTTCCACCGCGACATGGCGGAGGACGGCTACCACCCCGGCCTCTGGCCGATGATCGCCTTCTCCGTGGTGATGGCCCTCGGCGTGACCGCCCCGCCCGTCCTCATGGGCCTGTACGTCGGCGCCAGGCGGCGCCTCGTGGAGAGCCTGCGCGAGCGGGCCGACGGCCTCGAACGCGAGCTGTCCCTGCTCGCCGACCGCGCCGAGGAACGCGCCGTGTGGGCCCGCAACGAGGAGCGCACCCGCATCGCCCGCGAGATGCACGACGTCGTCGCGCACCGCGTCTCCCTCATGGTCGTGCACGCGGCGGCACTGCAGGCCGTCGCCCTGAAGGATCCGGAGAAGGCCTCGAAGAACGCCGCCCTCGTCGGCGACATGGGGCGGCAGGCGCTCACGGAGCTGCGGGAGATGCTGGGGGTGCTGCGCACGGCTTCGGACGGGGCGGCGTCGGCGCCGGCCCGGCCGGCGGGGCCGGCGGAGGCCGAGCGGCTGGCGGAGGTCGCGGTGGCGGCGTCGGCGCGGGTGCGGACGCCTGTGGCT
>KL569505.1:21441-22888 GCA_000715685.1 Streptomyces lilacinus
GATGTGTATAAGAGACAGGGCGGGCCGTGTCTGGACAGCCTGGAGGACCTCGTCGGGCAGTCCCGGGACGCCGGCATGGCCGTCGAGCTGTCCGTGATGGGCGAGGAGCGCTCGTACGCCGCGACGGTGGAGCGGACCGCCTACCGCGTGGTGCAGGAGGCGCTGACCAACGTCCACAAGCACGCCCCGGGCGCGAAGGCCGTGGTGCGCCTGGCGCACCGCGAGGCGGAGGTCGCCCTGCAGGTGGAGAACGGGCCTCCGGACGGGGGCGGCGCGGACGCGGGGCTGCCGAGCGGGGGGAACGGGCTGGTCGGCATGCGGGAGCGGGTGACCGCGCTGGGCGGGGTCTTCGTGTCGGGGCCGACGGATGCCGGAGGTTTTCGCGTCTCGGCGGTCATTCCGGACGCGGCGGCGGCCGCGTAGGCCTGGGCAGGGGGGCTGGGGCGGAGCCCCGGGAAACGGTGAAGGGGCGGGACTGGGGAACCCCACCCCGCCGCGACGGCGCTCAGCCCCCGTGGCGCGGTCCGGCGGTGCCGAACTCGGCGCTAATGCGGCGCAGCCGAAAGGCGGGACGGGCGCGTGCCCGTCACCAACGTGCCGATCGCGTGATCGATGTCGGAACCGAGATACCAGTCCCCGGTGTGGTCAAGGCTGTAGACCCGGCCGTGCGCATCGATCGCGAGGATCGCCTGACCGTCCAGCTCCTGCCCGAGCGGACAGACGTCGGCACCCAGCGCCCGGCCGAGATCGGCGACGGTGCGCGCGAGGTGGAGGCCGTGCAGGGGATCGATCTCGAAGGGCGTGGGGGCGATGTGCCGCCCGGGCCCCGGCGCGGCGATGCGCAGGCCGCCGAACTCCGCCCACGCCTCGACGGCGGCGGGGAAGACGGTGTGCCGGTGCCCGCCCGGGGAGACGTGGGCGCGCAGGGCGTCGGCCCAGTTCTCGGCGGCCTTGATGTCCCAGCGGCCGGGCTGCCAGCCGGCCTCCCGCAGGGCGGCGTCGACGGCGACGGGGAAGCGGGTGGCGGCGGTGCGGTCGAATGCGCGCATGGGTGGTGGTCAGTTCCTGCCGGTGGTCGGGGCGGCGGGGTCGACGGTCCGGACACCGAAGTGGGCCAGGAGTTCGGTGCAGGAGCGGCACGGCGGGGCGTAGCTGCCGTGCCGCGGGTCACCGTCCTCGCGGATGTGGCGGGCGGTCAGCTTGGCCTGCTTCAGGGCGCGGCGGGCCTCGCCGTGGGTGAGCGGTTTGCGGGCGGCGCGTTTGCTGCGGCCCGACTCGTGGCCGGTGAGGTAGCGGGTCAGGAGGACGGCTTCCGGGCAGCGGCCCGTGAAGCGCTCGCGCCGTTCGCTGGTGAGGGTGTCCAGGAAGTCCTGGACGAGAGGGTGAAGTCTGGGCGGTTGGTCGGATTTGCCCGCTGTGCAGGTGAGGGTCTCGCCACGGACGGAGA
>KL569505.1:23167-23900 GCA_000715685.1 Streptomyces lilacinus
GGTCTCGCCACGGACGGAGAGTGCCGCGGCCACGGCCGGCAGGATGCCGTCGCGGCGGTGCAGGAGTGCCGGTGGTCGGTCGGCGTCCTCCTTGGCGCTCCAGGTCAGCCGGGGGTCACCGGGTGCGGTCCCGTCGGTCTGCCGTTCCTCGGTCGTGTGCATGGCGGTTCTTCCCTCCCGTGCAATCCCCCTGTTGCGGGGATCAGCCTGCCAAATGGGATGGCGGATACGGAAGGCAGGTCGGTGTTGCGTGGGACAGGTGTGCCGAATGGTCAGTGTGAGGTCATCTGTCCCCACCTGTGTTCGTACCCGTGTACGCATCTGCAAGCGGCCGCGGCCCCGCGGCCCGCGGCACCGCATAGGCTGTCCGGCACGAGTGTTCCCGGCGTCCGCCGCATGTCCGGGTCTTCAGTAGTCCTGTAGGAGACACAGTCAGCAGGGGGCTTCCGCCATGACGACAGGTCGGCTCGGGCAACAAGCCGCGCCACCGAACGCGGCCTACGCCGGACAGGTCGTGCACTTCCCGGACCCGGTCCGGCGCGGCCGCTATCCCAAGGGCGTACGGATCGACGAGGACGGTTTCCCGGACTTCTCGCCCTACGCGCGGGCGGCCGCGGAGATCGCCGAACCGCCGGAGGGCTTCGGTGTCGACGAGCTGCGGCTGACCGACTACGTGTCGGCCAACGCCGCCCAGCACGCCGCGGGCCACGAACTGTGGGCCAGCCTGTCGCCG
>KL569505.1:24152-25222 GCA_000715685.1 Streptomyces lilacinus
GGGCCAGCCTGTCGCCGGTGGCGACGCCGCACGGCTGGACCTGGCACCACGTCGCCCGCACGCGCCGGCTGGAGCTGATCCCGGCCGAGGTCAAGGCGCTGCTGCGGCACCACGCCGGGCTCGCGACGGCCGCCGTCGACCAGGACAAGCGCGGCACGCGCCCGCTGCAGGAGACCCGCCCCGTGCACGTCGCCCTCCCGCAGCGCGACCTCGCGGTGACGGAGGAACAGGTCCAGGGCGTCGAGGAGGACCTCGGCTACCGCCTGCCCGGCGCCTACCGTGCCTTCCTCAAGGCCGCCGGCGGCTGCGCCCCCGTGGCCGCCGCGCTCGACGCGGAGCTCGGACTCCTCGTCGACCAGCCGTTCTTCACGGTGCGCGACGAGGCGGCGGTCAACGACCTCGTCTACGTCAACAAGTGCCTGCGCGACCACTTCACCAAGGACTACCTGGGCGTCGCCTTCGTGCAGGGCGGCGTCCTCGCGGTCAAGGTGAAGGGCGAGGCGATCGGTTCGGTGTGGTTCTGCGCGTACGACGACGCGCGCGACCGCGACGGCTGGACCGTGGGCGAGCGGGTCGAGCGGCTGATGCTGCCGTGCGGCGAGGACTTCGACGCGTTCCTCTCGCGCCTGGCGGGTGGCCCGCCGGAGCTCGAGACGGTGGCGAACCTGATGGTGGACGGCGGCTTCGCGTACGCCGTCGCGGTGGAGGGGTGAGCGGCGCAATGGTGACATTCGCGCAGGCGCAGGAGCGCGCGGAGCGCTGGGTCAACGGCGATGTGCCGGCCTATCTCCAACGCGAGGTGCGGGTACGGGAATTCGACCTGGGCTTCGTCGCCTGGGCCGAGGACCGCGAGGACGGCCCGACGGGCGACGGCGCCCGGATGCGGCTGGTCATCGCGCGGGACAGCGGCGAGACGACGCTGTGGCCCGGACTGCCGGTGGGCGAGGTGATCCGGCGGTACGAGGAGGAGTACGGAGCCGTGGACGAACAACCGGCCCCGAACGCGGACGCCGCGCCGCCGCGGCGGACGGACCTGGAGGCGACGTCCTTCCCTGTCTCTTATACACATC
>KL569505.1:25422-26232 GCA_000715685.1 Streptomyces lilacinus
ACGCGATGGGCATCCCGGACCGCCGCGACCCGGCGAAGCCGGCCGCCGCCGAGGCGGCGAAGCCGGCGGAGGTTCCGGCGCCGGCGCCGGCGCCCGCGGCGGAGTCGCGGGCGGGTGTGGACGTTGCGCCGCCTGCGCGTGCCCCTGAGCCCTCGGCCGAGCCGTGGGCGGATGTCGACGCCGTGTCGGCCCCGCCCGCGCGGGCTCCCGAGCGCGAGGCCTCGGCGGAGCCGTCGGCCGGTGCGGACGTGCCGCCGGCCGCGCCTGCGCGTGCCCCTGAGGCCTCTGCCATGTCCTTGCAGAAGCCTTCGGGCGAGCCGTCGGCCGCTGCGGACGATGCGCCGTCGGTGCCCGCCCGAGCCCCGGAGTCCTCGCCGAAGTCTTCGGCCGAGCCGTGGGCGGATGTGGACGTTGCGCCGTCCGCGCCTGCCGGGGGCTCGGAGCCTTCGACCATGCCGTGGGCCGGTGTCGACGTCCCGCCGGCCCCGCCCGCGCGGGCTCCCGAGCCCGAGCGTGAGGCCTCGACCGAGCCGCCGGCCGGTGTGGACGTCGCGACGCCCGCGCCTGCGCGTGCCCCTGAGGCGCCCGCCATGTCTCTGCAGAAGCCTTCGAGCGAGCCGTCGGGTGCGGACGTTCCGCCGCCTGCGCCCGCTCGAGCCCCGGAGTCCTCGCCGAAGCCTTCGGCCGAGCCGTGGGCGCATGTGGACGTCGCGCCGGCCCCGCCCGCGCGGGCTCCGGAGCGCGAGGCCTCGGCGGAGCCGTCGGCCGGTACGGACGTTGCGCCGCCCGCGCCCGCGCGTGCCCCTGAGG
>KL569505.1:26475-26996 GCA_000715685.1 Streptomyces lilacinus
CCCCTGAGGCGCCCGCCATGTCCTTGCGGAAGCCGTCGGGCGAGCCCTCGCCGGAGCCTTCGGCCGCGGCGTGGGCGGACGTGGACGTGCCGTCGCCCGCGCCTGCGCAAGCCCCCGAGCCGGCGGAAGCCGCGCCCGCGCCGTGGGCCGGTGCGGACGTACGGGCGGACGACGGTGACGACGACCGGTCGGTCGGGCTGCCCGCCACGGTCCTGGCGCCCGCGCTGTCGGGCTCGGACGTCGACGACGCGCCGGCGCCGGGCACGCGCCCGGACGCGAAGACCGAACTCCTCCCCAGCGGCAGCGCCCTGCCGCCCACGGCGATCGCCCCCGCGATCGAGGACCCCCAGGCACCGGCGGCTCCGTCGGTTCCGCCGGGCGGCTACGTCCGTACCCAGCTCATGTCCCCGCTCGACACGCCCGCCCCGGGCGCGACCCCGCCCCCGCCGAACGCGGCTCCCGCGGCCCCGGCCCCGCAGGCCGCGGCTGCTCCGGGCGCCCCGGGCGCTGTCTCTTATACA
>KL569505.1:27269-29114 GCA_000715685.1 Streptomyces lilacinus
CGCCCCGCAGGGGCCCGGTGCCGGTGCGCACGCCGCCGCGACGATGCTGGCGAACCCCGGCAGGCCCGGCGCGCCCATGCCGCCCGGCCCGCCGCCCGGCGTACCCGGCGCCCCCCAGCCGCCGCAGGCCCCCAACACCCCCGGCGCTCCCGGCGCCCCGGGCGGCGGCGTCCACGCGGCCGCCACCATGCTCGCCGGCCCCGGCACCCCGGGCACCCCGCAAGCGCCCCAGGCCCCCCAGCCCCCGCAAGCGCCGCAGGCACCGGCACCGGCCCCCGCCCCCGGCTACGGCTACCCCCAGGCCGCCGCCCCCACCGGCCTGCCCACCGTCGGGCCCGGCTACATGGCCGTCCTGCGCTACCGCGCGCACGACGGGTCCGAGCAGCAGGTCATCCGGCGCAGCGCGCCCGGGACGCCGCACCCCGAGTGGCAGATCCTGCACGAGCTGCGGGCCATGAACGTGCCGCCGCAGCAAGTGCTGGAGCTGCACACCGAGCTGGAGTCGTGCGACCTCCCCGGCGGGTACTGCGCGCGGATGATCCGCGAGACCTGGCCGCAGGTGAGGATCAGTCACACCGCCCCGTACGGGCGCGACCACGCGACCCGCCAGCAGGGCGTCGCCCACCTCGTGGCGCACCAGGGCGAGCTGCACCAGGTCGCGGACGGGCCCGCGCGGCCCGCGCCGAACCGGGTGCCGCTGCCGCACCCCAGTCAGATCCAGGCCGCGCCGCCGGTCGGTCCGGACGTGATCGGCCGGGAGCTGGCGGAGGCGTTCGGTCCGCAGGGCGTGTTCCGGTTCGACCAGCGGGCCGTCTCGCGCCAGGGCGTGCCGGAGATCGTCGCGCACACCCTGGTCTGGGCGGGGCTGCCGAGCGACTTCGGGCCGTTCTTCTGGGGACAGACCCAGCCGGGCCGCCCCGTGCCGACGCTCGCGGAGCTCGCCGCCGAGCGCGGCGTGCGGGCGGCGTCGGACGCGGGTTCGTACCTCGTCATGGGCAGCGACTACGGCCGCCAGCTCTGCGTGCAGTACGGCACGGCCCACATCGTGGCCGTCCCCGTGGAGGCCGGGCCGGACGGCCACCCCGTGCCGCCGCAGTTCGTCAACACGAGTCTTCCCCAGTTCGTACGCTCTTTGGCGCTGCTCGGGAAGATGTGGCGCTGGCGCTACGGGCTGACGCCGGAGCAGGCCGGGCGCTGGACCGTGGACTTTCAGCAGCAACTGGCCGCGCTGGACCCCGCGGCGCTGGCGTCGCCGGAGAACTGGTGGGCCGTGCTGCTGGAGCAGATGTGGGACGGTCTCTTCTGACGGCCGGCGTGGGGCGCGTGGACGGGAGCCCCGGGCTGCGGAGTGTCGCGTCGGAGGCGCTTCGGTTGTCCGGGAATGATGTACGCCGGACCGTGTCGCATACCGGATTTCCGGACACAAGGGGCTACAAGGATGAGTTCATCGGTGTCTCCTGACGGTTTCGCTGTCGTACGCGGCCGCGGTTACCGACCCGAGCAGGTCGACCGTGCGCTGGCGGAGTACGCCCGTCAGCGCGACTCCTCCTGGGAGCGCGCGGCGCGGCTGACGGTGCTGGCGCGCGAGATGGAGGAAGAGGTGCGGCGGCTCGTCCAGGTCGTCGCCAAGCTTCCCCCGCAGACGTACGAGACCCTCGGCCCGCGCGCCCAGGGTCTCGTCACCACGGCCGAGCTCGAGGCGGCGGGGCTGCGGGAGCGCGCCGAGGCGGAGGCCGCCCAGGTGCAGGAGGCCGCCGAGACCCACGCCCGCGAGGTGCGCGACGCCGCCCACGAGTACTCCGTGGCGCTGCGCGCCGAGGCGGAGGAGCTGTCTCTTATACACAT
>KL569505.1:29359-32479 GCA_000715685.1 Streptomyces lilacinus
CGGCCGAGACCGTCGCCGACGACGTCCGTACGACCGCCCGTCAGGAGACGAAGGAGCGCAAGGAGGAGGCGCTGGCGGCGCTGAAGGAGATGCGGCAGCGCACCTCCATGATCCTCGCGGAGCAGGAGAAGGAGCACGCCGAGCGCTGGGACGCGGCGGGCCGGGAGATCGCCGAGCGGGAGGCGGCGATGGACGCCCGGGTCGCGGCCCTGGAGGAGTACGCGCGGACCGCGCTGGGCGACGCGCGGCGGCGCTACGCCGACACCGAGGAGGCGGCGCGGCACGGCCAGGAGGACGCCGAGGCGCAGGCGGCGGCGGTGATCGCGCAGGCGCGGGTGCGGGAGGAACGGATCGCGCGGGACACCGAACGGGTGCTGCGCGAGCACGAGGAGCGCCGCGAGGAGCTCAAGTCCCACATGGCGCACGTCCGGCACAGCCTGGCGGCGCTGACCGGCAAGCCGGTGGCGGAGGACGCGGCCGCGGCGGACTGAACGCGGCGGCCGTCCCGCCCGTGCGGGCGGGACGGCGCGCGGTCTACTTGGCGGCGGGCGAGGGTGTGGCCGAGGGAGTGGCCGACGGCGTCGGCGTCGCGGCCGGGGCCGTGACGGTCAGCTCCAGGTTGAGGACCGGGCCCTCGGTGGTGGTCAGCCGCAGCACGTACGTGCCCGGCTGCTCGTCGGTGAACAGCTCCGGCAGGGTGACCAGTCCGTCCTCGCCGGTCTTCGGCAGGGCGAGCCGGCGTACGGGCTTGCCGTTCTCGTCCTTGAAGTACGGGCCGGCCTCGGCGGGCTTGCCGTCGGCGGTGAGCAGGGTGGCGGTGACGACCGTGTCGGCGACGGGCCTGTCCTTGCCGACCGCCTTGATCTTCAGGCGCTCCGCGAAGGAGCCCTTGGGCGCCGCCTTGAGGACGCCGCTGCCGTCGACGCGCTGGAGCGTGTCCGCGCGCAGGGGCTTGACGGTGGCCGTGAAGTCGACGGCGGTGACCTTCGGGCTGCCCTCGACGGTGACGCGGACGGTGAAGGGGCCCGCCTTGTCGCCCGCGAGGAGCTCGGGCGCGGCGGCCGTGCCGTCCGCGGCGACGCGGACGACGGCCTCCCGGCTCTTGCCGGGGAAGCGGGCCTCGGTGTACAGACCGACGACCTCGAAGCGGACCTGCGTGCCCGCCGGGACGGGCCGGCCGTCGGCGGTGACGGCCTTCACCTTCGGGCCCTCGGCGAAGGCCTCGCCGGCGGTGGCCGTGAACTCCTGCGCGCCGACGCGGTCGAGGCGCGAGACGGTGGCGGGGGAGGGAGTGGGGGTGGGCGTGGGTGTGGGCTTGGGCGGGGTGGGCTTGTCGCCGCCGCCCGGCTTGCTCGGCGTGGGCTTGGGAGCGGGCTTGCTGGGCGTGGGCGACGTACCGGGCTTCGAGGAGCCGGAGCCGGAACCGGAGGGCGTCGGCCGGAACGGACCGGGCACGGGCTTGCCGCCCGACGGCGTGCCCGAGGGCGTGCCCGACGGACGCGGGGTCCACGGCGCGGTGTCGGGCAGCGCGCCGACCTCGCTCTTCTGGTACGTGCGCATCCAGGCGAGCACGGCGTTCACGTACTCGCGGGAGTTGTTGTAGCTGAGGATCGCCCGGTCGAGGTCGGCCGCGCTCGACAGGTCCTTGTTGCCGGAGCACAGGTAACGGGCGGTGCCGGCGGCCGCGTCGAAGATGTTGTTGGGGTCGCGCTTGCCGTCGCCGTTGCCGTCGGCGCCGTAGTCCTTCCACGTGGAAGGTATGAACTGGGTGGGCCCGACGGCCCGGTCGTAGACCGCGTCGCCGTCGTACGCGCCGCCGTCGGTGTCCTTGACGAGCGCGAAGCCGCTGCCGGTCAACTGCGGACCGCGGATCGGCTTCTCCGTCGTGCCGTCCGGGCGCAGCCCGTAGCCCGCCGCGTGCTCCGACTCCACCTTGCCGATGCCGGCGATGAGCTGCCATTGGATGTGGCAGTTCGGGTACAGGTCCTTGGCGAGGCTCTCGGCGTTCTTGTAGGCGGCCAGGGCGGTTCTGGGGATGCCGGTGTTTCCGTCGGTGCCGGGCTGGCCGGTGGTCTGGCCCGGCTTGTTGGTGGCGCCGGGGCGCGGGACGAGGTCGGGCAGGGACAGGTTGGGGACGCCGTGGGGCTGTCGCTGCGGGTTGTCGGGCCCCGGGGACGGATCGGCGTTCCCGCCCCCCTGCGGCGGACTGGCGCCGACGGCCGCGGTGGTGAGGCTGGCGACGAGGAGGGCGGTGCACAGTCCCTGGCGGGAGACGCTCGCAGCGCGAGTACGAAGAATCTTCACGGAGACTGCTTCCTTCGGAGACCAACGGTCGTACGAAGGGGGTCGCACGGCAGCCCCCCTCGACCACATAGACCCGAACACTAATTCCCTCCGGCCGCAGTTGTCTTGTCCGGGGACCGCCTTCACGTATTCTTCGCCGCCCATTCCCCCACAAGGGGCGGCTTCTCCGTCGTTGGACGTAGCGGACCCTGATCCTCCGTCGCGACGCGGTGCGGTGCGTGCGTACGCATGCCGGCCCGCGATGCGTACAACGGTCGCCCTGGGGCGGGCCCCATCGCCGCCGCCCCAGCCCCGCCCCGGACCCGCGGGGGGCCGGGGGCGTGCCCCCGGTTTCGAGAAGGGGCGGGACTGGGGAAGGAAACCCCGCCGCAGCGGCGCTCAGCCACCGCGGCGCGGTCCGGCGGTGCCGGACCAGCCGTCATCCTCTCGGCGAAGGCTTACGCGGTCCGGCTGATCCGGGAGCACGCTTGCCGTACGGTGATCGGGCGGCACCCCAGGGAGGACACATGACCACGCAGCCGGTTCACGGTGGGGGCGAGCTGATCCCCAGACCGGAGAGGACGTACCCCGCGCTGCGGGCGGCACTCGCTCGGGTCGCGCCCTCCCGGCTCGCGGAGATGACGACCGAGCGCGACACGGTCTTCACCATGGCCACGCAGTGCAACAGCTTCGGGCCGATCGCCATGTTCCAGCTCAAGTGGGCCACCGTGATCGAGATCGAGCGGTTCCCCGACGTTGCCCAACGGCTGCGCGCTGCCGAGCACGCCGCGCAGTCGCTGGACAGGGACGACCCCTGTCTCTTATACACATCTCTGA
>KL569505.1:32734-33065 GCA_000715685.1 Streptomyces lilacinus
CGGGCCGCCGTGGACGAGATCCGACAGATCACGGACGCGGCCCGTGCGGAGATCGCCGGTGGGTGACTGGGGCTGGGAATACCACCCGGACTCTCGACATGTCATCGGTGAGACTCCGAACCTCGCCTTCATCGCGCAGGTGGAAGAGCGAGCTGACGAGCTGGTCCGGGCAGCCGCGGCACTCCACCTCGACGGGTCCTCGTACCAGGGGCAGTCGCCCGGAATGCGGGAGGAGATCCTTCCCTGCGGCATGTTCCAGTACCTGACGATCGTGCGGCACCGACGCCTGTACATCGTCCAGGTCACCCCCTGGCCCGTCTGACCGAGGGCC
>KL569506.1:0-1467 GCA_000715685.1 Streptomyces lilacinus
ATGTGTATAAGAGACAGCGCTGGGCGAGTCCCTCGTCGTCGTCGGCGGCGACGGGCTGTGGAACGTCCACGTGCACGTCGACGACGCCGGGGCCGCCGTCGAGGCCGGCGTCGACGCCGGGCGCCCGTACCGGATCCGCATCACTCACTTCGGCGCCGCGGCCCAGGAGCGCGACCGCGTCCGCGAGCGCGCCCAGCGGGCCGTCGTCGCCGTCGTGCCCGGCGAGGGGCTGGCCGTGCTGTGCGCGGAGGCCGGCGCGACCGTCGTGGCCGTACGGCCGGGGGAGCCGCCCGCGAGCGGCGAGCTGGTCGAGGCCGTCCGGCGCGCGCACGCCCGCGAGGTGGTGCTGCTGCCCAACGACGCCGACCTCCGGCACACCGCCGCCGCGGCCGCCGAGCAGGCCCGTACCGAGGGCGTCCGCGTCGCCCTCATCCCCACCCGTTCCCCGGTCCAGGGCATCGCCGCCCTCGCCGTGCACGAGCCGGACCGGCGCTTCGACGAGGACGTCGTCGCCATGACCTCCGCCGCCGGCGCCACCCGCTACGCCGAGCTCGTCGTGGCCGAGCGGCAGGCGTGGACCATGGCCGGCGTCTGCCAGGCCGGGGACGTGCTGGGCCTCATCGACGGCGACGTCGCCGTCATCGGCGCGGAGCTGGCCGCCACCGCCGAGACCGTGCTGGACCGGATGCTCGCGGCGGGCGGCGAGATGGTCACCCTCGTCCTGGGCGCCGGCGTCCCCGACTCCGTCGCCGACCGCCTCCAGCGGCACGTGCGCGGCGGCCACCTCGCCGTCGACACGGTCGTCTACCGGGGCGGACAGCAGTCGGCGCCGCTGCTGATCGGCATCGAATAGGCCCGGTTGTCAGCGGCGTGGTGTGCAATGGACCCGTGCCCGCGCTCCAGGAACCTCTGAAGAAGACGCTCGGCGGCAACACCGCGAAGGTGCTGGCCGAGCACCTCGACCTGCACACGGTCGGCGATCTGCTGCACCACTACCCGCGCCGCTACGCCGAGCGCGGCGAGCTGACCCGCCTCGCCGACCTGCCGCTGGACGAGCACGTCACCGTCGTCGCCCAGGTCTCCGACGCCCGGGTGCACAAGTTCAACAACGGCCGGGGCCAGCGCCTGGAGGTCACCCTGACCGACGGCAGCGGCCGCCTCCAGCTGGTCTTCTTCGGCCGGTCGATCTACCACCACCAGAAGGAGCTCGTGCCCGGGCGCCGCGGCATGTTCGCGGGCAAGGTCGGCACCTTCCGCAACATCCGCCAGCTGTCCCACCCCGCCTACGAGATGCTCGGCAAGGACAGCGGCGCCGACGCCGTCGAGGCCTGGGCCAACCAGCTGATCCCGCTCTACCCGGCCTGCTCGCAGATGGAGTCCTGGAAGATCTCCAACTGCCTCGACCTCGTCCTGGCCTCCATGGAGGCCGCCGGCTGGTCCGAGGTCGTCGACCCGCTGCCGGACGCC
>KL569506.1:1725-5541 GCA_000715685.1 Streptomyces lilacinus
CACGCCTCCCTCGCGCCATCAGAGATGTGTATAAGAGACAGGTCCACCGCCCGCGCACGAAGGCCGACATCGAGGACGCCCGGGCCCGGCTGAAGTGGGACGAGGCCTTCGTCCTGCAGGTCGCCCTCGCCCGGCGCCGCCACGCCGACTCCCAGCTGCCGGCCGTGGCCCGCAAGCCCGCCGCGGGCGGGTTGCTCGACGCCTTCGACGCCCGGCTGCCGTTCACCCTCACCGACGGCCAGCGCAAGGTCTCCGCCGAGATCTTCGACGACCTGGCCACCGAGCACCCCATGCACCGGCTGCTCCAGGGCGAGGTGGGCAGCGGCAAGACGATGGTCGCCCTGCGCGCGATGCTCGGCGTCGTGGACGCCGGCGGCCAGGCCGCGATGCTCGCCCCCACCGAGGTCCTCGCCCAGCAGCACCACCGGTCGATCACGGAGATGATGGGCGACCTCGCAGAGGGCGGCATGCTCGGCGGCTCCGAGCAGGGCACCAAGGTGGTCCTGCTGACCGGCTCCATGGGCGCCGCCGCGCGCCGCCAGGTGCTGCTGGACCTCGTCACCGGCGAGGCCGGGATCGTCGTCGGCACCCACGCGCTGATCGAGGACAAGGTGCAGTTCCACGACCTCGGCCTGGTCGTCGTCGACGAGCAGCACCGCTTCGGCGTGGAGCAGCGCGACGCCCTGCGTTCCAAGGGCAAGCAGCCGCCGCACCTGCTGGTGATGACCGCGACGCCCATCCCGCGGACCGTCGCCATGACCGTCTTCGGTGACCTGGAGACCTCGGTCCTGGACCAGCTCCCGGCCGGGCGTTCGCCGATCGCGACCCACGTGGTGCCCGCCAAGGACAAGCCGCACTTCCTCGCCCGGACCTGGGAGCGGGTCCGCGAGGAGGTCGAGGGCGGCCACCAGGCGTACGTCGTCTGCCCGCGCATCGGCGACGAGGAGGACGCCCCGAAGAAGAAGTCGCCCGAGGACGAGGCGGAGCGGCGCCCGCCGCTGGCCGTGCTCGAGGTCGCCGAGCAGCTCGGCGCGGGTCCGCTGGCCGGCCTGCGGGTGGAGGTGCTGCACGGCCGCATGCAGCCCGAGGCCAAGGACGACGTGATGCGGCGCTTCGCCGCCGGCGAGGTCGACGTCCTGGTCGCCACGACCGTCATCGAGGTCGGCGTGAACGTGCCCAACTCCACCGTGATGGTGATCATGGACGCCGACCGGTTCGGCGTCTCGCAGCTCCACCAGCTGCGCGGCCGCGTCGGCCGCGGTTCGGCGCCCGGTCTCTGCCTGCTGGTCAGCGAGATGCCGGAGGCCAGCCCCGCCCGGGCCCGGCTCGGCGCGGTCGCCGCCACCCTCGACGGCTTCGAGCTGTCCCGCATCGACCTCGAGCAGCGCCGCGAGGGCGACGTGCTCGGCCAGGCCCAGTCGGGCGTCCGCTCGTCCCTGCGGATGCTCACGGTCATCGACGACGAGGAGGTCATCACGGCCGCCCGCGAGGAGGCCACCGCGGTCGTCGCCGCCGACCCCGAGCTGACGCACCTGCCGGAGCTGCGCACCGCCCTCGACGCCCTGCTGGACGCCGAGCGCGAGCAGTACCTCGACAAGGGCTGAGCACAAGGGCCGAGCGCCGCCGCCCCGGGGCCCGGCCGCCTGCCTGCCGCACCCGCGGCGCCCGCGCACCGCCGACGCCCTAGGCTTCAGAGGGCGGCCCCCTCGCCGCCCCCACCCCACCGCGAAGGACCGAACGACCCATGACCCGCGTGATCGCCGGCATCGCCGGCGGACGCCGCCTGGCCGTCCCGCCCGGCACCGGCACCCGACCCACCTCCGACCGGGCGAGGGAGGGCCTCTTCTCCACCTGGGTGTCCTTCCTCGGCACCCTGGAGGGCACACGCGTGCTGGACCTCTACGGCGGCTCGGGCGCGGTCGGCCTCGAGGCGCTCTCCCGCGGCGCCGAGCACGCGCTGCTGGTCGAGGCCGACGCGCGCGCCGTCCGCGTCATCCGGGACAACGTCCGCGCGGTCGACCTGCCGGGCGCGGAGGTGCGCGCCGGCAAGGCCGAGCAGGTCGTGGCCGGCGCCCCGCCGGCGCGCCCGTACGACATCGTCTTCCTCGACCCGCCCTACGTCGTCACCGACGACGATCTTCGGGAGATCCTCCTCACACTCCGCGAGAGGGGCTGGCTCGCCGAGGAGGCGCTCGTCACTGTGGAGCGCAGCACCAGGGGCGGGGAATTCCGCTGGCCGGAGGGTTTCGACGCACTGAGGGCCCGTCGTTACGGCGAGGGGACGCTTTGGTACGGTCACGCCGCTTCGGCGTGCACTGCCGACACCACGGGATCAGGCACGTCATGAATGGACCGGAGAGCGAGGAACCACCGTTGCGCCGCGCCGTCTGTCCGGGGTCGTTCGACCCCGTCACCAATGGACACCTCGACATCATCGCCCGCGCTTCCAAGCTGTACGACGTCGTCCACGTCGCGGTGATGATCAACAAGTCCAAGCAGGGCCTGTTCACCGTCGACGAGCGGATAGAGCTGCTGCGCCAGGTCACCGCCGAGTACGGCAACGTCGAGGTGGAGTCCTTCCACGGGCTGCTGGTGGACTTCTGCAAGCAGCGGGAGATCCCCGCCATCGTCAAGGGGCTGCGGGCCGTCAGCGACTTCGACTACGAGCTCCAGATGGCCCAGATGAACAACGGCCTCTCGGGCGTCGAGACCCTGTTCGTCCCCACGAACCCCACCTACAGCTTCCTGTCCTCCAGCCTGGTCAAGGAGGTCGCGGCCTGGGGCGGCGACGTCTCCCACCTGGTGCCGCCGCTGGTGCTCGAGGCGCTCGACGCGCGGCTCGCCGAGCGACGCGAATCCGACTGACCGTCAGGAGCTGCCGGGCGGGGTCCGGCGGCCGTACAGTCGTCCCCGTTCGTTCCCATCGGCCCGCGGGGGCCCTGTCGATCTCAAGAAGGCGGCGAACGTCAAGGTGGACGTCCAGAAGAAGCTCGACGAGATCGTCACGACCGTCGCCGGTGCCCGCTCCCTGCCCATGTCGGCCTCCTGCGTCCTGAACCGGGCCGAGCTGCTCGCCCTCCTGGAGGAGGTCCGGGCCGCCCTGCCCGGCTCCCTCGACCGCGCCCGCGAGGTCATCGGCGACCGGGAGCAGCTGGTGGCGGGCGCCCGCGAGGAGGCCGAGCGGATCCTGGAGGCCGCCCGCGCCCAGCGCGGCACCCTGGTCTCCGACACCGAGGTCGCCCGCGTCGCCCGCGAGGAGGCCGACCGCATCCTCGACGAGGCCCGCCGAGAGGCGGAGGAGATCCGGGTCGAGGCCGACGACTACGTCGACAGCAAGCTCGCCAACTTCGAGGTCGTCCTCACCAAGACCATCGGCTCGGTCGACCGCGGCCGCGAGAAGCTCCTCGGCCTGCCCGGGGCGCCGGACCCCGAGGGCCTCGCCGACGACGCCCCCGGGCGCAGCCCCGACCCCGGCGCCCAGCGCCACAACGCCGACGCCTACGTGGACGCCAAGCTGGGTGCCGTCTCGGCCGTGCTGGCCAAGACCCTCGAGGCCGTCGGCCGGGGCCGGGAGAAGCTGCTCGGAGCCCGCCCGGTGGACGAGCTCGGCGGCCACGACGGCATGCCCGCCGGCCGCCCGACCAGCGACGCGGACTTCCTGGCCGAGCTGGCCGACACGACGGGCGACCGGGAGCCCCGACAGCCCGTGGTGCCCGCCCAGGCGCCCCACGAGCCCCAGCAGCCCGTCTGGGGCGACTACGCCCCCGCCGCCGCGGCCTACGTCCCGCAGGACCCGTACCTGTCTCTTATACACAT
>KL569506.1:5799-8560 GCA_000715685.1 Streptomyces lilacinus
GGCAGCAGCCGCCGGCGTACCCGCCCCAGGCGGACCCGTACGCCGTCCCCGGCGGCTACCAGCAGCCCGACCCCTACGCCTGGTCGTCCCCCGACGGCGGCCACGGCTACGGGACGGGCGGCTACCAGGACGGCGGGCACCAGCAGTCCCACCAGCACCAGCAACAGCATCAGCAGCCCCACCAGCAGCAGTCCGCGGCGCTCGACGAGACCAGCCTCTTCGACACCTCGATGATCGACCTCGACCAGCTCCGGCGGTACGAGCAGGGCCGCTGACCTCCCTCCCGTCGGCGGGAGGGGAGGGCGCGATTGGGCCCAGGGCGGGCCGTCCAGTATCCTGGCTCTTCGGTCGCGCGTACGTCCGCGATCCAGGCTGCCCACCGTGCGTTGACGCGCACCCCGGGCCGTCGTCACCGCAGCGTAGAAAGCAGGAAGCCCTGAACGCCCGCCTCGACCCCCGTAACCCTCTCGTGTTCGACACGCGCGAGCTGGGCCGGCGTCCAGGCGCGCTGAAGAGGGTCTCCCGCTCCGTCCCCGCCCCCCAGGACCTCGGCATCGAGGTCATCTGTGTGGCCGAGGGCGCCGCGGTGGAGCTCGACCTCCGGCTCGAGTCGGTCATGGAAGGGGTGCTTGTCACAGGCACCGCCCGTGCGCCGCTCACCGGGGAGTGCGTAAGGTGTCTGGAGCCGCTCGAGCGTGAGCTCGAGGTGGACTTCCAGGAGATGTACTCCTACCCCGACGCCGACGCCCGGGGCCGCATCGTGGCCGCGGACGACGACGCCGAGGACGACGAGGAGGACATGCTCTTCCTCGAGGACGACTTGCTCGACCTCGAACCCGTGCTGCGGGACGCGGTGGTGCTCTCACTGCCGCTGCAGCCGGTGTGCCAGGACGACTGCCCCGGCCTGTGCTCCGACTGCGGAGCGCGGCTGGCGGACGACCCGGACCACCATCACGACGCCGTCGACATCCGTTGGGCGGCACTGCAGGGACTCGCCGGTTCCGACCAGGACGGCGAGAAGGAAAACGCACCCCGTGCCAACGGGGATGACTCACAGGAGAAGTAGCCGTGGCTGTTCCGAAGCGGAAGATGTCGCGCAGCAACACGCGCCACCGCCGGTCGCAGTGGAAGGCTGCGGTCACCCCCCTGGTGGCGTGCGAGCGCTGCCACGAGCCGAAGCAGCAGCACATCGCGTGCCCCAGCTGCGGCACCTACAACAAGCGCCAGGTCCTCGCGGTCTGATCGGCGGGTGACAGGCTTCATGTCAGACGCCACTTCGCCGAAGAAGGCGCCGGCGGACACGGCCTCGTCTCACACGCTTCTGGAAGGGCGGCTCGGGTACAGCCTCGAGTCCGCCCTTCTGGTGCGTGCGCTGACTCACCGTTCCTACGCCTACGAGAACGGCGGCCTGCCCACCAACGAGCGGCTGGAGTTCCTCGGGGACTCCGTGCTGGGCCTGGTGGTCACGGACACGCTGTACCGCATCCACCCCGACCTGCCCGAGGGTCAGCTGGCCAAGCTGCGGGCCGCGGTGGTCAACTCCCGGGCGCTCGCGGAGGTCGGTCGCGGCCTGGACCTCGGCTCCTTCATCCGGCTCGGCCGGGGCGAGGAGGGGACCGGCGGCCGGGACAAGGCCTCGATCCTCGCGGACACCCTGGAAGCGGTCATCGGCGCCGTCTACCTGGACAAGGGCCTCGACTCGGCCGCGGAGCTGGTCCACCGGCTCTTCGACCCGCTGATCGAGAAGTCCTCGAACCTCGGCGCCGGCCTGGACTGGAAGACCAGCCTCCAGGAGCTCACAGCCACCGAGGGCCTCGGCGTTCCGGAGTACCTGGTCTCCGAGACCGGTCCGGACCACGAGAAGACCTTCACGGCTGCTGCCCGCGTCGGTGGTGTCGCGTACGGCACCGGCACCGGCCGCAGCAAGAAGGAAGCGGAGCAGCAGGCGGCGGAGTCCGCCTGGCGCGCCATCAACAGCGCGGCGGAGGCGCGGGCGGCCGAGGCCGCCAAGGCGCAGGACGCCGCACCGGGTACGTCGAGCTGACGCACCCCCTGCCCACGATCGCCGGGCGGGCCCCCACCGGGGCCCGCCCGGCGATTCGTTGATTCACCCCCGAAGGAGTGCCGTGCCCGAGCTGCCCGAGGTCGAGGTCGTCCGCAGTGGCCTGGAGCGCTGGGTGTGCGGGCGCACGGTCGCCGCGGTGGAGGTGCTGCACCCCCGGGCGGTCCGCCGCCACGTGGCCGGCGCCGCCGACTCTGGCTGCCCGTCGAGGGGCCGACGGCGGCCGCCGCGCCGCCTCTCGCCGTCCTCGCCCACCTGGGCATGAGCGGGCAGTTGCTCGTCCAGCCCCAGGGCTCGCCCGACGAGAAGCACCTGCGCATCCGCTTCCGCTTCGCCGACGCCCTGGCCACCGAGCTCCGCTTCGTCGACCAGCGCACCTTCGGCGGCCTCTCGCTGCACGACACCGTGCCGGGCGATCCCGAGGGCCTCCCCGACGTCATCGCGCACATCGCCCGCGACCCCCTCGACCCCGCCTTCGACGACGACGCCTTCCACACCGCCCTGCGCCGGCGCCGCACCACCGTCAAGCGGGCCCTGCTCGACCAGTCGCTGATCAGCGGCGTCGGCAACATCTACGCCGACGAGGCGCTGTGGCGCACCCGGCTGCACTACGACCGTCCGACCGCGGGCCTGACCCGGCCGCGCACCGCCGAGCTGCTCACCCACATCCGCGAGGTCATGAACCTGTCTCTTATACAC
>KL569506.1:8786-12314 GCA_000715685.1 Streptomyces lilacinus
GCCTTGCCAGCCCGCTCAGAGATGTGTATAAGAGACAGACGTCAACGTGAACGGCGAGTCGGGCTACTTCGACCGTTCCCTGGACGCCTACGGACGCGAGGACGAGCCGTGCCGCCGCTGCGGCACGCCCATCCGGCGACGTCCCTGGATGAACCGCTCCAGCTACTTCTGCCCGCGCTGCCAGCGCGTTCCGCGCACCGGCGCGTAGTTGCGGCGTAGTTCAGTCGGGGGAGGGGCTTACGCGCGCTCCGCGTCGTACCGCTCCCGCGCCTCCAGCACCTGGGCCATCCGGCCCTCCACGAGGTGAATCAGGGCCATCATCCGCTCGGTGACCTCCCGGCCCAGGGGGGTCAGGCGGTAGTCGACGCGCGGGGGGTTGGTCGGCTGGGCCTCGCGGTGCACGAGCCCGTCGCGCTCCAGCGCGTGGAGGGTCTGGGACAGCATCTTCTCGCTGACACCCTCGACACGGCGGCGCAGCTCGTTGAAGCGCAGCGTGTCCTCGGCCAGGGCGCCGAGGGTCAGGCTTCCCCACCGTCCGGTGATGTGCCCGAGCGTTTCGCGGGACGGACAGCTCCGCGCGAAGACGTCGAAGGGCAGCTGGTCCTGCGAGGTGCCTTCGGTCGTCGTCATGGGGAACACCATACTCCGGTACAGCGCTAACTCAAGGGTTGTGCTTTCCAAAAGTTAGTGCTTTCCTTTGGTCACCCAGCCAGCGCAACACCTCTCCGGGAGCTCCACCGTGACCACGCCCGTCGTGTCCATCGCCTACCACTCCGGCTTCGGCCACACCGCCGTCCTCGCCGAGGCCGTCCGTGCCGGCGCCGCCGACACCGGTGCCACCGTCCACGTGATCAACGTCGCCGAGATCACCGACGAGCAGTGGGAGCTGCTCGACGCCTCCGACGCGATCGTCTTCGGCTCCCCGACCTACATGGGCACGGCCTCCGGCGCCTTCCACGTCTTCGCCGAGGCGACGTCCAAGCGCTGGTTCACCCGCGCCTGGCAGGACAAGCTCGCGGCCGGCTTCACCAACTCCGGCTCCAAGAGCGGCGACAAGCTGCACACCCTGCAGTTCTTCTCGGTCCTCGCCGCCCAGCACGGCATGCACTGGGTCGGCCTCGGCATGGTCCCCGGCTGGCACAGCTCCACCGGCTCCGAGAACGACCTCAACCGCCTCGGCTTCTACCTGGGCGCCGGCGCCCAGACCAACAGCGACGAGGGCCCCGAGGGCGTGCACAAGGCCGACATAGCCACCGCCGAGCAGCTCGGCCGTCGCGTCGCCGAGCAGACCCGCGTCTACGTCGCGGGCCGCGCCGCGCTCTGACCTCACGCCACCGTGCGCCGCGTGCCCGGCCGGGGTCCACACCCCGGGCCGGGCACGCGTGCGTGGTCAGTAGCCGAAGTCCTGGGTCCAGTAGGGGCCGCTGCCGCCGTGGTGCACGCCGACGCCCAGGCTCCGATAGTCGCAGTTGAGGATGTTGGCGCGGTGACCGCTGCTGCGCATCCACGCCTCCATCACGGTGTGGGCGTCCGCGTGGCCGCGGGCGATGTTCTCGCCGCCCAGGTTCTTGATGCCGCGCTTGGCCGCCCGGTCCCAGGGGGTCCTGCCCTCGGGGTCGGTGTGGTCGAAGAAGCCGCGCTGGGCCATGTCGTCACTGAAGGACTGGGCCAGCTTGTCGAGCTTGCCGCTGGCCACCAGCGGACGGCAGCCCGCCTTCGCCCGCTCGGCGTTGACCAGGGACAGCACCAGATGGGCCGCGGCGGACCGGGGGTCGGCCAGCGTGGCGCGCAGCGCCCGCGCCTCGTCCGCGGCGTCCGCGCCCGGCTTCGAGGGGCGCGCCTCGTCCGCCGCGGCGGACGGGCGCGGTGCGGGTGCGCCGGGGTGCTCGTCGGCCGCGGTGCGCTGCCCTGCCGGTGCCGCCGGGGCGGCCGCCTGCGCGGCGGGGGCGGCGGGGCGCTCGGCGCCCCGGTCGGCGTGCGCGTCCGCGCCCTGGCGGAAGCTCACCGGCTCCACCTGCTCCGCCCCCGCCTCGCGGGCGGTCCGACGCGCTCCCGCGGACCGGTCGGTCGGCGCGGGCGCGGCGGGCGGGGCGCCCTGGAGCGGCACCTCGGGCGGGCCGTCGGCCCGCACCTGCCCGCTGGTGCCCGCGCCGGGCGGCTGCCCGACCTCGCCGCCGGAGAAGACGCCGTGGGGGAGCAGCCCGGAGACCATGGCGACCGCGCCCATGGCCACGGCCGCCGAGGCGCCGAGCAGACCCGTCCGCCGGGCCGGCGCCGCCTTGGCGCCCTTGGCCGTCTTGCCCGCTGCCTTGCCGGCCTTGCCCGCCAGGCCGGCCATGCCCGCGCCGGACCGGGCCGCCTTCTTGCGGCCGCCGCGATGAGGGCTGCGGTGACGTCCGGCGCCGGTGGGGCCGGAGCGGACGACGGGGAGGGGTTGGGTGACCGCCTCGGCCGGGTCCTCGGGTACGAACACGCCGGTCGGCCCGCTCGTCAGGGGTGCCCGGACTTTCCGGGCATTCGCCGCCGCCTCGTCGGCGGTGGCGCGAGCAGAGCGTCGATGGCGACCCATCCGGTGCCTTCCTCACGTGTTCGGCTGCACAGTGCGTCACTCGTACGGGGGAGCCTTATTTGGCCGCGACTGTACGGCACGGGATGCCGGGTCGAAGTGCTGCTTATGTAATTGGCCGGTTAACGTGCAGACATGAACGAGAATGTCCGTCTCACGGCGTGGGTGCGTGGTCATGTGCAGGGTGTTGGCTTTCGTTGGTTCACTCGGGCCAACGCATTGCGGATCGGTGATCTGATCGGCTTTGCCTCCAACCTGTCCGACGGCCGCGTCCAGGTCGTCGCCGAGGGCCCCCGGCGGGGTTGCGAACAGCTGCTCGACTGGCTGCGGGAGGGCGACACGCCCGGCCGCGTGGACGGCGTCACCGAGATCTGGGACACACCCAAGGGTGGTTACGACGGCTTCGAGGTCCGCTGAGCCCACGACCTGGAAATCGCATATTGGCTCGGTTTCGCCGAGAAGCGGGGCTCTCGCAGTTCCCGCGTATATGTCATTGGCATATGCGCGGGACGGAAATTGCCTGATGGTTGCCAACTCGGCCGCAGCGTGCAAGGCTGCCTGTCAACGGATGATCTCTCTACGCCTCTCGGGCCCCGGGTGCGGAATGCGGCGCGGATTAACCCGCGCGCACCCCCGGGACGCCTGCGGATACGGGGTGTGATCGTGTTGACCGTCAAACCTTTTGGTGAGACGCTGGAAGCCCCGCGCACCTTAGCTGTTTGGCATTGAAACACCGCAGTAGTGATGGCAGACACCGCGGGTGCGAATCCCTCACGACCCACACCGCTTCGGTCGGTCACTCAGTGTGGAGGACCATCCATCATGGCAAAGGCGCTTCTCGGTTACGTCGGCGGCTCCGACCCCCGAGTCCTCTCCGAGATGCGACGGCTCCAGCAGCGTGTCCAGGACCTCGAATCCGAGCTCATTCGGATGCAGGCCGAGAACCTGTCTCTTATACACAT
>KL569506.1:12599-14121 GCA_000715685.1 Streptomyces lilacinus
CCGCCGCTCACCACGGTGACTCGCTGCTCGACAGCATCGACGTATCCAAGGCGGAGCCTGCGCTCGCCTGACTCGCGCCCTCCCCCGGGGGCCGGTCGGGCTGCACTGTCAGCCGCTTAGAGTCGCAGTTGCAAGGGACGCTTCGGCGTCCCTTCGTCGTATCCGCCCCGTCGTATCCGGCTGACCCCTCCGACTTTTCCTTGCCGTCACCTCACGCTTGATGTGCCCTGACCTTCCCAGGGTGAAACCAAAGGAAACAAGAAGCGACGGCGCGCCAGCCTTCCACGGCGCGCCGGAGTGCGACCGGCGGCGGTAGAGTCCTCCCGCGTGCACCTCAAGAGCCTGACCCTGCGCGGGTTCAAATCCTTCGCCTCCGCGACGACCCTGCGCTTCGAACCCGGCATCACCTGCGTCGTGGGCCCCAACGGCTCGGGAAAGTCCAATGTCGTCGACGCGCTTTCCTGGGTCATGGGCGAGCAGGGTGCCAAGTCGCTGCGCGGCGGCAAGATGGAGGACGTCATCTTCGCCGGGACCACCGGCCGCCCCCCGCTGGGCCGCGCCGAGGTCTCCCTGACCATCGACAACTCCGACGGCGCACTCCCCATCGACTACGCGGAAGTCACCATCACGCGGATCATGTTCCGCAACGGCGGCAGCGAGTACCAGCTCAACGGCGACACCTGCCGGCTCCTCGACATCCAGGAGCTGCTCTCCGACTCCGGCATCGGCCGCGAGATGCACGTCATCGTCGGCCAGGGGCAGCTCGACTCCGTCCTGCACGCCGATCCCCAGGGCCGCCGTGCCTTCATCGAGGAGGCCGCCGGCGTCCTCAAGCACCGCAAGCGCAAGGAGAAGGCGCTGCGGAAGCTCGACGCGATGCGCGCCAACCTCGCCCGCGTCCAGGACCTCACCGACGAGCTCCGCCGCCAGCTCAAACCGCTCGGCCGGCAGGCCGCCGTGGCCCGCCGCGCCGCCGTCATCCAGGCCGACCTGCGCGACGCCCGGCTGCGTCTGCTCGCCGACGACCTCGTGACCCTGCGCGAGGCACTGCGCTCCGAGATCGCCGACGAAGCCGCCCTCAAGGCCCGCAAGGAACACGCCGAGGCCGAGCTGCGCGCCGCGGCTCAGCGCGAGGCCGCCCTGGAGGAGCAGGTCCGCGAGCTGACGCCGCGCCTCGCGCGGGCCCAGCAGACCTGGTACGAGCTCTCCCGCCTCGCCGAACGCGTCCGCGGCACCGTCAGCCTCGCCGACGCCCGCGTGACCAGCGCCACGTCCGCCCCCGCCGAGGAACGCCGCGGCCGCGACCCGGAGGACCTCGAGCGCGAGGCCGCCCGCGTCCGCGAGCAGGAGGCCGAGCTCGAGGCCGCCCTCGACGCCGCGAGCCGGGCCCTCGAGGACACCGCACAGCACCGCGCCGACCTCGAACGCCGCCTCGCCGAGGAGGAGCGCCGGCTGCGCGACGCCGCCCGCGCCATCGCCGACCGCCGCGAACAGCTCGCCCGACCTGTCTCTTATACACATC
>KL569506.1:14326-15191 GCA_000715685.1 Streptomyces lilacinus
ATGTGTATAAGAGACAGGGCCGAGCGCGCCGCGGCCGCCCAGGAGGAGTACGAGGAGCACCAGGCACAGGCCGACGGCGCCGACGCCGACGACGCCGAGCTCGGCGCCGCCCACGACCGGGCCCGGGCGGACCTCGCCGCCGCCGAGGCCGCCCTCGACGCCGCCCGCGAGGCCCAGGCCGACGCCGAACGCCACCGCGCGGCGCTCACCGCCCGTCACGACGCCCTCGCCCTCGGCCTGCGCCGCAAGGACGGCACGGGCGCGCTGCTGTCGGCGAAGGAACGATTGGGCGGACTGCTCGGCCCGGCCGCCGAACTCCTCTCCGTCACCCCCGGCCACGAACTCTCCGTGGCCGCCGCCCTCGGCGCCGCGGCCGACGCCGTCGCCGTCAGCGGCCCGGCGGCCGCCGCAGAGGCCCTGCGCCTGCTGAAGAAGGAGGACGCCGGACGCGCCACCCTCCTCGTCGCCGGCGCCCCCGACCTCTGCCCGCCCCTCGGCGACGGCTCACCGACCCCCGCCGCCGCCCTCGTCCGCGGCCCCGACACCCTGCTCCCCGCAGTGCGGTCGCTGCTGCGCGACATCGTGGTGGTCGACACGCTCGAGGACGCCGAGGCCCTCGTCATGGCCCGTCCCGGGCTGACCGCCGTCACCGCCGAGGGCGACCTCCTCGGCGCCCACTTCGCCCAGGGCGGCTCCGCGGGCGCGCCCAGCCTCCTCGAGACCCAGGCCGCCGTCGACGAGGCGGCCGCCGAGCTCGCGGAGCTCGACACCCGCTGCGTCGAGCTGCGCCGCGAGCGACAGGCCGCCGAGGAACGCCGCACCGCCGCCGCAGCGTGCGTCGAGGAACCTGTCTCTTATACACATC
>KL569506.1:15387-18630 GCA_000715685.1 Streptomyces lilacinus
GAAGTCGCAGACGGCCCAGGCCCTCGGCCGCCTCGCCGGCCAGGCCCGGGCCGCCGCCGGCGAGGCCGAGCGCGCCGCGGCCGCCGCCGCCCGCGCCGAGGAGGCCCTCGCCCGCGCCACCGAGGAGGCCGAGGAACTCGCCGAGCAACTCGCGGCCGCCGAGGAGACGGCCCTCGCCGACGAGGACGGCACCGACGAGCCCGACACCTCCGTGCGCGACCGGCTCGCCGCCGACGGGGCCAACGCCCGGCAGACGGAGATGGAGGCGCGCCTCCAGGTCCGTACCCACGAGGAGCGGGTCAAGGGGCTCGCGGGCCGGGCCGACGCGCTCGACCGCGCCGCCCGCGCCGAGCGCGAGGCCAGGGCCCGCGCCGAGCAGCGCCGCGCCCGGCTGCGCCACGAGGCCGAGGTCGCCGGCGCCGTCGCCGCCGGTGCCCGGCAGCTGCTGGCGCACGTCGAGGTCTCCCTGGTGCGCGCCGACGAGGAACGCCAGGAGGCCGAGCGCGCGAAGACCGAGCGGGAGCACCGGCTCGTGGCGGAGCGCAACGCCTCCCGCGACCTCAAGGTCGAGCTCGACAAGCTCACCGACTCCGTCCACCGCGGCGAGGTCATGGGCGCGGAGAAGCGGCTGCGCATCGAGCAGCTCGAGGCGAGGGCGCTGGAAGAACTGGGCGTGGAGCCCACCGCCCTGATCGCCGAGTACGGCCCCGACCAGCCCGTACCCCCCTCGCTCCCGGCCGAGGGCGAGGAGCTCCCCGACGACCCGGACCACCCGCGCAACCAGCCCGTGGCCTACGTCCGCGCGGAGCAGGAGAAGCGCCTCAAGGCGGCCGAGCGCGCCTACCAGCAGCTCGGCAAGGTCAATCCCCTCGCCCTCGAGGAGTTCGCGGCGCTGGAGGAACGGCACAAGTTCCTCTCCGAGCAGCTCGAGGACCTCAAGAAGACGCGCGCGGACCTCCTCCAGGTGGTCAAGGACGTCGACAAGCGCGTGGAGGAGGTCTTCACGGCGGCGTACCACGACACGGCCCGCGAGTTCGCGGGCGTCTTCTCCCGCCTCTTCCCGGGCGGCGAGGGCCGCCTGGTCCTCACCGACCCCGACGACATGCTGGCCACCGGCGTCGACGTCGAGGCCCGCCCGCCCGGCAAGAAGGTCAAGCGCCTCTCCCTGCTGTCCGGCGGCGAGCGCTCGCTGACGGCGGTGGCGCTCCTGGTGGCCATCTTCAAGGCCCGTCCGAGCCCGTTCTACGTCATGGACGAGGTCGAGGCAGCGCTGGACGACACCAACCTCCAGCGACTCATCGGGATCATGAAGGAGCTCCAGGAGAGCTCCCAACTCATCGTGATCACGCATCAGAAGCGGACGATGGAGGTAGCCGACGCCCTGTACGGAGTGTCGATGCAGGGCGACGGAGTGTCCAAGGTGATCAGTCAGCGGCTCCGCTGACTCAAGATCACTTCAACTATTGAAGTCAACCTCCGGAAAACCTCCCGGAAACTTCTTCATCACAACCTATTGACTTAGAAAAATGAAGACATAGGGTCTCCCACGTTGCTCACGCCTTCAAGTGGTGGCCCCTCCGATCTTGTGCCCCACTGGAAAGGCCGCCCCCCACCCCCGGCAACGTGGCCGGGTTCCAGGAGAAAAACCTTGACCAGCACTGCGATGGCGCAGGGGTCCGAGGGCCGCAAGGCCCACCCGGACCACCTCGGACACGTCATCTTCATCACCGCGGCCGCGGCCATGGGTGGCTTCCTCTTCGGCTACGACAGCTCCGTGATCAACGGTGCGGTCGAGGGCATCCGCGGCAAGTACGACATCGGCTCGGCCGCCCTGGCCCAGGTGATCGCCATCGCGCTGATCGGCTGCGCCGTCGGCGCCGCGACCGCGGGCCGCCTCGCCGACCGCATCGGCCGCATCCGCGTGATGCAGATCTCCGCCACGCTGTTCACGATCAGCGCCGTCGGTTCGGCCCTGCCCTTCTCGCTCTACGACCTCGCCTTCTGGCGCGTCCTGGGCGGCATGGCCATCGGCATGGCCTCGGTGATCGGCCCGGCCTACATCGCCGAGGTCTCCCCGCCGGCCTACCGCGGTCGTCTCGGCTCCTTCCAGCAGGCCGCGATCGTCGTCGGCATCGCCGTCTCCCAGCTGGTCAACTGGGGCATCCTCAACGCCGCCGACGGCAAGCAGCGCGGCACGCTCCTGGGCGTCGAGGCCTGGCAGCTCATGCTCGGCGTCATGGTCGTCCCGGCCGTCCTCTACGGCCTGCTGTCCTTCGCGATCCCCGAGTCCCCGCGCTTCCTGATCTCCGTCGGCAAGGTCGACAAGGCGAAGCAGGTCCTGGCCGACGTCGAGGGTCACACCGTCGACCTCGACACCCGCGTCGCCGAGATCGAGCACGCGATGAAGAGCGAGCAGAAGTCCACCTTCAAGGACCTCCTCGGCGGCCGCTTCGGCCCCCTGCCGATCGTCTGGGTCGGCATCGGCCTCTCGGTCTTCCAGCAGTTCGTCGGCATCAACGTCGCCTTCTACTACTCCTCGACGCTGTGGCAGTCGGTGGGCGTCAACCCCGAGAGCTCGTTCTTCTACAGCTTCACGACGTCGATCATCAACATCGTCGGCACCGTGATCGCGATGGTTCTCGTCGACCGCATCGGCCGCAAGCCGCTCGCCCTCGTCGGCTCCGTCGGCATGGCCCTCTCCCTCGCCCTCGAGGCCTGGGCCTTCGCCTCGAAGACGGCGGACGGCACCCTGCCGACCACGCAGGGCACGGTCGCCCTCGTCGCGGCGCACGCCTTCGTCCTCTTCTTCGCGCTCTCCTGGGGCGTCGTGGTCTGGGTCTTCCTGGGCGAGATGTTCCCGAACCGCATCCGCGCCGCGGCGCTCGGCGTCGCCGCGTCCGCGCAGTGGGTGGCGAACTGGGCCATCACGGCCAGCTTCCCGAGCCTGGCGGACTGGAACCTGTCCGGGGCGTACGTGATCTACGCGGTCTTCGCCGTGCTCTCGATTCCCTTCGTGATGAAGTTCGTGAAGGAGACGAAGGGCAAGGCGTTGGAGGAGATGGGCTAACCCCCCCGCCGCCCTCTCCTCACCACTGCCTCCGGCTCTCCGAGCCGGGGGCAGTTGCGTTTTCCGGGACCCCCCGGTGTCCGGTTGCCCGCCGGTGGGGGCACGCCGTTTCCGGCTGCCGGCCGGTGGGGGGTTGCCCGCGCCTGGCGGCGCGGGGTGCGGTGGCTGCGGCCCGG
>KL569506.1:18929-23830 GCA_000715685.1 Streptomyces lilacinus
CCCTGCGGAACGACTGCCCACAAACGGGAGGGGGCGGGGTGGGATGGGTCCTGGCAGGGGGCGTAAAGGATATTTGCGGCGACGTGCCGGGCAACCAGAACCGTATGCAGGGGCCGTAAATATCCCAGCCCCCAGAAGGACCCGTCCCACCCCGACCCCGCCCCACAGCGGCGCGCCGCCAACGGAAAAGGGCCCCCACAAGGGGGGCCCTCAACACGTTGCAGCGGGGAACGCTACGCCGCGACCTTCTCGCGCTCGCCCTCCGGGCGAACGGCCGCCGGAGCGGCGCCGGTCTCCCGCGGCACCGGCAGGATCGCCATCATCGCCGCCGAGATGACGATCGTCGCCGCCCAGCCCAGCCCGTACTTGCCCACGAACGTCGAAGCCAGCGGCCCCGTGAACCAGTCGCACTTGGTGAAGCAGATGCCCGCCGCCAGCGCCACGGCCCAGGCCGTCATCGCCTGCCAGCAGAAGCCGCCCACGTACCAGTAGCGGCTCGTACGACCCGTGTCCATCAGCGCTTCCGCGTCGTACCGCACCGCGCGCACCCGGCGTCGGGCCATGTCCACCGCGTAGACGCCGATCCACGCCGAGAAGGAGACGGCCAGCAGGATCAGGAAGGTGATGAAGGAGCTCAGGAAGCTCTTCGCGACCAGCATCAGCAGCAGACCGCCGACCAGCGAGATCATGGCGTTGATGCTCACGGCCATCGCCCGCGGCAGCTTGACGCCCATCGTCTGGGCGGTGAAGCCGGCCGAGTACATCGACAGGCTGTTGATCAGCAGCATGCCCACGATCGCCGTCACCAGATACGGCACCGCCAGCCACGTCGGCAGGATGTCGCCCAGGAACGACACGGGGTCCGGAGCGTCGGCGAGCTCGGGCGTGGCCACGGCCATCACGCCGCCCATGAGCACCATCGGCACCATCACCAGGCCCGCACCGGACACCGTCGCACCGACGATCTTCTTGCCCGAGGCCGCGTGCGGCAGGTACCGCGCGAAGTCCGGACCGGTGGGCACCCAGCTGATGCCGCCGGCCGCGATGGTTCCGATGCCGGCGATCATCATCGCGGTCGTACCGGCCGGCTTGGAGAAGACCTCGTCCCACTTGATGTGGACGATCAGGTAGCCGAGCACCAGCACGCTGAAGACGCCGAAGAGGTACGTCGACCACGTGTTGCAGACGTTCAGCGCCTTGCGCCCCATGCCGCTCACCAGGAACGTGCACGCCACGAAGACGAACAGCGTCACGACGATCAGCACCGTGTTGCTCTTCACGCCGAAGACCAGATCGAGGACGGTCAGCACCGCGTACGCGCCGGTGACCGCGTTGATCGTCTCCCAGCCGAAGCGCGCGACCCAGAGGATCGCGCCGGGGAAGAGGTTGCCCCGCACGCCGAACGTGGCCCGGGAGAGCATCGCGCCGGGCGCGCCGCCCCACTTGCCGGACACCGAGAGAACGCCGACCAGGCCGAAGGACACCACCGCGGCGCACGCCGCGACGATCAGGACCTGCCAGAAGTTCAGGGCGTTGAAGACGATCAGCGCGGCGCCCATGGTGAGCAGCAGCACACTGATGTTCGCGGCGACCCAGGTCGGGAAGAGCTCCCGGACCCGGCCGTGCCGCTCGTGATCGGGTACGGGCTCGATGCCGCGGGTCTCGATGGCGCTTTCGGCGCCGGCGGCGCCTTCGGGGCTGGACACGTTGGCGCCGTCGGCAGCGTTGTCCATGGTGGGGGCCATATCGGGGGCTCCGTTGCGGGGTGTGACAGGGCGGGGCCTGGGCAGAAAGGGACGTTGGGACTCTACGCGCGTCACGCGAGCCTGCGCCATCGTACTTTGATCCAACTTCGGCCGGTTAGTGCCGTTGGTCCTTGTCGTAAAGCACGAACCCCGCCGTCCCGACGGCACTGCGGCGCCCGCCGCCCGAGGTGTCCGATACTGGGTGCGTTATGGACATCGTCATCCTTGCTGTAGTCATCGCTGTGGTCGCGCTCGGCGCGATCAGCGGGCTCGTGGTCAGCAGCCGCAAGAAGAAGCAGCTGCCCCCCGCTCCGCCGAGCAGCCCGTCCGTCACCGCGCCGCCCGCCGAGCCGCACGTCGGCGAGGAGGCCGAAGCCCCGACCGCGAAGCCGCGCCGCACCGTCGAAGAAGTCGAGCTCCCGCCGGCCGAGGCCCCGGCCGTCGAGGAGCCCGTCGTCGAGCCCGAGATCGCGGAGCCCGCCCCGGCGGAGCCCGCGATCGAGGTCCCCGAGCCGACCGCCGGTCGCCTCGTGCGGCTGCGCGCGCGCCTGTCCCGTTCCCAGAACACCCTCGGCAAGGGTCTGCTGACCCTGCTCTCCCGCGAACACCTCGACGAGGACACCTGGGAGGAGATCGAGGACACCCTGCTCACCGCCGACGTCGGCGTCACCCCCACCCAGGAGCTGGTGGAGCGGCTGCGCGAGCGCGTGAAGGTGCTCGGCACCCGGACGCCCGAGGAGCTGCGCCTCCTGCTCCGCGAGGAGCTGCTCGCCCTCATCGGCACCGACGCCGACCGCAGCGTCCACACCGAGCCGGGCGTGGGCGTGAACGGCGAGGAGAAGCCCGGCGTCGTCATGGTCGTCGGCGTCAACGGCACCGGCAAGACCACCACCACCGGCAAGCTCGCCCGCGTCCTCGTCGCCGACGGCAAGTCCGTCGTCCTCGGCGCGGCCGACACCTTCCGCGCCGCCGCCGCCGACCAGCTGCAGACCTGGGGCGAGCGCGTGGGCGCCCGCACGGTGCGCGGCCCCGAGGGCGGCGACCCGGCGTCGATCGCCTTCGACGCGGTCAAGGAGGGCATCGCCGAGAACGCGGACGTCGTCCTCGTCGACACCGCCGGCCGACTGCACACCAAGACCGGCCTCATGGACGAGCTCGGCAAGGTCAAGCGCGTCGTGGAGAAGCACGGCTCGGTCGACGAGGTCCTGCTGGTCCTCGACGCCACCACCGGTCAGAACGGCCTGGTCCAGGCCCGGGTGTTCGCCGAGGTCGTGAACATCACCGGCATCGTGCTCACCAAGCTGGACGGCACCGCCAAGGGCGGCATCGTCGTCGCGGTCCAGCGCGAGCTGGGCGTGCCGGTCAAGCTCGTCGGCCTGGGCGAGGGCGCGGACGACCTCGCGCCGTTCGAGCCGGAGGCCTTCGTGGACGCCCTCATCGGCGACTGACGCCAGGCGCGAGCCCACAGGCCGAGCCCCGTCGCGAACCGACCGCGACGGGGCTCAGCCGTATCCGGAACCCGTACCCGTGAGAACTCAGGCCCCGCCCGACCGGTGGCACACGTACGCCAGCGTGCCCAGCAGCAGCCGGGCCTCCGGCGGCCGGCCCGCCGTGTCGAGCGCGGGCGGCAGCAGCCAGCGCATGGGTCCCAGCCCCGCGTGGTCCGAGGGCGGCGCCGTGATGTGGTCGCCGCGCCCGAGGCCCCGCAGGTCGAGCCGGGCGTCGTCCCACCCCATGCGGTAGAGCAGCTGGGGGAGTTCGGCGGCGGCGCCGGGGGCGACGAAGAACAGCGCGCGCCCGTGCGGCGTGAGGGCCACCGGCCCCAGCGGCACCCCCATGCGCTCCAGCCGCGCCAGGGCGTGCCGGCCGGCCGCCTCCGCGACCTCCAGCACGTCGAACGAGCGCCCCACGGGCAGCAGCACGGCCGCGCCCGGCACCTCGGCCCACGCGGCCGCGGCGTCGTCCAGGGTGGAGCCGGCCGGGACCGGCGGGGCGAAGGAGAGGGGGTGGGCCCCCGGGGAGGGGCAGTCGGCGGCTCCGCAGGAGCAGGTCACCCGACCTCCGCGCGAGGCCCGGGCGCCGGGGACCACGTCCCACCGCCACAGGCCGGTGTACTCCGCGACCGCCGTCACGCATTCGGACGCGCGGCCTCGGCGCCGAGAGCTCGAGCGCAGGTCCCGGATACCGCCGATTGTGAAGCCCATGCCCCCTCCAACGGGTCGTGTTCGCCGATGGTTACGTGTCGGAGTGTCTCGGACACGTACGGTCGCGGACCTCTGCTCCGTAGCGGCGCGACGGTGTGCGATGGGTGGTGCGGACGCCTGCGCGCGCCGGTGGCGTGCGGCAGTGCACCCTCCCCCTGGTTTCCTCCGGCTGTTCCTTGTCAAGTCAATCGCGCCGGGAGGGAAAGGAGTTCATTCGTTGGGGTGGCGAATGGTGGCGTTTACTGGACGGCTGTCGCCCGACCGGTGATCGTAGGATTACTTTCGGTACCCGGACCCCGCCGGGCAAGCGGTTCGCGCGCAGACGTGTGAACGCACGTGTGGCCACCAAGGTGGGTGGACACAGGGATGCGTAGAAGCATGCCGAGGACGCATGCGGATGTTGCGGAGTTTTGGATGGGGGCGTTCCCGTGAGCGGCGATGTCATCGGTACCAGCGGTGCCGACAGGCCCGAAAAGGCCGAGAAAGCGGCCGACAAGACGGACAAGCGCCCCAACGACCAGCTGAATTCCTGGTTCCTGCGCAGCGGTTGGTCCAAGGGCGAGCTCGCGCGGCAGGTGAACCGCAGGGCCAAGCAGCTCGGCGCCCACCACGTCAGCACGGACACCTCGCGCGTGCGCCGCTGGCTGGACGGCGAGCAGCCGCGCGAGCCGATCCCGAAGATCCTCTCCGAGCTCTTCTCGGAGCGCTTCGGCTGCGTCGTGGGCATCGAGGACATCGGCCTGCGGGCCGCCCACCAGTCGCCCTCCGTCTCCGGCGTGGACCTGCCCTGGGCGGCGCCCCAGACCGTCGAGCTGCTCAGCGAGTTCTCCCGCAGCGACCTGATGCTGGCGCGGCGCGGCTTCCTCGGCACCTCGCTCGCCCTGTCCGCGGGGCCCGCCCTCATCGAGCCGATGCAGCGCTGGCTGGTGTCTGTCTCTTATACACATCTCTG
>KL569506.1:24033-25180 GCA_000715685.1 Streptomyces lilacinus
GAGCCGATGCAGCGCTGGCTGGTGCCCGGCCCCACCGCCCCGGCGGGCCGCGGCGCGGCGCCGGCCGAGCGGGACCGCTCGCGCCGGTCCCGGCTCTCGGAGCCGGAGCTGGAGCTGCTGGAATCCACGACCGTGATGTTCCGCCAGTGGGACGCCCAGTGCGGCGGCGGCCTGCGCCGCAAGGCCGTCGTGGGCCAGCTCCACGAGGTCACCGACCTGCTCCAGGAGCCGCAGCCCGACGACACCTCCCGAAGGCTGTTCCAGGTCGCGGCCGAGCTGGCCGAGCTGGCCGGCTGGATGAGCTACGACATCGGCCTCCACCCCACCGCCCAGAAGTACTTCGTGCTCGCCCTGCACGCCGCCAAGGAGGCCGGCAACCGCCCCCTGGGCTCGTACGTCCTCTCCAACATGAGCCGGCAGATGATCCACCTGGGCCGGCCGGACGACGCCCTGGAGCTGATCCACCTCGGCCAGTACGGCTCGCGGGAGACGGCCACCCCCCGCACCCAGGCCATGCTGTACGCGATGGAGGCCCGCGCCTACGCCAACACGGGCCAGCCGGCCAAGGTCAAGCGCGCCGTCGGCATGGCGGAGGCCTGCTTCGCCGACTGCGCCCCCGGCGACGGCGACCCCGACTGGATCCGCTTCTTCTCCGAGGCCGAGCTCAACGCGGAGAACGCCCACTCCTACCGCGACCTGGCCTACGTGGCCGGCCGCAGCCCGACCTACGCCCAGCTGGCGCGACCCAAGATGGAGCGGGCCGTCGAGCTCTTCTCGCAGGACAGCGAGCACCAGCGGTCGTATGCGCTCAACCTCGTCGGCATGGCCACCGTGCACCTGATGCAGCGCGAGCCGGAGGCCTGCGCCGAGCCGGTCAAGAGGGCCCTGCGCATCGCCAAGCAGGTGCGCTCGGAGCGGGTGAACAACCGCCTGCGCAAGACGGTGGACGCCGCCGTGCGCGACTTCGGCGAGGTCGCCTCGGTCGTGGAGCTGACCGAGCAGCTCGCCACCCACCTGCCGGAATCCCCCGACGCCGTCCAGGCGGTGTAGGCGCCTTCCGGCCCCCCGGCCCGGCCGCGGCGGCCCTCCCTGCAGCCCGACTCGGCTCCCCCACGCCAGGTCAGAAGCCTGTCTCTTATACACATCT
>KL569506.1:25412-28951 GCA_000715685.1 Streptomyces lilacinus
GATGTGTATAAGAGACAGGATCGGTCCCGCGCCGATCCGGCGGTTCACCCGGGCGTAACACGCACGCCGCCATCGTCACCGACGCGAAACAACCCACGGCGCTGTCCGAAACCGCGCTGCGTCAGCCTCTAGGCGACACCGGCCCCCTGGACACATGAGCCCGTACGCCAGGCCCCGGCCGCGGCCGTGAGGAGACCCCGACCTTGAATGGCGCAGACACCGCGTTCGTATTGATCAGTGCCGCGCTCGTGATGCTGATGACCCCGGCCCTCGCCTTCTTCTACGGCGGCATGGTGCGGGTCAAGAGCGCCCTCAACATGCTGATGATGTCGTTCATCTCGCTGGGGATCGTCAGCGTGCTGTGGGTGCTGTTCGGCTACTCGCTCGCCTTCGGTGACGACATCGGGGCCGGGCTCCTGGGCGACTTCGGCCACATCGGCTTCAAGGGCATCACCCCCGAGACGCTCACCAACGGCAAGGAGGGCATCCCGGTCCTCGCCTTCGCCCTCTTCCAGCTGATGTTCGCCGTCATCACACCCGCCCTGATGAGCGGCGCCCTCGCCGACCGCGTGAAGTTCAGCGCCTGGGCGCTGTTCATCACCCTGTGGGTGACGATCGTCTACTTCCCCGTCGCCCACTGGGTCTGGCAGGCCGACGGCTGGCTGTTCAAGCTCAAGGTGATCGACTTCGCGGGCGGCACCGCCGTCCACATCAACGCGGGCATCGGCGCGCTCGCCGCCGTCCTCGTCGTCGGCAAGCGCATCGGCTTCAAGAAGGACCCCATGCGCCCGCACAGCCTGCCGCTGGTCATGCTGGGCGCGGGACTGCTGTGGTTCGGCTGGTTCGGCTTCAACGCCGGCTCCGCGCTCGCCGCCAACGGCACCGCCGCCAACATGGCCATGAACACCCAGGTCGCCACCGGCGCCGCCATGCTCGGCTGGCTCGTCTACGAGCGCGTCCGGCACGGGGCCTTCACCACCCTCGGCGCCGCCTCCGGCGCCGTCGCCGGACTCGTCGCGATCACCCCCTCCGGCGCGGCCGTCAACGCCTTCGGCGCCATCCTCATCGGCCTCGTCGCCGGCGCCGTCTGCTCCTGGGCCGTCAGCTGGAAGTTCCGCCTCGGCTTCGACGACTCCCTCGACGTGGTCGGCGTCCACCTCGTCGGCGGCGTCATCGGTACGCTGCTCGTCGGCCTCCTCGCCACCGACGGCGTCGGCGGCCTCACCCAGCTCGGCCGCCAGGCCGCGGGCGCGTTCTCGGTCATGGCCTACTCCTTCGCCGTCTCCTGGCTCCTCGCCAAGCTCGTCGACGAGCTGATCGGCTTCCGGGCGAGCGAGGAGGACGAACTCAGCGGCATCGACCAGGCGTTCCACGCCGAGACCGCCTACGACTTCAGCGCGGTCGGCGGCGCCCCGGCCTCTCGGAGCACCGCCCCCGCCCCGGCGCCGGCACCCCTCACAAGCGGCGGCACCACGCCCGGCACCGACACGAAGGTGGACGCATGAAGCTCATCACCGCGATCGTCAAGACGCATCAGTTCGAGGCGGTCAAGGACGCCCTGCGGGCCTTCGGGGTCCACGGCCTGACCGTCACCGAGGCCAAGGGCTACGGCCGCCAGCACGGCCACACCGAGGTCTACCGCGGCGCCGAGTACACCATCGACCTCGTGCCCAAGCTCCGCATAGAGGTCCTCGCCGAGGACGCCGACGCCGACGACATCATCGACGTCATCGTCAAGAGCGCCCGCACCGGAAAGATCGGTGACGGCAAGGTCTGGTCCGTCCCCGTCGAGACCGTCGTCCGCGTCCGCACCGGCGAACACGGCCCGGACGCCCTCTGAAGCCCGGGGAGCCGACCGTGACCGAGACCAGGGAACCGACCGCCGACCGGGAACCCGGCGGCTACGCGGCGGCCCGCCGCGGCTCCTCCAGCAGGAGCCCCTGACCGGCGCGCCCCGGCGCGCCGGCCTGGCCCGCATCACCGACCGCTGGCTCGGCGGTCTCCTGGGCCCCGCCCGGGGCGTCGCGCTCGTCGCCGTCGGCGGCTACGGGCGCGGCGAGCTCTCCCCCCGCAGCGACCTCGACGTCCTGCTCCTGCACGACGGCACCGCCGGCGCGCCCGAGATCGCCGCCGTCGCCGACCGCCTCTGGTACCCCGTCTGGGACCAGGGCCTCGCCCTCGACCACTCCGTACGCACCCCCGCCGAGGCCCGCAAGGCCGCCGGCGGCGACCTCAAGGTCCACCTCGGCCTCCTCGACGCCCGCCACCTCGCCGGCGACCCCGACCTCACCGCCGCCCTGCGCGCCACCGCCTACGAGGACTGGCGCGCCCAGGCCCCGCACCGCCTGCCCGAGCTGCGCGAACTGTGCGAGGAACGCGCCCGGCGGCAGGGCGAGTTGCGCTTCCTGCTGGAACCCGACCTCAAGGAGGCCCGCGGCGGCCTCCGCGACGCCACCGCCCTGCGGGCCGTCGCCGCCTCCTGGCTCGCCGACGCCCCCCGCGAGGGCCTCGAGGCGGCCCGCACCCTCCTGCTCGACACCCGCGACGCCCTCCACCTGACCACCGGCCGCGCCACCGACCGGCTCGCCCTCCAGGAACAGGACCAGGTCGCCGCCGCCCGCGGCCTCCCCGACGCCGACGCGCTGCTCCGCGAGGTCTACGAGGCCGCCCGCACCGTCTCCTACGCCGCCGACGTCACCTGGCGCGAGGTGGGCCGCGTGCTGCGTTCCCGCTCCGCCCGACCCCGGCTGCGCCGCATCCTCGGCGGGCGCGGCGGCCGCGGCGGCTTCGTCGAGCCCGAGCGGATCCCGCTGGCGGAGGGCGTGGTCGAGCAGGACGGCGAGGTCGTCCTCGCCCGCACCGCCCGCCCCGAGCACGACCCCGTCCTGCCCCTGCGCGCCGCGGCCGCCGCCGCCCAGGCGGGCCTGCCGCTGTCCCGGCACGCCGTGCGCCGCATGGCCGCCGCCGGCCCGCTGCCGGTGCCCTGGCCCGCCGAGGCCCGTCAGCAGCTCGTCACCCTGCTCGGGGCGGGCGAGCCCATGGTGGAGGTCTGGGAGGCCCTCGAGGCCGAGGGCGTCGTCTCCCGGCTGCTGCCCGAGTGGGACCACGTGCGCTGCCGCCCGCAGCGCAACCCCGTGCACACCTGGACCGTCGACCGCCACCTCGTCGAGACGGCGGTGCGCGCCGCCGCGCTGGCCCGCGGCGTCGGCCGGCCCGACCTCCTGCTCCTCGCGGCCCTGCTGCACGACATCGGCAAGGGCCGCCCCGGCGACCACTCCGAGGCGGGCGAGGGCATCGCCCGCACGGTCGCCGCCCGCCTCGGCCTCGACGCCGCGGACACCGACGTCGTCGCCACGCTCGTCCGCCACCACCTGCTGCTCGCCGAGACCGCCACCCGCCGCGACCTCGACGACCCCGCCACCATCCGGACCGTCACCGACGCGGTCGGCTCCCGCGCCACCCTGGAGCTGCTGCACGCCCTCACCGAGGCCGACGCCCTCGCCACCGGCCCGGCGGCCTGGACCTGTCTCTTATACACA
>KL569506.1:29253-35176 GCA_000715685.1 Streptomyces lilacinus
CGACCGCGCCGAGCCCGCGCCGCCCACCGCCGAGGAGGAACGGCTGGCGGTGGAGGCGCTCCGCACGCGCGGCCCGGTCCTCGCCCTGCGCACCCGGCCGGAGGGCGGGGCGGGGGAGGAGTCCGTGGGCGCCGAGCTGATCGTCGCCGTCCCCGACCAGCCGGGCGTCCTGCCCGCCACCGCCGGCGTCCTCGCCCTGCACCGCCTCACCGTCCGCGCCGCCGACCTGCGCACGATCGACCCGGCCCCCGCGATCGGCGGCAGCGCGCTGCTGCTGAACTGGCGCGTGGCCGCCGAGTACGGCTCCCTCCCGGAGGCCGCGCGCCTCCGGGACGACCTCGTACGGGCCCTGGACGGCTCGCTGGACATCGCCGTGCGCCTGGCCGAGCGCGAGGCCGCGTACGGCCGCCGCCGGCGCGGCGCGCCCCCCGCGCCGCCGCGGGTGACCGTGGACGGTGCCGGCTCGGCCCACGCGACGGTCCTCGAGGTCCGCGCCCAGGACGCCCCGGCCCTGCTGCACCGCATCGGCCGCGCGCTGGACGCGGCGGGGGTGTGGGTGCGGAGCGCGCACGTGAGCACGTTGGGGGCGAGCGTGGTGGACGCGTTCTACGTGACGGGGGAGGACGGGGCGCCGCTGGGGGAGGGGGAGGCGGCGGTGATTGCCGAGGGGCTGGAGGGTGCTTTGCGGTGAGGGCGTGACCTGTGGGGGTGTCCACCGTTGAGCAGCGCGTGCTCCCCGCAGGTGCGGGGATGGTCCGCAGGTTAAGGACCGGGCGCTGGGCGCCGAGGTCCACTCCCCGCACATGCGGGGCTTCCGCCCGTGCCGGTCGAATCCGACCGGCACGGGCGACTCGGTCTCCGGGCCGGATACTCTTGAGGGCGATTGACCCTGCCCCCTGATGTTGAGGACCGACGAGCGCCGTGTTCGACACTCTCTCCGACCGCTTGGCGAATACCTTCAAGTCCCTCCGGGGCAAAGGAAGGCTCACCGAGGCGGACATCGACGCCACGGCGCGTGAGATCCGGATCGCCCTGCTTGAGGCCGACGTGGCCCTGCCGGTCGTGCGGGCCTTCATCCGGCAGGTCAAGGAGCGGTCGCTCGGCGCCGAGGTCTCCAAGGCGCTGAATCCCGCGCAGACGGTGATCAAGATCGTCAACGAGGAACTGATCACGATCCTCGGCGGCGAGACCCGTCGCCTGCGCTTCGCCAAGACCGCGCCGACCGTCATCATGCTCGCCGGTCTGCAGGGTGCCGGTAAGACGACGCTCGCCGGAAAGCTCGGCCACTGGCTGAAGGCACAGGGCCACGCGCCCCTGCTCGTCGCCTGTGATCTGCAGCGCCCCAACGCCGTCAACCAGCTCGGCGTCGTCGCCGAGCGTGCCGGCGTCGGCTTCTACGGACCCCAGCCCGGCAACGGCGTGGGCGACCCGGTGCAGGTGGCCAAGGACTCGATCGAGTACGCCCGTACCAAGCAGTTCGACATCGTCATCGTCGACACCGCCGGTCGCCTCGGCATCGACGCCGAGATGATGCAGCAGGCCGCGGACATCCGTGACGCCGTCTCGCCCGACGAGATCCTCTTCGTCGTCGACGCCATGATCGGTCAGGACGCGGTCAACACCGCCGAGGCCTTCCGCGACGGCGTCGGCTTCGACGGCGTCGTGCTCTCCAAGCTCGACGGCGACGCCCGCGGTGGTGCCGCGCTGTCGGTCGCGCACGTGACCGGCAAGCAGATCATGTTCGCCTCCAACGGCGAGAAGCTGGACGACTTCGACGCGTTCCACCCGGACCGCATGGCGTCCCGCATCCTCGGCATGGGCGACATGCTCAGCCTCATCGAGAAGGCCGAGCAGACCTTCAGCCAGGACGAGGCCGAGAAGATGGCGGCCAAGCTGGCGAAGGGCCCCAAGGAGTTCACGCTCGACGACTTCCTGTCCCAGATGGAGCAGGTCAGGAAGATGGGCTCGATCTCGAAGCTGCTCGGGATGCTCCCGGGCATGGGCCAGATCAAGGACCAGATCAACAACCTCGACGAGCGCGACGTCGACCGCACCGCCGCGATCATCAAGTCCATGACGCCGGCGGAGCGCCAGGACCCGACGATCATCAACGGCTCGCGCCGGGCGCGTATCGCCAAGGGTTCGGGCGTGGACGTCAGCGCGGTGAAGAACCTCGTCGAGCGGTTCTTCGACGCCCGCAAGATGATGTCGCGCATGGCGCAGGGCGGCGGCATGCCGGGCATGCCCGGCATCCCGGGCATGGGCGGCGGCGCGGCCCGCAAGAAGAAGCAGGTCAAGCAGGGCAAGGGCAAGCGTCAGTCGGGCAACCCGATGAAGCGCAAGGCCGAGGAGCAGGCCGCGGCCGCGCGTCGTGAGCAGGCGCAGGCCGGCAACCCGCTGGGTCTGCCCGCCGGCCAGGACGGCCAGAACTTCGAACTCCCCGACGAGTTCAAGAAGTTCATGGGCTGATCAGGCTCGAACGGTCCTCGCGCGGCCCCCGGCGTCTCCGCCGGGGGCCGTCCGCGTTCACGGCCGCGCGTTCACGTGCGCGCTATCAGGTAGCGGAAGACGTTCGGCATCCACACCGTCCCGTCGCGCCGCAGGTACGGGTGGAGGGCCTCGGTCAGCTCCTTGGCGACCTGCTCCGCGTCCGTGGCCCGCTCGGCCGCGTCGAAGGCGCCGGTGGAGAGCAGGCCGCGGACGGCGCTGCCGATGTCGGCGTAGCCGTACGGGCAGGAGACCCGGCCCGAGCCGTCGGGGGTGAGCCCGGCGTCGCGGGCGAGGTTCTCGAGGTCGTCGCGGCCGCTGGGGCGCCAGCGGGCCGGGGCGCACATGGGGTCGGCGAGCCGGGCCGCGACCCGGAGGGCGGCGGACGCGGCGCAGCGCTCCTGGGGGCCCCAGCCGGCCAGGACGACGGGGGTGCCGGGCGCGGCGAGGGCGGTGGCGCGGGCCAGGGTCTCGGTGAGGCCGCGGGGGCCGCTGCCCGCGCAGAACAGCGGGTCGAAGGCGGTGACGAGGGTGAAGGGCGGTCCGCCGGGTTCGTAGACGGCCTCGGGGCCGCCGAGGCCCAGTCGGGGGCCGGTGCCCTCGGTCCGCTCGGGCCGCAGGCGTTCGCGGGCCAGCGCGAGCCGTCGGCCGTCCTGGTCGACGCCGCTGACGTGGGCGCCGCGGGCGGCGGCCATGAGCAGGGCCAGGCCGGATCCGCAGCCGAGGCTGAGCAGCCGGGTACCGGGGCCGGCGTCGAGGCGCTCGTACACCGCTTCGTAGAGCGGCACCAGCATGCGTTCCTGGATTTCCGCCCAGTCGCGGGCCCGGGCTTCGGGCGAGGTCGGGGACGGCCGGTGCCGCCGCACGAGCGTTGGTGTCATCGAATGCGCCCCAATCCGCCGGTGACGTGTTCTGGTCCCTGGTTCCGCCCCCATGAGTGCCGCTGTGGTGCGTACCGCTGAGCCGATGGGTCGTGCGCCGTGCCGAAAACCCCCCGATGCAAGAGAACTCCGCTTCAGGCCCCGAGTCCAGGGGGTGACGCGAGAACGTTCCCGCATGCCCACGATGGCATGTGCCGGGCGTCGTCGCATGAAAAGAGAGGTACCCGCGAACGGGCAGGGAACGCGCCTCGGCCGTCGCGCGGACGGCCGGGAAGGAGGGGTTGCGGGCGGACGGATTCACACTCGGCGGTACGGGCCCCGTACCATTCGCAGCATGGCAAAGGCTCCCATTCTCACCCCCCAGGCGGAAGACTTCCCGCGCTGGTACCAGGACTTGATCAACAAGGCCGAGCTGGCCGACAACGGCCCGGTGCGCGGCACCATGGTCATCCGCCCGTACGGGTACGGGCTCTGGGAGCGCATGCAGCAGGAGATGGACGCCCGGATCAAGGACGCGGGCGCCTCCAACGCGTACTTCCCGCTCTTCATCCCGCAGTCCTACCTGACGAAGGAGGCGGAGCACGTCGAGGGCTTCGCCCCCGAGCTGGCGGTCGTCACGCACGGCGGCGGCAAGGAGCTGGAGGAGCCGGTCGTCGTCCGGCCGACCTCCGAGACGATCATCAACGAGTACTTCTCGAAGTGGGTGCAGAGCTACCGCGACCTGCCCCTGCTGATCAACCAGTGGGCGAATGTGGTCCGTTGGGAGATGCGCCCGCGCGTCTTTCTCCGTACGAGTGAATTCCTCTGGCAGGAGGGCCACACCGCCCACGCCACGTACGAGGACGCCCGTGACTACGCCGCGCGTATCCACCGGGACGTCTACTACGACTTCATGGTGAATGTCCTGGGCATCGACGTGGTGCTCGGTCGCAAGACGCCCAAGGAGCGTTTCGCGGGCGCGATCAACACCCTCACCCTCGAGGGCATGATGGGCGACGGCAAGGCCCTGCAGATGGGTACCAGCCACGAGCTCGGCCAGAATTTCGCCAAGGCGTTCAACACCTCCTACCTGTCGAAGGACGGGCAGCAGGAGCTGGTCTGGCAGACCTCGTGGGGCGTCTCGACCCGCATGGTCGGCGGTCTGATCATGTCGCACGGCGACGACAGCGGTCTGCGCGTGCCGCCGCGGCTGGCGCCCGTCCAGGCCGTGGTCCTGGCGATCAAGGGTGACGAGGCCGTGCTGGCCAAGGTCCGGGAGATCGGCGACGTGCTGAAGGCCGCCGGTGTGCGGGTGCAGGTCGACGACCGCACCGACACCCCCTTCGGTCGCCGCGCGGTGGACTGGGAGCTCAAGGGCGTGCCGGTCCGCATCGAGATCGGCCCGCGCGACCTGGAGAACGGCACGGCGATGCTGGCCCGCCGGATCCCGGGTGGCAAGGAGCCGGTGCGCATCGAGGACCTGGCCGCGCTGCTGCCGAAGGTCCTGGAGGAGGACCAGGCGCAGCTGCTGCGCGAGTCGCGCGAGCGCCGCGAGTCCCGTACGACGGACGTGAAGACCATCGAGGAGGCGGCCGAGGCCGCTGCCGCCGGTGGCTGGGCGCGCATTCCGTGGGCGACGCTGGGCGCGGAGGGCGAGGCCAAGCTGGCCGAGCAGGCCGTGACCGTGCGCTGCCTGGTGGCGGAGGACGGCTCCGTGCCGGAGTCCGACGACGCCCCGGGCGCGATCGCGATCGTCGCGCGCGCCTACTGATTCCCGTGCCCCCGGGCGTGCGCCGCAGGGCGTGCGTCCGGGGGTTCGCGCTGCGGGGGGTTACTTACTGATGAGTCAGTACGTCCCACCTTGCGAACAGGTGAGCGGCTAGTCCCCCCTTCTCCGCAGTTCTGCGCACCCGCCCTCGTCAGGACGTATGAGTCGGGAAACTGACTGGTACGTGCAAAATATTTGGGATGGCCCGGTATCGGAACACCGGGCTGTCCCTGCTCGTTGTCACGACGTGAGCACGACACCACCTGTTCTCGCCGCAGAGCTGGCGCAGGCGTGGGCCGACATTCAGCGGTTCCACCCCGAGCTGCCGGATCTAGCCGCGCCCGAATCGTTGATCGGGGAGTCGTCGTCCGCTTGCGGCGCCGAGCTCTCCTTCGAAAGGCTGCTGCACGAGGCAGTGCACGGCATCGCGGCCGCCCGCGGTGTCCGTGACACCTCTCGCGCCGGCCGCTACCACAACCGGCGGTTCCTGGCGATCGCCGAGGAGCTGGGGCTCGACCACAGCGAGGAGCCGCATCCCAGCAGCGGCTTCTCCCTGGTCGTGCTCAACCCCGAGGCGCGCAAGCGCTACCGCCCGACCATCGACAGACTGCAGCGCGCGCTCAAGGCCCACACCGTCGCCACCGCCGCCGACACCTCGCGGACCTTCCGCGGCCCGGCGGCGCGCCACGGCTCGTCCGGCGGCGGGGTGCGGGTGAAAGCGGTCTGCGAGTGCGGTCGCAACGTCCGGGTCGTGCCGTCGGTGCTCGCCCAGGCGCCGATCATGTGCTGTCTCTTATACACATCTCTG
>KL569506.1:35415-41340 GCA_000715685.1 Streptomyces lilacinus
GGCTGCGGCCAGCCCTTCCGTATCCCCGAGGCGGCCGTCTCCATCGGCGGCTGAGTTCGGCGGCCCGGTGACGGTGTGGCACAATGGGTCGCTGTACTCGACAGTCGCACAGGACCCCTCTCTCCTTCCGGCTGACGCGTCCATCGGGCACCCGAGTACCGCAACCCCACGTGGCATCTCGTTGTGCCCAACCACGTCAAGACCAGGAGACACCACTTCCGTGGCAGTCAAGATCAAGCTGAAGCGTCTGGGCAAGATCCGTTCGCCTCACTACCGCATCGTCGTCGCCGACTCCCGTACCCGCCGTGACGGCCGGGCCATCGAGGAGATCGGTCTGTACCACCCGGTGCAGAACCCCTCGCGCATCGAGGTCAACAGCGAGCGTGCCCAGTACTGGCTGAGCGTCGGCGCCCAGCCGACCGAGCCCGTCCTGGCCATCCTCAAGGTCACCGGCGACTGGCAGAAGTTCAAGGGTCTGCCGGCCCCCGCCCCGATGCTCGTCGCCGAGCCGAAGAAGGACCACAGCGGTCTCTTCGACGCCGTCGTGAGCGCCGCGGACGAGACGAAGGGTGAGGCCATCACCCCGAAGGCGAAGAAGTCGGAGAAGAAGGACGAGGCCGCCGAGGCTGCCGAGTCCGCTGAGTCGACCGAGGCCTGAGGATGCTCGAGGAGGCCCTTGAGCACCTCGTGAAGGGCATCGTCGACAACCCCGACGACGTGCAGATCGCCTCGCGCAATCTGCGTCGTGGGCGGGTGCTGGAGGTCCGGGTCCACCCCGACGACCTCGGCAAGGTGATCGGCCGCAACGGTCGCACCGCGCGCGCCCTGCGCACCGTCGTGGGCGCCATCGGCGGCCGTGGCATCCGCGTCGACCTCGTCGACGTGGACCAGGTCCGCTGAGAAGCGGTTGAAGCACCGGCACGGGCCGGGAAGGATTCTCCTTCCCGGCCCGTTGTCGCGTTCGTAGAGCACAGGTGAGAAGGATGAGAGCGTGCAGCTGGTAGTCGGGAGGATCGGCCGCGCCCACGGCATCAAGGGCGAGGTCACCGTAGAGGTGCGCACGGACGAGCCCGAGCTGCGGCTCGGACCCGGTGCCGTGCTGGCCACGGACCCCGCCGGCGTGGGGCCGCTGAAGATCGAGACCGGTCGGGTGCACAGCGGACGGCTGCTGCTGCGCTTCGCCGGCGTGGCCGACCGCAACGCCGCCGAGGCGCTGCGCAACACGCTGCTGATCGCCGACGTCGACCCGGACGAGACTCCCGAGGACCCCGAGGAGTTCTACGACCACCAGCTGATGGACCTCGACGTCGTCACCGTCGACGGCACGCCCGTCGGCCGGATCACGGAGATCGCCCACCTGCCGTCGCAGGACCTCTTCATCGTGGAGCGCCCCGACGGCGGCGAGGTGATGATCCCCTTCGTCAACGAGATCGTCGTGGAGATCGACCTGGACGGGCAGCGGGCCGTCGTCGACCCGCCGCGCGGCCTGCTCGACAGCGACCAGGCCGAGGTCGCGAGCGCGCGCGACGAGGACGCCTCCGACGAGGGCACGGAGGGCGACGCCTGATGCGCCTCGACGTCGTCACGATCTTCCCCGAGTACCTCGAGCCGCTGAACGTCTCGCTCGTCGGCAAGGCCCGCGCGCGCGGTCAGCTGGACGTCCGCGTGCACGACCTGCGCTCCTGGACGCACGACAAGCACAACACCGTCGACGACACTCCGTACGGCGGCGGTCCCGGCATGGTCATGAAGCCCGAGCCCTGGGGCGAGGCGCTGGACTCGATCATCGAATCCGGCGCGGAGGGCGCGCGGCCCGTCATCGTCGTCCCGACGCCCAGCGGCAAGCCCTTCACCCAGGAGCTCGCCGTCGAGCTGTCCGAGGCGCCGTGGCTGATCTTCACCCCCGCGCGCTACGAGGGCATCGACCGCCGCGTCATCGAGGAGTACGGCGACCGCTTCGACGTCCGCGAGGTCTCCATCGGCGACTACGTGCTGGCCGGCGGCGAGGCCCCCGTGCTCGTCATGGTCGAGGCCATCGCCCGGCTGCTGCCCGGCGTCCTCGGCAACGCCGAGTCGCACCGCGACGACTCCTTCGCCCCCGGCGCCATGGCCGACCTGCTCGAGGGCCCCGTCTACACCAAGCCGCCGGAGTGGCGCGGCCGGGGCATCCCCGACGTGCTGCTCAGCGGCCACCACGGCAAGATCGCCCGCTGGCGCCGCGACGAGGCGTTCCGGCGTACGACCGCGAACCGGCCGGACCTCATCGAGCGTGCCGACCCCGCGGCCTTCGACAAGAAGGACCGCGAGATGCTCTCGATCCTGGGCTGGGCCCCCGGCCCCGACGGCCGATTTGGGTCAGTGGCCGAGGTCGTGGAAGAATAAGCCGTTGCCTTGCGCCCGGTGACGCCCCTGCCACAGGGGGAACGACGTCCGCCCGGCGCGTGGGCACCACTCCACTTTCAGCACGAGTACCGCTGATGACCTGTGGCATCAGCGAGGAAGCAGACCTTCATGTCCAACCGTCTTGCCGGCGTCGACACCGCTTCGCTGCGTACCGACATCCCGGCCTTCCGTCCCGGTGACACCGTGAACGTCCACGTTCGCGTCATCGAGGGCAACCGCTCCCGTATCCAGCAGTTCAAGGGTGTTGTCATCCGCCGCCAGGGTTCGGGCGTCAGCGAGACCTTCACGGTCCGCAAGGTCTCCTTCTCCGTCGGCGTCGAGCGCACCTTCCCGGTGCACAGCCCGATCTTCGAGAAGATCGAGCTCGTCACCCGCGGTGACGTCCGTCGCGCCAAGCTGTACTACCTCCGCGAGCTGCGCGGCAAGGCCGCGAAGATCAAGGAGAAGCGCGACAACTGAGCGTCTCACCGGCGTCCCGGACCGGCCGGATAGGCTCTCGGTCCGATGGACACCGACGCACAGCTCGCACAGCTCCCGGAGCGCGACCGCTCTCCTCACCCCGCACAGGGGGAGGAGCAGGGGTCGCGCTCCGCGCGTTTTCCCGCCCGTCTCGCCCCCCGGGCGGCCTGGCGCGCGGCACGGCGGTGGTACGGCGGCGGCGGTCCGCTGCGCCGCACCGGACTGCTGCTGCTCACCTGCCTGGTCACGCTGCTGCTGGTCAGCAGCTATCTGGTGCAGCCCTTCCTGATCCCCAGCGGATCGATGAAGAACACCCTCCGGGTCGGCGACCGGGTGCTCGTCAACAAGCTCGCCTATCGCTTCGGCGACGAGCCGCGCCGGGGCGACGTGATCGTCTTCGACGGCACCGAGTCGTTCGTGCAGGACGTGCCGGAGGAGAACGCGGTGACGACGCTGATCCGCAAGGGCGCGTCCGCCGTCGGGCTGATGCGGCCGGCGGAGACCGACTACATCAAGCGGGTCGTGGGCGTCGGCGGCGACCGGGTCCGCTGCTGCGACAAGTGGGGTCGGCTGGAGGTCAACGGCACGCCGGTGCTGGAGGACTACCTCTTCCCCGGTGATGTTCCTTCCCAAGTGCCGTTCGACATCGTGGTGCCGCAGGGCAAGCTATGGGTCATGGGTGACCATCGCAGTGACTCCCGTGACTCCCGTGACCATCTGGGCGAGCCCGGGGGCGGCACCGTCCCGGTCGGGCGGGTCATCGGGCGCGCCGACTGGATCGGCTGGCCGCTGGGGCGGATCCGTTCGCTGCGGCGGACCGACGCCTTCGACGCCGTACCGGCCGCGCCGGCGGGGGCCGCGGGGGCGCTCGGCGGCCGGCATGGGTAGCCGGGGCCGTACCGGCGTCCGCGAGGACCCGGCGACGCGTACGGGCCCGCCGACCGCGCCCGGCACCGGGGGCAGGGCGGCCCGGCGGAAGGCCGCGCGGCGGATGAAGCGGCGCCGGCGCCGGTCCGTGGTCAAGGAGGTGCCGATCCTCATAGGTGTGGCCATCCTGATCGCGGTGGTGCTGAAGTCCTTCCTGGTGCAGGCGTTCGTGATTCCGTCCGGCTCCATGGAGCAGACCATCCGCATCGGCGACCGGGTGCTGGTCGACAAGCTGACGCCCTGGTTCGGGTCCCGGCCGCAGCGCGGGGACGTGGTGGTCTTCACCGACCCCGGCGGCTGGCTCGAGGGCCGGCAGGGCGGATCCGACGGCGACCCGCTGGTGTTCCGGGAGGGCAAGCAGTTGCTCACCAAGATCGGCCTGCTTCCGTCGGCGGACGAGCAGGACCTGATCAAACGCGTGGTCGCGGTCGGCGGCGATACGGTCAAGTGCTGCGACAAGGACGGCAAAATCACGGTCAACGGAACGCCGCTCGACGAACCGTACATTCACCCCGGCAACCCGCCCTCGAAGCTGAAGTTCGAGGTGACCGTCCCTCCGGGGCGGCTCTTCGTGATGGGCGACCACCGCTCGGACTCGGCGGACTCCCGCTACCACCTGGACGAGCCGGGACAGGGCACCATCGACGAAAAGCAGGTGGTGGGGCGTGCGGTGGTGATCGCCTGGCCGCTGGGTCACTGGCGGACGCTGGCGGAACCGGAGGCGTACGCTTCGGTGCGGGACGCGCCGCGTGCGGGGACGCGAGCAGACGGTTCGCCGCATAGTGTGTCCTCCATGGATCAAGAAGGATTGATCCGGCTCCCGACCCCTGCGGAACTCCCGCTCGTTATGGGAGTGGTGGGCCTGCGTCGTATGTACGACAGGCAGCAGCGTGGAGTGAGGAGTGGATGTGGGGGATTTGGCGGTCGGCGCACGTTCCGGTCACGGAGAGCCCGAAAGGCGCCCCGGGCGGACGGATGAGCCGCTGAGGGAGTCCGCCGGCGGCGAGGCGCCGCGGGAGGCCAGGTCCCAGGCGACCGACGGGACGGCCGGGCCGGACGACGACGCGCGCACGGAGAAGCCCGAGAGCGGTGCCGGGCAGGACGGCGGCCGTGGCCGCCGCGACGAGTCGCGGAAGCAGCGGTCCTTCTGGAAGGAGCTGCCGCTCCTCATCGGCATCGCCCTGCTGCTCGCGTTCCTCATCAAGATGTTCCTCGTGCAGGCGTTCTCCATCCCGTCCGAGTCGATGCAGAACACCCTGCAGCGCGGCGACCGGGTGCTGGTGGACAAGCTCACGCCGTGGTTCGGCTCCAAGCCCGAGCGCGGCGAGGTCGTCGTCTTCCACGATCCGGGAGGCTGGCTGGGCGAGACCCCGGCCGCCGAGCAGGGACCGGTGGCCAACGGCGTCCAGACGGTGCTGAGCAAGATCGGCCTGATGCCCTCGGCCGATGAGAAGGACCTGATCAAGCGGGTCATCGCGGTCGGCGGCGACACGGTCGAGTGCAAGGGCAACACCGAGCCCGTCACGGTCAACGGCAAGCCGCTGAACGAGCCCTACATCTTCCCCGGCAACACCCCCTGCGGCGACAAGCCGTTCGGCCCGATCAAGGTGCCCAAGGGCCGGATCTGGGTGATGGGCGACCACCGTCAGGACTCGCTGGACTCGCGGTACCACCAGGAGCTGGACCGCTTCCAGGGCACGGTCTCGGAGGACGAGGTCGTCGGGCGCGCGATCGTCGTCGCCTGGCCGCTGAACCGCTGGTCCACCCTGCCCGTTCCGTCGACCTTCGACCAGCCGGGCCTGAGCGCGGCCGCCGCGGCGGCGCCGTCGGCGCTCGGCCTCGCGGGCGCGGTGCCGCTGGTGCTGTGGCGCCGGCGCCGGATCCTGCGCAAGGACGCCGAGGCGCTGCGTCTTGCGAGCGAGACGGCGGAGCCGAAGGGCTGACCGTCGTCGGTACCGCCGGGTAGGGTGCGAGCACAGAGCACCCGGAGGCGTGTGCGCCCCGGCTGCCCAGCGGATTTCCTGATCGGGCGGGGGACGGCGATGAGCACGGCGAGCGGAGCGGGACGCGACGGCCACGGCCGCGCGGGCAGTGTGCTGTCCGGGCTGGCCGTGGCCGTCGGCTGTGTGCTCTTCC
>KL569506.1:41638-45197 GCA_000715685.1 Streptomyces lilacinus
CGGCGGCTTCGTCTGGGCCGCCCTGCTCTACCGGCCGTACACCGTCCCCACCGACTCCATGGCGCCCACCATCGGCGTCGGCGACCGCGTGCTCGCCCAGCGCATAGACGGCGGCGAGGTGCGGCGCGGCGACATCGTCGTCTTCCAGGACAAGGTCTGGGGCGACGTGCCGATGGTCAAGCGCGTCGTCGGGGTCGGCGGCGACAGGATCGAGTGCTGCGACCGGCAGGGCCGTCTGGCGATCAACGGCAGGCCGGTCGCGGAACCGTATCTTCCGGCCGATGACCCCGCCTCGCCCACCGGCTTCTCCGCCACGGTGCCGCAGGGCCGGATCTTCCTCCTCGGCGACCACCGCGCCGACTCGGTGGACTCCCGCTCGCACCTGGCCGGCGGCGGCCAGGGCACGGTGCCGCTGGGCGCGGTCCGGGCCCGGGTGGACGCCCTGGCCTGGCCCGCGGCCCGCTGGGGCATGATCGACCGCCCCGACAGCTTCGCCTCGTTGCCGGGCGGCACGTCGCGCCCAGGGCCGCTGCCGATCGTCGTTCCGTGCGTGATCGCGGGCGCTGTGCTCATCCTGGGAGGTGCGGCGTACGGGCCGCTCGCGCGGCGGTTCGCGCGCGGCGGAAGGACGGCGGTGGCGCATGGCTGAGACGGCGGTCCCGGCGGGGGCGGGGGAGTGCGGCGGGCTGCGCAGGGCCGCGCGCGTGATCCTGCTCGACCCGGCCGACCGCGTGCTCCTGCTGCACGGCTACGAGCCGGACGACCCTTCGACGACCTGGTGGTTCACCCCGGGCGGAGGGCTCGAGGGCGACGAGAGCTGGGAAGACGCGGCACGCCGCGAGCTCGCCGAGGAGACCGGCATCACGGAGATCGAGCTGGGCCCGCTGCTGTGGCTGCGCACCTGCTCCTTCCCCTTCGCCGGCCGCCGCTGGGACCAGGACGAGCGCTACTACCTGGCCCGTACCCGGCAGGCGCCCACGTGGTCGGGCGGCGGGACGGAGCTGGAGCGGCGCAGCCTCACCGGGCTGCGCTGGTGGACCTGCGAGGAACTCCTCGCGGCCCGTGAGACGGTGTATCCGACCAGGCTCGCCGGGCTGCTGCGCACGCTGCTCGACGAGGGACCCCCCAGTACGCCGGTGCTCCTGGAGACGGAGCGCGCCTGACGCACAATGGGGGGACGCACGGCTGAAGGGGAACATGCCATGAGCGCCGAGGACCTCGAGAAGTACGAGACCGAGATGGAGCTGAAGCTCTACCGGGAGTACCGCGACGTCGTCGGTCTGTTCAAATACGTGATCGAGACCGAGCGGCGCTTCTACCTCACGAACGACTACGAGATGCAGGTGCACTCGGTGCAGGGGGAGGTCTTCTTCGAGGTGTCGATGGCCGACGCCTGGGTGTGGGACATGTACCGGCCGGCGCGGTTCGTGAAGCAGGTGCGGGTGCTCACGTTCAAGGACGTGAACATCGAGGAGCTCAACAAGACGGATCTTGATCTGCCGGGGACGTGACGGACCTCGACCTGCCGCGAGGGCCTGACGGACCTTGATCTGCCGGGGGGCCTGACGGACCTTGATCTGCCGGGGACGTGAGCTTGACCTGTCGGGGGCCTGAGCCGCTCGTTCGGGTGGCGGGGTTTTCCACAACCCGTCGGTTATCCACCAAGATCCAACAGGGGGCGGCAGGGGCTTCATAGTCGGCACCGGAGGTGGTGCCGATGAACGCCCGAGGGGGACTCGGCAGGTACGGGGAGGAGCTGGCCGCGCGCCGGCTGACCGAGGCCGGCATGACGGTGCTGGCCCGCAATTGGCGGTGCCGGGACGGCGAGATCGACATCGTGGCCGCGGACGGCGACACCCTCGTCATCTGCGAGGTGAAGGCCCGGCGCGAGGGGCCGTTCGAGCATCCGATGGCCGCGGTCCGGGCCCTGTCTCTTATACACGGCGGGCCGCCGCCGGGCGGCGTGCGCATCGACCTGGTGGGCGTGGTCGTCCCGGGCCGGGGCGCGCCGGCCGTCGAGCACGTCAAGGGGGTGGCGTGATGGGCTTCGCCCGTACGTGCTCGGTCGCCCTCGCCGGGGTCGAGGGGGTGGTGGTCGAGGTCCAGGCCGACCTCGAGCCGGGCGTCGCCGCCTTCACCCTCGTGGGACTGCCCGACAAGAGCCTGACCGAGAGCCGGGACCGGGTCCGCGCCGCGGTGGTGAACTCGGGTGCCGAGTGGCCGCAGAAGAAGCTCACCGTGGGGCTCAGCCCGGCCTCCGTGCCCAAGGGCGGCAGCGGCTTCGACTTGGCCGTGGCCTGCGCGGTGCTCGGTGCCGCCGAGCGCATCGATCCCAGGGCGATCGCCGACCTGATGATGATCGGCGAGCTGGGCCTCGACGGCCGGGTCCGCCCGGTGCGCGGCGTGCTGCCGGCGGTCCTGGCCGCCGCCGACGCGGGCTACCGCCAGGTCGTGGTCCCCGAGCGCACGGCGGCGGAGGCCTCGCTCGTGCCCGGCGTCTCCGTCCTCGGCATCCGCAGCCTGCGCCAGCTGATCGCGGTGCTCTCGGACGAGCCGGTGCCCGAGGAGGACGAGGAGCCGCCGGGGGAGGGGCGTCCCGACCCGATGCTCGCGGGTCTGGCCGTGCCCGGCGCGGGGCCGGGTGCGGGGGCGCCGGGGGACGACCGCCTGCCCGACCTCGCCGAGGTCGCCGGGCAGACCAGGGCGCGCCGGGCCCTGGAGGTCGCCGCCGCGGGTCGGCACCACGCCCTGTTCCTGGGCCCGCCAGGGGCGGGCAAGACCATGCTCGCCGAGCGGCTGCCCGGCCTGCTGCCGCCCCTCACCCCGCAGGAGTCGCTCGAGGTCACGGCGGTGCACTCGGTGGCCGGCACGCTGCCGCCGGGACAGCCCCTGATCGCCCGCGCGCCGTACTGCGCGCCGCACCACTCCGCGTCCATGCCCTCGCTCGTCGGCGGCGGCTCGGGGCTGCCCCGGCCAGGAGCGGTGTCGTTGGCTCACAACGGCGTTCTTTTTCTGGACGAGGCGCCGGAGTTCTCGAGTCGGGTGCTGGACGCCTTGCGGCAGCCGCTGGAGTCCGGGCACGTGATCGTCGCCCGCACCGGCGGGGTGATGCGACTGCCGGCCGCCTTCCTCCTGGTTCTCGCGGCCAACCCCTGCCCGTGCGGCAGGCACGGCCTGACCGGCGACGGCTGCGACTGCCCGCCCCGCGCGGTCAAGCGGTACCTGGGCCGGCTGTCCGGGCCGCTGATGGACCGGGTGGACCTCAGGGTGACCGTCGAGCCGGTGACCCGCTCCGAGCTGACGGAGTCGGGAGCCGCGGCCGAGACCACCGCCGAGGTCGCCGCCCGGGTCCGGGCGGCCAGGGAGCGGGCCGCCGTCCGCTACGCCGGCACGCCGTGGCGGACCAACAGCGAGGTGCCGGGGCACGAGCTGCGCACCCGCTGGAGCGTGGTGCCGGGAGCCCTGGCCGAGGCCGAGCGGGACATGGAGCGCGGGCTGCTGACGGCGCGGGGGCTGGACCGGGTGCTGCGGGTCGCCTGGACGGTGGCCGATCTGGCCG
>KL569506.1:45478-45804 GCA_000715685.1 Streptomyces lilacinus
GTATAAGAGACAGCGCTGGAGCTGCGCACCGGGATCCGGCGCGGGGCCGTCCAGGCCGGGGCCTGGGCATGACGGGGGCCTGGGCGTGGCGGGGGTCTGGGCGTGGCGGGGGTCTGGACATGCTGGACACGACTGGGGCTTGGGCATGACGGGGGTCTGGACGTGAAGGGCGTCGGGACATGACCGGGCCGGATCCCGAGGAGCGGGTGGCCCGGGCGGCGCTGACGCGGCTGACCGAGCCCGGGGACGAGCTCGTGGGGCGGTGGCTGCGGGAGATGGGGGCCGTGCGGTTGGTGCGGGGCCTGACCGGGGCCTGTCTCTTATAC
>KL569506.1:46105-48717 GCA_000715685.1 Streptomyces lilacinus
GCGGCTCGCGGGGTGCCGGGCCCGGGCCGAGGGCCTGGACCCCCGGCGCGACCTGGACGCCGTCGCCCGGCTCGGCGGGCGTTTCGTGGTCCCGGGCGACCTGGAGTGGCCGGGGCAGCTGGACGACCTGGGGGACGCGCGCCCCGTCGGCCTGTGGGTGCGCGGCAGCCCGAACGTCCGCCTCTGGGCCCTGCGCTCGGTCGCCGTGGTGGGCGCCCGCGCCTGCACCGACTACGGCTCGCACGTGGCGGCCCTGTTGGGCGCGGGGCTGGCGGAGCGCGGCTGGGTGGTGGTCTCGGGGGCGGCGTTCGGCGTCGACGGGGCCGCGCACCGGGGCGCGCTGGCCGTGGGCGGGGCGACGGTGGCGGTGTTGGCCTCGGGGATCGACGTGCCCTATCCGCGCGGACACACGGAGTTGATCGGGCGGATCGTCGAACAGGGGCTGGTGCTGGCGGAGTTGCCGCCGGGCGGGCACCCCACGCGCAGTCGCTTCGTGCTCCGCAATCGTGTCATCGCCGCCTTGACGCGGGGAACGGTGGTCGTGGAGGCCGAGTACCGCAGCGGATCGCTGGTGACGGCGCGTCGGGCGAGAAAGCTGGGGCGGCAGACCATGGGGGTGCCCGGACCGGTCACCTCGGGCCTCTCGGCCGGTGTGCACGAACTGCTGCGCGAGGGGGCGTGTCTGGTGACGGATGCCGACGAGATCACGGAGCTGGTCGGCAGTATGGGAGAGCTCGCTCCCGAGCGGCGGGGGCCCGTGGTGGCGAGGGATCTGCTGCACGCGGCGGCCGCCCGGGTGCTGGAGGCCGTGCCCGGGCGCGGCGGCGGGGACCTCGCTCTGATCGCCCGGGAGGCGGGTATGAGCAGGGAGCGCGTCCTCGCCTGCGTGTACGAACTCCAGGCGCTGGGGTTCGTGGAACGGCTGGGCGATCGTTGGCAGTTGGCTGACGCGGCGTCAACACCTGCCACCCCCAAGCCCCTCGGACGGCGCCCCCCTGTGCGGCGAGGCGGTGCTTGACCTGGGGTGATCGGGTGAAAGGGTTAAGGCGACGAGCGTGCCGGCCGATACGGCCCGCGCCGCGCGGCCCCCGGGCCCCGGCGCGCGGACGGCCGGTGCGGCGGACCGCGGGCGCGCGAAACGTATCTCCATACCTCGAAGGGTCTCATCGCTCACCGCAGTGCTCCGGTCACGCTACGCTCACGGAAAATCACTCCATCCGCCCCCGACCCCGCACCACCCGGTCCACGTCCACAGCAGAACGGCTCAGAACGACGAATGCCCCAGCACACCTCCGGGTCCGACCGCGCGGCGGTGCCGCCCGCAGCGCGCGGCGCCGGGCGCCCTCCCGCACCCTCGACGCTCGATGAGCTGTGGCGGTCGTACAAGGCCTCGGGCGACGACCGGCTGCGGGAGCAATTGATCCTCCACTACTCTCCCCTGGTGAAGTACGTGGCGGGACGCGTCAGCGTCGGGCTGCCGCCCAATGTCGAGCAGGCCGACTTCGTCTCCTCCGGGATCTTCGGCCTCATCGACGCCATCGAGAAGTTCGACCCCTCTCGCTCGATCAAGTTCGAGACGTACGCGATCACCCGCATCCGGGGGGCCATGATCGACGAACTGCGGGCCCTGGACTGGATCCCGCGGTCGGTCCGCCAGAAGGCGCGCGCGGTCGAGCGGGCGTACGCCACCCTCGAGGCGGCCCTGCGCCGTACGCCCTCCGAGGCGGAGGTGGCGGCGGAGATGGACATCACGCTGGAGGAACTGCACGCCGTCTTCAGTCAGTTGTCCCTGGCCAACGTCGTGGCGCTGGAGGAGCTGCTGCACGCCGGCGGCGAGGGCGGCGACCGGCTGAGTCTGATGGACACCCTCGAGGACACCGCGGCCGACGACCCGGTCGAGGTGGCCGAGGACCACGAGCTGCGCAGACTGCTGGCCCGTGCCATCAACACCCTCCCCGACCGGGAGAAGACCGTCGTCACGCTCTACTACTACGAGGGCCTCACCCTCGCCGAGATCGGCCATGTGCTCGGCGTGACCGAGAGCAGGGTCAGCCAGATCCACACCAAGTCCGTCCTCCAGCTGAGGGCCAAGCTGGCGGACGTCGGACGCTGAATCGTCCCTCCACCGTCGTCCCGAGCCCGGCCCCTCCGTAAAGTGGGAACGTGCCCAGGATTCGAGCGGCCTCAGTGGCCGAGCACCGGACGATGCAGCGCGGCGCCCTGCTGGACGCCGCCCGCTCCCTGCTGTCCGAAGGGGGGACGGAGGCCCTGACCTTCCCGGCCCTCGCCGAGCGCACGGGCCTGGCTCGGTCCTCGGTCTACGAGTACTTCCGCTCGCGCGCCGCCGTGGTCGAGGAGCTGTGCGCCGTCGACTTCCCCGTCTGGGCCGCCGAGGTCGAGGCCGCCATGGCCGACGCCGACACCCCCGAGACGAAGATCGAGGCGTACGTGCGCCGGCAGCTGGCGCTCGTCGGCGACCGTCGGCACCGGGCCGTGGTCGCCATCTCGGCCGGGGAGCTGGACGCGGGCGCCCGGGAGAAGATCCGCGCGGCGCACGGGGGCCTGATCGCGATGGTCGTCGAGGCGCTGGAGGCGCTCGGCCACGACCAGCC
>KL569506.1:48997-49249 GCA_000715685.1 Streptomyces lilacinus
CTCCAGGGTGTGGTCGACGCCGCCGTCCGCCGCATCGAGCTGGGCGCGGCCGAGGAGCCGGACCGCATCACGGAGGCGGCCGTGTCCATGGCCCTGCGGGGCGTCTGCGGCTGAGCCCTGCGGGCGGCCGGCCCCAGCCCCGCCCTTTCACCGTTTCCGAGCGGGGCGTGCGCCCCCTCGCACCCCCGCTTCCGGGGCTCCGCCCCCGGACCCCGGTGGCCTCAAACGCCGGCCGGGCTGAAATCAGCCCAC
>KL569507.1:0-170 GCA_000715685.1 Streptomyces lilacinus
CTGCCGCACCTCGCGGTCGCCGGGGAGCTCCAGCGCGCGCAGCACGTACGCGGCGCGGCCGGGCCCGGACAGGGCGCTGAGCGCCTGGTCGAGGGCGAGCTCGTCGGCACCGCCCGAGCGGGGGAACAGCCGCAGCCCCCACACCTGCGGCAGCAGCGGCGGCAGCTGGC
>KL569507.1:459-1552 GCA_000715685.1 Streptomyces lilacinus
GTATAAGAGACAGGTCCAGGGCGGCCCGCAGCACCCGCTGCCGCACATAGGCGTACCCCGGGTCCTCCGGGGCACCCCCCGCGCCGCGCGGCGCCGGCACGACCGGCTCGCCGCGACCGGCACCCCGGCCGCGCGGCAGAGCGCGCTGCACCAGCGCGTGCGCCGTCAGCACGCGCCGACTGCGGCCGAGCGCCGGCGGCAGCACGAGGTACGCGAGGCGTACCAGGCGCGGGTAGTGCTCCATGAGCGCGGCCTCGGCCAGCTCGACGTCGACGACGGGGGCCGGGGCGGGGGTGAGGGGCCGGGGGGTCGTTGCTTGCTGCTCCACGTCCGTAGAACGAGTGAATGGTGGGATGGTCACCTCACCCATGTGGGGGCGGGGGCGGGTGCCGTGGGTCGTCCTGCCGCCGGACCGCCGCCGGGCTCTGCCTCGGCCACCCCCGGGGGTCCGGGGGCTTGCCCCCGGTTCGGGAAGGGGCGGGTTAGGGGATTACCCCCCTACGGCCGACCGGGCGCCGCCGAACCACCCCCCGCGCAGCCCCTACGCGATGCAGCGGGCCCGGATGCGGTCGACGGCCTCGTCGGGGATGCCGAGACCGTCGCGGACGTACGCCTCGACGCCGCCGTACGCGCGGTGCATCTCCTCCAGCGCGGCGGCCAGGTAGGCCGGCCGGACGCCCAGGATCGCGTCGGCGATGTCCGGGTCGCCCCCGGCGCCGGTGAAGAGGGTGATCGCCGGCGCGAACGCCGCCCGCACGGCGGGGTTGACCTCGAGGTACTCCCGCTCCACCGCAGCCTCGTCCGCGCCGAGCAGCAGCAGGATCACGGTGGCCGCCCAGCCGGTGCGGTCCTTGCCGGCCGTGCAGTGGAAGAGCAGCGGGCCGCAGTCCGGTCGGCGAGCGTGGACAGCAGCAGGCGGTAGGCGTGGCAGGCGGGCTCGGAGGTCACGAGGGTGCGGTAGATGTCGCACATCAGCTTTTCCGCCTTGCCGCCGCCCAGGTGCTCGTCGGCCGCGGCCGGGTTGCCCAGGACGTCCTCGAGCCGGGCGGGCACCGCCGCCTCGCCGTCACCGGCCTGTCTCTTATACACATCT
>KL569507.1:1775-7686 GCA_000715685.1 Streptomyces lilacinus
CGACCTCCGGATCCAGCCGGTCGAGCTGGCCGGAGCGCAGGAGGAGGCCGGGGCGGACGGCGGAGTTGCCGGCCAGCGCGATGCCGCCGAGGTCGCGGAGATTGGTGATCGTCGTGATCGTCGAGGCATCGAACTGCTGCGGCATGGGTGGGGTCTCCGTGTCTGCCGTTCCGGCCTATCGCATTTTCTGCCTTTTATTGTGAAGAACGGCGCCCGAGTCCGCGACGGCGCCCCCGCGCGAGGGCGGGCCCCAGCCCCATACCGAGCGTGAGGGCGAGCAGGTGACCCACGTCCGTGAAGCTCGTCCGCCCGCGTCCGCGCAGGCAGGGCCGGACGGCGAGGGCCGGCAGCACGGCCCGGGCGCCCGTGCGCGCGGGCCCGCGCGGCAGCGCGGCGGCGAGCGCGCCGGCCACGGCGTTGAAGCCGTAGCTCACGCCGACGTCGGTCGCCGCGCGCGTGGGCGCCCCGGCGCGCAGGGCGCGCAGGGCGCGCAGACCGCCGTACACGAGGAGTGACGCGCCCACGTGCCCCCAGACGAAGGCCCCCGCCGTCCACCACGCTCCGTAGGCGTACTCGGTGTAGCCCAGCACCGCCAGGAGCAGCAGCGCGTAGGGGAGCTCCATGGGGGCCTCGACCAGCAGCGCGCTGGTGGCCAGGGTCTGCCAGCGGCCGGCCCGGAGGTTGTCGACGTTGGTGGAGCACTGGCGCAGCAGGCGCTCGCGCACGTCCGGCGTGAGCAGGTGCCGCACGGCGTACGCGCCGAGCTGCACGCCCCCGACGTAGGCGGGGGCGAGCCGGGGCAGCCGGGCGACTCCGCCCGGGGGACCGCTCACGCCAGGGTGAAGTCGTCGTAGTGGAAGCCCGGGGCGACGACGCAGGTCACCAACGTGGGCTCGCCGCCCGCCGGTTCGGCGCACTGCCAGACCCCGCCGGGGACCAGCACCTGGGGCCGCTCGCCCCGCTCGACGCCCGCGCCGAGGACGAACTCGGTGGCGCCGGCCTCGTCGGGGGCCGCGCCGGCCCCGCCCAGCCGCATGCGCAACGGGCCGCCCCGGTGCCAGAGCCACATCTCGTCGGAGCGGACCCGGTGCCACCGGGAGCGCTCGCCGGGGTGCAGCAGGAAGTAGATGCCGGTCGCGTACGCGCGGGGGCCGGCGTAGCCCTCGGGGACGGCGGTGCCGGAGGTCCGCCAGGTCTCGCGGAACCAGCCGCCCTCGACGTGGGGCTGGAGGTCGAGGAGTGTGACGAGCTCGGAGGGTTCGGTCATGGCCTCACCCTCTCATCCGCCCCCGGCCCGCGGTCGATCAATAACCGGCTCAATAACCGGCCCAATACCGGCTCAATAGCCAACCGGAGGCGCGTACTTGTAGCCGACGCGGCGCACGGTGACGATCGACGAGCGGTGCTCCGCGCCCATCTTGCGACGCAGCCGGGCGACGTGGACGTCGACGGTCCGGCCGTCGCCCACGTGTCCGTAGCCCCACACCGTCGTCACCAGCTGGTCGCGGGTGTGCACCCGGTGGGGGTGGGCGACGAGGTGGGCCAGCAGCTCGAACTCGAGGTAGGTCAGGTCCAGCGGGCGGCCCGCGACGCGTGCCGTGCGCTCCTCGGGGTCGATGCTCACGAGCCCGTCCCCGGTGCCGGCACGGGGGGCGGGGGCGGAGGTGGAGGGCGCGGCCTCCGGGACCGGGGTGTCGACGGGGACGAGCACCAGGTAGCCGATCATCGGCGGCTGGCCCGGCAGGGTCGGCAGCGCGTGCTGGGGCGCGGGCAGCCAGGTCGCCCCGGGGTGCAGCAGGTCGGCGACCGGGGGCACCTCGTCCGGGGCCACGGCCCGCAGGCGCTGGCGGGGGACGAGGCGGGCGGCGGGGGCGGCGGTGGCGGACGGGGACGAAGCAGCGAGGGTACGGACGTTCGTCATGAGCTCAGCTTTCGCGCGAGAGGCCGTCGAGAGGACGTGCATGCGCGGGCCGCTTGGCCGGCACCGGGGCCGGCGGCTGACTTCGACGCGGGTCAGCGGAAGGAGTGGGCCTGCGCGGAGGACGCGCGACAACACACTCGGTCGAAGTCGTGGTGCTGGCGGGAAGGCCAGAACGGCTCGAGGTCGCTGCGACCCGTCGCGGTGTTCTGGTAGCTGGCCATGCCCTCTATTGAAGCATGGCCCGGGACGGGGCAGCAGACCCGCTGAGCAGTAAATACGGAACCTTGGCGAAAGATCGACTATCGACTGGGGCTCGACGTGCTCGACTAGTGCTCGACGTGCGCGACCAGGGGAGCGAGGCGCTTGCGCCAGTCCAGGGCGTCGATGCTGATCGCCCGGGCGGGGTCGCCGTCCCACTCGGCGGCGAGACCGGCCTCGGCGAGGGCGGCCACCACCGCGCGGCCGACGGCCGCCGTGCCGCCGGCGTCCGCGCCCTCGTCGAGCGTGCCGTAGTTCAACCACAGACCGTGCCCGTCGGCCACGGCCTCGGCGGCCTGGTGATCGAAGAAGACATAACCGTGATCACCGGGGGCCGCCTCCGCGCCGATCTCCGCCTCGCCGCACCTGCCGCAGCACGTGAAGCTCATCCGGGCGGTGACCCCGCTCGCGTTCAGCCGTCCGAAGGCCGCGGCCAGCCGGTCGTAGCCCGTGGTCTCCGGCCACGTCTCCTGCTCGGCCAGCCGCTCGCGCCACAGCCGGGCGACGATCCGCCGCGCGGCGGCCGGGGAGACGGGGGTGCCGCCGTCGGCGTAGAAGTAGTCCGACACCGTCTCGGCCATGCCCTCGAGGGAGTCGAAGCCGAGCCGGACCAGCGTCGCCGCGTACGCCTCGGCCTCGGCGAGCAGCTCGGGGCCGAGGGCCGGCTCGGTGTGGTTCTCAGTGGGTCCCTGCATGTGATCATCCTGGCACCCCCCACTGACAACGCCCCGTTTCCGTGGCTCGTCAGCCCGCCGAGGCGATCACCGGGTAGTGGTCGGAGAGATTGGTGTACGTGTACTCCTTGCCCCAGCTGGAGACGGTCCACGGCGCGGACCGCTCCTTGACCACGGTGTTGCTCCAGCCCTGCGGACGGGCGTGCCCGTTGCGGTGGAGCACGTAGTCGAGGTCCTCGCGGGGGTCGGTCGGGTAGCGGTAGGCCGCGATCGAGTTCTCCCGCGTGTCGAAGGAGTACGGGTGCCCGGTGCGGCTGTCCGCCGGCGCGACGTCCGCGTCGGCGAGCAGCGAGCGGTATTCCGCGCTGCGCGAGTCCACGTTCAGGTCGCCGGCGAGCATGACCTGCTCACCGGCCGGGATGTTCTTCGCGTCCAGGAACGCGTCGATCTGCTGGAACTGCTTGGACCGGTCCGCCGCCGCCTCGCCCGCCCCGCAGCCGCTGTCGGTGGACTGCGCGTGCGTACCGACGACGTGCACCTTGGTGCCGTTGACGTTCAGCACGACGTACGCGAAGCCCTTGTTCGACCACCAGTCGGCGCCGCACGCGTCCTTGAAGACGACCTGTTCCTTCCGGACGATCGGCCACTTGCTGAGGACGGTCACACCCCCGTCCTCCGGGGCGGTCGCCGAGTAGTTGCCGCCGGTGGCGTCCCACCCGTCCTTGCTCCGCCCGACGACCGGCGTCTGGTACGGGTAGTCGCTTTGCGCTCTCGCCTTCAGGTGGTCCGAGGCCGAGTTGTCGAAGGCCTCCTGCAGGACGACGACGTCGTTGCCCCGGAAGAAGTCGGCGGAGGCTATCTCCTGCGCCCGGTGCTCCTGGCCCCAGTTGGGGTAGAGGCTCGTGCTCATCAGGAACGTGTTGTACGTCAACACCTTCAGGCGCGGCGTCTGCGCGGACACCTCAGATACCTCGGCGGCCTGCGCCGGCGCTGTCGCCAGCACGGCACTCGCGGCCGCGGCAGCGGCGATCAGCGCGGCGGATCCGGCGGTCATACGGAACGGCACTGCGTTTCTCCCTTGGCTGGTGAAACCGGGAAACCCCCGTACGGGAAGGGCCCGGCACATCCCACCAGCTGCCGTAAGCACGGGATGGCCGCCAGGTTTCCCGCACACGACGGGAGAAACAAACGACGGGGGTGACGTCCTCAGCCGGTGACCGCCGCGGACCGCTTCCTGCGCGACAGCAGCTTCACGCCCGGCTTCTCCACGTACTCGTGCAGCAGCACCGCGCCGAGCAGCGCGACCGAGAAGACGAGACCCGCGTGCAGCGACAGGGGCAGCACGAAGTGATGCGTCTTGAGGAAATGGTCGGAGGCGAAGATGGCCATTTCGTGCACGAGGTAGAAGGCGAAGGACACTTCACCGAGATACACGATCCACCGATTGCGGAACGGCGACGGTTCGCCCTTCGCATCGGCACGGGCGGCCGCCGCGATGGTGAGGGTGTACGGGACGATCGTGGCCGCGTTCCAGTGGAAGCCGAACGGCACGACGCGTGCCAGCCCGAAAACGGCGACGCAGGACAGCGCCACGCTCACCACCATGCCCGGGCCCCGCCACGCCCCCCGCTTCACCAGCAGCGCGAGGGCGATACCGATGACGAATTCCGCCAGCCGCACCGCAGGCAGCATGTAGAGGTAGAAATTCGGGCTCCACCCGGTGGCGTGCTTGACGATGTGCATGAACGCCGGGGCACCGACGACGAAGAGATTGCCGAGGACGACCGTCGCCCACAGCAGCCGCTTCGAGAACCGACGGACGAGCGAAATCACGAAGGGGAAGGTGAAGTAGAAGAAGAATTCACAGCTCAGCGACCAGGAGACGCCGTTGTAGCCGAACCACCAGTCCCTGCGGTCGGGCACCCACGCCTGCGTCAGGGTCAGGTTGCCCACCGCGATGGACGGGTCGAGCCTCTGACCCATCCAGATCAGCAAGACCACGGCAACGCAGAAAGTCACCGCGTGGCTCGGATAGATCCGGGCGAAGCGGCGGCGCCAGAATCCCGTCGCCTTGTCGCCCGGCCGTGCCGACCAGGCGAGCACGAAGCCGGAGAGGACGAAGAAGAAGGAAACGGCCGACGGGCCGGCGAACGTGAGGTCCTTCAGCTTGCTCATGTGCCGAGCCGTGCCGGAGGCGGACTCCTCGTAGGAGAAGTGAAAGCAGAAGATGAGCAGCGCCGCGCACCAGCGCATCCCCGTGAGCGAGTCCAGGCGCGTCGGCGGAGCCGCGCTTCCCGTGGTCCGTGTCTTCGGGGCGGGCGGGGATATGAGGCTCACGGTCAGGAATCCAAAACGAAGCGGGAGACCAGCCCCGTGAACCGCGCCGCGCGCGGACGACCGCCAGGCACGCGTCTAACAGGGAGAAGGCCAGGGTGGAATGTACGGGGGAATGTACCACCCGTGACGTCTTTGCCTGCGTTTGGTGATCAGGGCGGGGGAGCCAAGGACTCAGCTCCCCGCGGCGTCCGGCTGGTCCGGGTCGGCGCCGGTGTCGACGAGGATCTGCTTGGCCTCGCTCACGTTGCCGGCCTCCACGGCCCTGGCCATGGCGGCGCGGGCCGCGTCGGGGTCCGTGTGCGGTGGGATCACCAGCAGGGAGAAGTGGTCCTGGGTGCCTCGGGTGACGAGCACGGTGTCGTCGCCCACCGGAAACGCGTCGATGCGCACGACGCGGTCGTCGATCACCAACCGCGTCGGCAGCGCCTCCCAGGCGCTCGCGTCCAGCCCCACGCGCGTGATCGGGCCGAGGTGCTCGGTCAACGCCATGATCAGACTCGGCAGCTCGGCGCCGATGTCGCGGGAGCGCGGCCACCAGGCGCCGTCGAGGATTCCCTCCCGGAGACGCGTGGTCTCCAGCCTGAGAAGGGCCGTGCCGGGCCGCGCGGACAGGTGGGTCGCGTCGGGCAGGAGCTTGGGGGTGGGGTGGGGAAGATCGGAGCGGGTCATGAGGGGCGCCTGTCTGCGGGATCTACGGCGCTCGACGATCTCCCGTCCGCCA